>NZ_JBJFLO010000005.1:0-320709 GCF_045363175.1 Xanthomarina sp. GH4-25
CGGGGTGCAAATATACAACCCTTTTTTTATCCTAAACAAACTTTTTTTAACCTTTTTTGAATCTTTTTCTTAAACACCTTTTAAAACTCTTATTAACTGCATTTTATATAATTGAGTTTTTTTTAAAATATATACATTAGTAAAAAATCGGATATTATTAAAACCTAAATTTTATAGATTGATATAACCAATCTCTTACAATAAGTCCAAATCATCTTGATCCAAACTAAACGAATCATGCCTATATATAAGTATAAAACATTAGTCCATTATAATCTGATACATTATGTTATATAAATAATGGATGGAACATTGTATGTAAAATTTTATACTATTATCTTTGCTTCTTTATTTTAAGACATATATATAATGATACAGATTACATTACCAGATGGTAGTATTAAGTCGTTTGAAAAGAATACGACTGCAATGGAGGTTGCAAAAAGCATTAGTGAAGGGCTTGCTAGAAATGTTATTTCTGCTAGTTTTAACAATACTATTATTGAAACGACCACTCCATTAACTACCAATGGTTCATTAATCTTATATACATGGAATAACGAAGAAGGTAAAAAAGCATTTTGGCATTCTTCTGCACATATATTAGCACAAGCTATAGAAGAACTATATCCTAATTCAAAATTATGGGTTGGTCCAGCTATTGAAAATGGCTTTTATTACGATATTGATTTAGGAGAAGAAACTATTTCAGACAAGGATTTTAAGAACATTGAAGATAAAATGTTAGAAATAGCTAGAGGTAAACATGATTTCAAAATGAGATCTGTATCAAAGGCTGAAGCTTTATCATACTATAAAGGTAAGAATAGTTATAAAGTAGATTTAATTGAAAACCTTGAAGATGGTACCATTACATTCTGCGACCATTCAACTTTTACAGATTTATGTCGTGGTGGTCATATTCCTAACACAAGTATTGTTAAGGCTGTAAAAATTCTAAGTGTTGCAGGAGCTTACTGGAAAGGTGATGAAAATAATAAGCAATTAACTCGTGTTTATGGTATTTCTTTCCCAAAACAAAAAGAGCTTACTCAATATTTAGAACTTCTTGAAGAAGCAAAGAAAAGAGACCACAGAAAACTTGGTAAAGAATTAGAGTTATTTACTTTTTCGCAAAGAGTTGGTCAAGGACTACCTTTGTGGTTACCAAAAGGAGCTGCCTTACGTGAGCGCTTAGAAAACTTTCTAAAAAAAGCTCAGAAAAAAGCTGGATACGAAATGGTAGTTACCCCACATATAGGTCAGAAAGAATTATATGTCACATCTGGACATTATGCAAAATACGGAGAAGACAGTTTTCAACCAATACACACTCCTAAAGAAGGTGAAGAGTTTTTATTAAAACCAATGAACTGCCCTCATCATTGTGAAATATATAATAGCAGCCAGTGGTCTTATAAAGATCTTCCAAAGCGATTTGCTGAATTTGGAACCGTTTATAGATATGAACAAAGTGGCGAACTACATGGATTAACACGTGTGAGAGGTTTCACTCAAGATGATGCACACATTTTCTGCACACCAGACCAATTGGATAAAGAATTTAAAGATGTTATAGATTTAGTACTTTATGTCTTTGGCTCATTAGGCTTTGAAAATTTTACAGCTCA
The DNA here is from genome assembly GCF_045363175.1 of Xanthomarina sp. GH4-25. Taxonomy (NCBI): domain Bacteria; kingdom Pseudomonadati; phylum Bacteroidota; class Flavobacteriia; order Flavobacteriales; family Flavobacteriaceae; genus Xanthomarina; species Xanthomarina sp. GH4-25. The sequence continues at coordinate 1,632 of NZ_JBJFLO010000005.1, forward strand.
AGTATCTTTAAGAGATCCTGATAACCCAGAAAAATATATTGGAGATGATCATTTATGGGAAAAGGCTGAGCAGGCAATTATCAATGCAGCAGAAGATAAAAAATTAAATTTTGTCATTGAAACTGGTGAAGCTGCTTTCTATGGACCAAAATTAGATTTTATGGTTAAAGATGCCCTTGGTAGACAATGGCAACTAGGAACTATACAAGTTGACTATACGCTTCCTGAACGTTTTGATTTAACTTATAAAGGCAGTGATAATGAATTACACAGACCTGTAATGATTCACCGTGCACCTTTTGGAAGTATGGAACGTTTTATAGCAATTCTACTTGAACATACTGGAGGAAATTTCCCACTTTGGTTGATACCAGATCAAGTAATTGTGTTATCAATTAGTGAGAAATATGAAAAATACGCGAAAAAAGTTTTAAATGTGTTAGAAAATAACGAAATTCGCGCCCTGATTGATAACAGAAATGAGACCATGGGTAAGAAGATTCGGGAAGCCGAAATGAAAAAAATCCCATATATGGTCATAGTTGGAGAGAATGAAGAGCAAGAAGATATGATTTCTGTTCGCCAACATGGTGGAGAAGATCTTGGCATGATTACTGTACAAGATTTGACAGATATTATAAATAAAGAGATAAATAAGTCATTAAAGACATTTTAAAAATAAGTTTAACTAAAATTATAAAGCCATAGCAATACGTAGAAGAAAACAAGTCTCTAGACGAGTTAGTCAAGAAGATCAACACAGAATTAATTCTAAAATTAGGTCTGAAAAAGTGCGATTAGTAGGTGATAATGTTGAAGTTGGTGTATACCCAACTAAGGACGCACTAGCTATTGCAGATGAACAAGGTTTAGATCTTGTTGAAATATCACCTAAAGCTGATCCTCCGGTTTGTAAGGTTATGGATTATAAAAAGTTTCTTTACGAACAGAAGAAACGTGAAAAAGCTTTAAAATCTAAAGCTAGCAAAGTTGTAGTTAAAGAAATTCGATTTGGTCCACAAACCGATGATCATGATTACGATTTTAAAAAGAAACATGCTGAGAAATTTTTAAAGGAAGGTGCAAAATTAAAAGCTTTTGTATTCTTTAAAGGTCGTTCGATTGTTTTTAAAGAACAAGGTCAAATCTTACTTTTAAGATTAGCTCAAGATTTAGAAGAATTAGGTAAAGTGGAACAAATGCCTAAATTGGAAGGTAAACGTATGACCATGTTTATAGCTCCAAAAAAATCAAAATAAATCCTGATTTACAGGTTGAAAATAATAAGTGAAATAAACAAAACTAGGAGAACAAGATGCCTAAAATGAAAACCAAATCTAGTGCCAAAAAACGTTTTAAGTTAACAGGTACTGGTAAGATTAAAAGAAAGCACGCTTTTAAAAGTCATATCTTAACAAAGAAGTCTAAAAAGCGTAAGTTAGCATTAACTCACAGTACTTTAGTACATGCGAGTGATGAGAACAGTATTAAAGAACAATTACGATTAAAGTAATCACGTTCGGTTAAATTATTATTTAAACCCTGGAGTTAGGCAATTAAAGTGTCGATTATCGGCCGCCTACTACAAAAAACAATTAAATTATGCCAAGATCAGTAAATTCTGTTGCCAAAAGAGCCAGAAGAAAAAAGGTGCTTAAACAAGCAAAAGGTTACTTCGGACGTCGTAAAAACGTTTGGACAGTAGCAAAAAATGCGGTTGATAAAGCGATGCAATATTCGTATAGAGACCGTAGAAACAAAAAGAGAACATTCCGTGCTTTATGGATTACGCGTATTAACGCTGGAGCTAGAGAACATGGATTATCTTATTCTCAATTTATGGGAAAATTAAAAGCTAATGATATTGAATTAAACCGTAAGGTTTTAGCAGATTTAGCTATGAATAATCCTGAGGCTTTTAAAGCTGTAATAGAGAAAGTAAAATAAGGCGTTTCGCCTATTGTATAACATATTTCACTTATAAAAAAACCAACTCTTTTGAGTTGGTTTTTTTGTTTAAAGAATTACATTATACATTTTTATAAATTGAATTAACGTTATAATTCATTCCAAAGTTTAACAAATAACAAAGAGAGTTAATGCAGTTAAGTTTTCTGCTTCTTTTTTCTTGCTGCCGGAAACAAGACATTATTTAAAATAAGCCTATAACCTGGTGAAGTTGGATGCAGGTCTAATTCTGTTTTTGGGTCTCCTACTCTATGTGTATAATCTTCTGGGTCGTGACCTCCATAAAAAGTAAAAAAACCTTTTCCTTTTATTCCATGAATGTATTTGGCTTCTCCATTGGTTTTGTTTTCTCCAAGCACTAATACATTTGACTTAATTTCATCTCTTGTAAAAGACGTTGTTTGTCCCATAAACCCTTTAACTAAAGCTGTATGGTTCTGATTTAACATCGTTGGAATTGGATCCCATTTTGCAGAAAAATCCATCAATGTAAAATAATCTGTCATTTTAGGAATCTGTCTTTTTTGAGTCATATCTATAGAAGAAAACTCATAAACCATAGGATTTCTTTCCAATTTAAAATCTTTAAATGCGAACGTTTTATTGTAATTTATTTTAGATTGATAGTTTGGATCGCTAGCGTCTCCATCGAACATGGGTTCGCAAATATCTATTCCTTCTGCAGAGAGAGCTATATCAAAACTATCTGTAGCGCTACACATAGCAAACATGAAGCCTCCACCTACTACATAATCTCTTATTTTTAAAGAGACAGCAAGTTTTTCTTCAGATACTTTAGAATAACCCAATTTAGCTGCTAATGCTTCAGAAGCTTTCTTTTCTTCTATGTACCAAGCAGCAGTTCTATAATTTGCGTAGAATTTACCATATTGCCCTGTAAAATCTTCATGGTGTAAATGCAACCAATCGTAAAGTAATAAAGCATCATTCAACACTTCTTCATCATATACTGTTTCATAAGGAATTTCAGCATAAGTTAAAACCATGGTTACAGCGTCATCCCAAGGTAGTTTTCCTTTTGGCGTATAAACAGCAATTTTAGGTGCTTTCTCTAAAACAACAGCTTCCATATTTTTACTAGGACTACTAATTTCTTCTAGTATGGATTCAGTTTTGGCATCAGATAATATTTCAAAAGAAACTCCCCTTATTTGGCATTCACGTTGAATTTCTTCAGTATCTGGCATTAAAAAAGAACCTCCTCTGTAATTTAATAACCATTTTACTTTTAATTGTTTTTCTAAAGTCCAATAAGTAATTCCGTAAGCTTTTAAATGATTTTTCTGACTTTCTGCATCCATAGGAATAAGGATATATGATGCAAATGTGTTTACCGAAAATAATAGGACAAATATAAGGGCTAGCTTTTTCACAGTTGAAATATACTTAAAAATTATGCCTCTAAATACCTTTTAAATAAAATTTAACCTATAGTTACTTATTAACTGTTTCTTGAGAGAATATCTGAGAGAACTTTGGTTGATGGAAATTGGTCTAAGATAATTTTAATAAAAACTGTAATAGGAATGGCCATAATTAAACCTGGAACTCCCCAGAGAAAACCCCAAAACATAAGCATCACTAAAACGGTTATAACGTTTAATGAAAATGATTTTCCCATAAAAATAGGCTCTAAAATAGAACCGAATAATACTTGAACACTTGTAATTGATATGATAAAAAACAGGAGTGTACTTGTTGGATCTAACTCAATAAAAGCGAATATTGATAATAAAACGACTGTAATAATAGAACCAACCATTTGCACAAAATTAATAACAAAAGCAAAAAGACCCCAAAAAATTGGAAAACTCACATCGAAAAACAAGCAAGCTAAACCAGTTCCAATTCCAGTTGCAAGGCTAACAAAAAACTTGACTTTAATAAACTTTATAAGATCTTTTTCAATCTTAAAAAACGTTTTAAGAGATGTATGTCTCTGTTTTAGGATGGTACTATTTAATACTTTTTGGATATTTATAGATTCAGCTAACCATAAAACAACGAAAAAAATTATCATGAGTATCATGGTAAGCGTTCGTTGAATGAAGTTTATAGTGTTTCCTAAACTATCTTTTGCAAGAAACTGTTTTAAAACACTTTCTTTATCATCTAGTTTGAATCCAAATGTTTCTTGTGCTAAATGAAATAAACTGTCTAACTTTACTTCTGCTTTAGAAAAGAATTCGGTATCTGAATTTAGGATTTGTTTGCTTGATAATTGGATTAATTCTACACCAATTTTCAAACCTCCAATGATTAGTAAAACAACAATTACAATACTAATGAATTTAGGAACATTCTTTTTCCCTAACCAACGCATAATTGGCAAAAAAAGTAGTGCAATAAACATCGAGAACACTAATGGAACAAAAATGAAAGAAAGTATTTTTAGTAAATAAAAAATTAAAGGGATAACAATTACTAATAATAATATGTTTGTGGTTCTTAATTTATCCATAATATTTGAGCTATATAAAATAGACTTGGGCTTTAAAATGGCACGTCGTTATCATCTTCTGGTGTACCGAAAGCATCACTTGCAGAAGGGAAATTATCTGGAGAAAATGTATTATCGTTTGCTGCAGCATTCATTTTAGAATGAAACTCTTGTCCAAATGGTGTATCAAAATCATCAAGATTATCAAATTTACCTAAATGACCAATAAATTTTAGACGAATATTCTCTAATCCTCCATTTCTGTGTTTCGCAATAATAAATTCGGCTTGACCTTCAGTTGGTGTTCTTTCATCGTCGTCCCATTCGTCTATTTTATAATATTCCGGTCTATAAATAAAGGATACAATATCAGCATCTTGCTCGATGGCTCCAGATTCACGAAGATCGGAAAGCAAAGGCCTTTTGCTACCTCCACGCGTTTCAACTGCACGAGATAATTGCGACAAAGCAATTACAGGGATACTTAATTCTTTTGCTAATGCTTTAAGGTTACGCGATATCATAGAAATCTCTTGTTCTCTATTTCCACCTTTCTGGCCACCACCTGCAGTCATTAATTGTAAATAATCCACCACAATTAATTTAATACCATGCTGAGAAGACAGACGTCTAGCCTTAGCTCTAAGGTCAAATATAGAAAGTGAAGGTGTGTCATCAATAAACAAAGGTGCTTTTTCTAAGCTCTTAACTTTAACATTTAGTTGTTCCCATTCATGTTTTTCTAGTTTTCCAGTTCTCAACTTTTCTGAAGACAAACCAGTTTCACTAGAAATTAAACGCATAATTAATTGTACAGAAGCCATTTCTAATGAGAAAAAAGCTACAGGGATGTTTTGAGTGACAGCAATATTTCTTGCCATAGACAAGGTTAGGGCAGTTTTTCCCATACCTGGTCGAGCAGCTACAATAATCAAATCGCTTTCTTGCCAGCCAGAAGTAAGTTTATCTAGTTTTGTAAACCCAGAAGGAATACCACTCAAGCCTTCTTTATTAGAAATTTCTTCAATTTTCTTTTTAGCTTGAATAACTAATTCTTGAGCTGTTTCACTAGATTTTTTTATATTTCCTTGTGTTACTTCATATAGTTTAGATTCTGCGCGATCTAACAAATCAAAAACATCTTGGGTTTCATCGTAAGAATCTTCAATAATTTCATTTGAAATTTTAATTAAACTTCGCTGAATAAATTTTTGAAGAATGATTCGTGCATGAAACTCAATGTGGGCAGATGAAGACACTTTTTGAGTTAATGAAATAAGGTAAAAATCTCCACCTGCTAAATCTAACTTTGAGTTTTTCTTTAATTGGCTAGAAACGGTTAATAAGTCGACTGGTTCACTATTTTCAAATAATTGAAAAATAGCTTCAAAAATATGTTGATGAGCTTCTTTATAAAAAGTGTCAGCACTTAAAATATCTATAACCTCATCGACTCCTTTTTTATCAATCATCATTGCGCCAAGCACAACTTCTTCTAAATCAATAGCTTGAGGTGGTATTTTACCTCTTTCCAGATTGATAATTGTGCTTTTATCTACTTGATATCCTTTAATTTGGTTCGGTTGTTTCATACGTTACGAAAGTAGCTAAATTGAAAAGAAAAATGACGAATAATCAACTCTTGATTGTTCACCATAAGTTAACAATTTAACTGTTAATAACTTAAAAATATTGTTAATAAGCATAAAAAAATCTGAAATATGACATTTCAGATTTATGCATTATAGGTTTTAGTTGAGTTAACTTTTAAAAACACCCATTTCCATATATTTTTCCATGCGTTGTTTTACTAATTCTTTTGGTGATAAGTTTTTTAATTCATCGTAAGACTTAATTATTGCCTGACTAACCGATTTGAAGGTTGTTTCTCTATCACTATGTGCTCCTCCTATTGGTTCTTTTATAATTGCATCGACTACTTTTAGCTTTTTAGCATCTTTAGCTGTTAATTTTAAGGCTTCGGCTGCTAGTTCTTTTTGATCCCAGCTACGCCATAAGATGGAAGAGCAGTTTTCTGGTGAGATAACAGAGTACCATGAATTTTCTAACATAAGAACCTTATCTCCTACTCCTATTCCTAATGCTCCACCAGAAGCACCTTCACCTATAACGATGGTAATAATTGGCACTTTTAAACGTGTCATTTCAAGAATATTTCTTGCAATGGCTTCACCTTGCCCACGTTCTTCAGCTTCTAAACCTGGGTATGCCCCTGGTGTATCGATTAAAGTAACAACTGGAATTCCAAATTTTTCGGCTGATTTCATTAAACGCAAAGCTTTTCTATAACCTTCTGGGTTTGCCATTCCAAAATTTCTGTATTGTCTAGTTTTAGTATTATAACCCTTTTGTTGACCAATAAACATAAAACTTTGGTCTCCAATTTTCCCTAATCCGCCAATCATGGCTTTATCGTCTTTAAAGTTTCTATCGCCATGAAGCTCTAAAAAAGTGTCTCCACATAGGGCCTTAACATAATCTAAAGTATAAGGTCTACTTGGATGACGAGACATTTGTACACGTTGCCAAGGGGTTAGGTTTTTATAAATTTCTTTTTTGGTAGTTATAAGTTTTTTTTCAATTTGTTTACAGGTTTCCGTAACATCTACTTCGCTCTCTTGACCAATAACTTGGCATTTCTGCAGTTGATCTTCAAGTTCTTTAATAGGAAGTTCAAATTCTAAATATTCCATTGGAAGTTATAGTTTGTTTTTTGTTAGCTTACAAAATTACATATTTTATTTCGTTTAAATTTTCGATTTAAACATAAAATTTCATGTCAATAATTAAATAAAAATAAGGTTTTAAAAACAAACTAGCTACTCTTCTAGACTAGTTCTTTTTCTTTTTCTTTTAATTTTGATGTTTTTCAATATTCCATTTAGCATCACTACGCCAATAATAATTGAAGCTCCCAAATAAAAAGACGGACTCATTATTTCTTTTTTTGGAAATAAAATAAGCGCTAAAACAATACCATAAATTGGTTCTAAATTATAAGTTAACACTACTGTATATGGACTAACGTATCTCATAACATAAACTGAAGCAATAAAGGCATATGCTGTACATACAGAGGCTAAAACAAAAAGATAACCAAAGTCTGATATGCTTAGAACAAAGAACTCTTTTGAAAATCCATTACCAAATAAAATAATAAACAAACTAATAAATAAAACACCACTAATAAACTCGTAAACTGAAATAACAGTTGCCGTATGTTTCTCTAAGAATTTGCCGTTTAAAACAGCAAATGTAGAGGATAAAAATGCTGAAACAATTCCTAAAATAATACCATATAAATATTTAAACTCACTATTAGTAATGATAGCAACACCAACCATAATAAGAAGTCCAAATACAATTTCATACCAAATAATTTTTCGTTTATAAATTATAGGCTCAAGCAATGAAGCAAAGAATGCTCCAGTAGAAAACATCGCAAGGGTAATAGATATATTTGACACTTTTATCGATTCGAAAAAAGTAATCCAATGCAAAGCAATAATAATACCAGCAAAGGCTAATTTTGCAACCGATTTTAATGGGATCTTAATATTTATCTTAGCAAAAATAATATACATAAACATTAAGGCAGTTGCTATAAGCATACGATACCAAACCAATGACACGGCATCTATAGATATTAACTCACCTAAAATAGCTGTAAATCCTGCGATAAATACAAGAAGATGTAGGTGCAGGTAATTTTTTAAATTATCGTTTAGCATTGTAAAGAAGATAAGCCGCTAAAAAACCAAAAATCACATTAGGAAACCAAACTGCCACCAATGGAGAAAAATCTGATTGTGAGGCTAACACACCAAATATTTTATCGAAAAACACAAAAACCATAGCGATACAAATTCCGAAAGCTAGGTTAACTCCCATTCCACCACGACGTTTAATAGAAGAAACAGCTACTGCAATAATCGTTAAAATAAATACAGATACTGGTAAACTCCATTTACGATATTTTACCAATTTATATCTATTTATATAAGACGATCCCCTCTTTTCTTCTTTTTCAATAAATTTATTTAACTCGCCATAAGGTAATGTTTCTGCTATGTAAACTACTGGTGTTAAATCTTCTAAATCGAATGGAAAAAGGGTGTCTTTTTTTCTTACTATATCAAGAATGTCATCGCTTTCTCCAATTAATCTTTTGGTATAATTATTTAAAATATATGTGCTATCTTCTTCATTAAACTTAATCGTATTAGCACTAATCTTATAAGTCATTTTATCATCTTCAAAATGTTCTAAAGTAAAATTTCTACCGATTTTTTGTTTCACGTCAAAATTTTTCACATAAATATAATCGTGATCATTAATTTGCCTATAAACGTTCTGATTATTAAGTGCATCATTACTGTTTTTAAGGTATTTATAATTAAAATCGTTAAACCCTCTACTTGCATTTGGTGCTAAATACATGCCTAAAACCAAAGCTAAAATAGCAACAATAGTAGCTCCAATCATGTAAGGTCTTAAAAATCTAGAGAAAGAAACACCAGAACTTAAAAATGCAATAACTTCTGTGTTATTAGCCAATTTTGAAGTAAACCAAATTACAGAAAGGAATAAAAACAATGGAAATAATAAATGGGCGAAATAAATTGTGAAGTCTAAAAAGTAGATTAATACTTCTCCAAAAGGCACTTCGTTTTCAAGTATTTTACCTATTTTCTCTGCTAAATGGACTGTTATTCCAATAGGAATAAACAATAGCAACATGATAAAAAATGTAAACAAATAACGTTTTAATATGTACCAATCGAGTATTTTCAAAATTATAGTCGTTTATCCATTTGTTTCACCATCCTATCTTTCCAAATTCTAAAATCTCCTGCTAATATATGCTTTCTCGCTTCGCGAACCAACCACATATAGAACCCTAAATTATGTATGGTTGCTATTTGCGCTCCTAATCTCTCGTTTACAGTAAATAAGTGACGAAGGTAGGCTTTAGTGTAATCTGTATCTACAAAAGTAATTCCCATATCATCAATTGGTGAAAAATCGTCAGCCCATTTTAAATTCTTTATATTAATGGTACCTTGGGCTGTAAATAACATGCCGTTTCTAGCATTTCTAGTAGGCATCACACAATCAAACATATCAACTCCTAAGGCGATATTTTCAAGAATATTTATAGGAGTTCCAACACCCATTAAATATCTTGGTTTGTCTTCTGGTAGAATATCGGTTACAATTTCTGTCATGGCATACATTTCTTCAGCTGGTTCCCCGACAGACAAACCTCCAATAGCATTCCCTTCTGCACCTGCATTGGCAATATATTCGGCAGATTGCTTCCTTAAATCTTTATAGGTGCTTCCTTGAACAATAGGAAAAAAGGTCTGACTATAATTGTATTTAAAAGGCACTTTTTCTAAATGATTAATACATCTATCCAACCATCTATGCGTCATATGCATAGAGCGTTTTGCATAATGATAATCGCACGGATAAGGCGTGCATTCATCGAATGCCATAATAATATCTGCTCCAATGGTTCGTTGAATTTCCATCACATTCTCTGGAGTAAACGTATGGTAACTTCCGTCAATATGACTTTTAAATTTAACGCCTTCCTCTTTTATTTTTCGATTAGCAGAAAGCGAATACACTTGGTATCCACCGGAATCGGTTAAAATATTACGATCCCAATTCATAAATTTATGCAATCCTCCAGCTTTTTCTAAAATAGTTGTTTGTGGACGAAGGTATAAATGATAGGTATTACCTAGAATTATATCTGGATTAATATCATTTTTAAGTTCACGTTGATGAACCCCTTTTACAGATGCAACAGTACCAACTGGCATAAATATTGGAGTTTCTATTTTACCATGATCTGTTGTAATTACTCCAGCCCTGGCATTTGATTGAGTGTCTTTTCCTTTTAATTCAAAAATCATATACTAATAACATCAGTTGGCAAATATAAATAACATAAAGCGAGGAATTTCTTAATAAAATCAAAATTGTTAGCAAAACACCAACATTCGTTAATAAGTGACTTAAAACTCCTTTTGAATACGTATTTTAAACCATTATTTTTGCAACTGAAAAACTAACAAAATAAACATGCCAAACACACAACAATTAAAAGATTTAACTACCCAGGTTCGTAGAGATATTCTTCGAATGGTACACAAAGTAAATTCAGGTCATCCTGGAGGTTCCTTAGGATGTGCTGAGTTTTTTGTAGCACTTTACCAAGAAATTATGGATAGAAACACCCATTTTGACATGGATGGAATTGATGAAGATTTATTCTTTTTATCGAATGGCCATATTTCTCCAGTTTATTATAGTGTTCTTGCAAGATCTGGTTATTTTCCGGTGGACGAGTTAAACACCTTTCGTTTAATTAATTCGCGCTTACAAGGTCACCCAACAACTCATGAAAACTTACCAGGAATACGAATTGCCTCAGGTTCTCTAGGTCAAGGTATGTCTGTTGCATTAGGTGCTGCTCAAACCAAAAAATTAAATAAGGATTCGCATTTAATATATAGTTTGCATGGTGATGGCGAATTACAAGAGGGTCAAAACTGGGAAGCCATTATGTACGCTGCAGGAAACAAAGTAGATAATATTATTTCTACTATAGATTTAAATGGTCAGCAAATTGATGGTTCTACAGATACCGTTTTACCAATGGGGAGTTTAAAAGCAAAATTTGAAGCTTTTGGCTGGACAGTTGTTGAAATAAACGAAGGAAATAACATCGAAGCTATTTTAAAAGGCATGGCTGAAGCAAAAAGTAAAACTGGGCAAGGAAAACCAGTTTGTGTTTTATTAAAAACCATTATGGGTAATGGTGTCGATTTTATGATGCATACACATGCATGGCATGGCAAGGCTCCAAACGATGAGCAATTAGCTAATGGGTTAGCGCAAAACCCAGAAACTTTAGGAGACTATTAATTATCAATCAACAACGAACATGAAAACATACATAAATACAGGAAATAAAGATACTCGTTCAGGCTTTGGAGACGGTTTAACAGAATTGGGACAAACGAATGAAAATGTTGTGGCATTATGTGCCGATTTAATTGGCTCTTTAAAGATGGACGATTTTAAAGCAAATCATCCCGAACGTTTTTTTCAGGTAGGGATTGCTGAAGCTAATATGATTGGTTTAGCAGCTGGAATGACGATTGGTGGAAAAATTCCATTTACTGGTACTTTTGCTAACTTTTCTACGGGTCGTGTTTACGATCAAATTCGTCAGAGTGTTGCTTATTCAGATAAAAATGTAAAAATATGTGCCTCACATGCTGGTTTAACTTTAGGTGAAGATGGTGCTACCCATCAGATTTTAGAAGATATAGGCTTGATGAAAATGTTGCCAGGAATGACGGTTATTAACACTTGTGATTATAACCAAACAAAAGCAGCAACTATTGCTATTGCAAATCATCAAGGACCAGTCTACCTACGTTTCGGAAGACCAAAAGTGGCTAACTTTACTTCTGAAGATCAGACATTTGAAATTGGGAAAGCCCTTCATTTAGTAGAAGGTTCAGATGTTACTATTGTTGCCACTGGGCATTTGGTGTGGGAAGCTCTTGAAGCTGCTAAAACTTTAAATGAAAAAGGGATTTCTGCTGAAGTTATAAATATTCATACCATAAAACCATTAGACGATGAAGCCATTATCAAATCTGTTTCAAAAACAGGCTGTATAGTAACTGCTGAAGAACATAATTTTCTTGGAGGTTTAGGTGAAAGTGTTGCACGAGTATTAGCAACAAAAAAACCAACACCACAAGAATTTGTGGCTACCAAAGATACCTTTGGTGAATCAGGAACCCCTGAACAGCTTATGGAAAAATATGGTTTAAATAGCCAAGCCATTATTAAAGCCGTTGAAACTGTATTAAAAAGAAAATAATTGCTTTAATGTTTCGTTTTATATTAAACCCTAAAACGAAAATTTATGAAGCAGGTATTTTATTTAAGTATAGTTCTAATAGTTTTTACAACGTTTGCTCAAGCACAAAACAAATCTGGTTTTGGATTTAAAGGAGGTTTAAACTATAATGCAAATGGGGACTATTTTGAATCTATAGGAAGTAATGCAGAACATCCAGATAGACATGTAGGTTATCACTTTGGTATCTTTGGTAAGATAGGTGGTAAAATTTATTTAAAACCAGAATTGGTTTATACAAGCACTAAAAGTGACTATAATACTGGGAGTTTTAAAATGCAAAAGCTGGATGCTCCAGTATTGGTTGGTTTAAGATTCTTTGAATTTCTTAATGTCTTTGCTGGTCCTTCTTTACAATATATTCTAGATTCAGAATTTGAAGGAATTGACATTAATGAAATTGAAAATGATTTTACTGTTGGTTTAAACTTTGGCGTTGGAGTTAGTTTCAACAGAATTGGAATCGACCTAAGATATGAAAGAGGGTTTAGTGAAAACGAAGCTACTTTTATAAATAGTAATTCTGGTTTAAATGTCAGTAGAATTGATACTAGACCAGATCAATTAATCTTGAGTTTATCTTTTCTTTTATAAACAAAAAAACCTCTTAATAATTTAAGAGGTTTTTTTGTTTTACAATGTTACTTTTAGTTTACACTACTATCTAAATAATCTGGAATCCCATCATTATTTGAATCTGTGTAAATAACCGTATTTAAAGTAAATGTCCCATTGTTATTATCTACAATATTATATAATACTTCATCTGGTGCCGCATAGGTATCATAATACGTTTGAGCTGCTGTATTTGAAGTAAAAGGCATCATGTTTTCATCTTCAGTATAAACCGTTCTTTCTATTTCATCTTTTGTTAAAACCCCATCACCATCGTCATCAACATCCACAAAGTCTGGAATATCATCACCATCTGTATCATCATCAAAAGAATCTTGATTATTGTTTAAATCTTCTAAATAAGAAAATACACCATCAGAATCATGATCAAAAAGCGTTCGTTTTTCTGGATTAAAAGTAAAAATTAAGTTAGAATATGCAGGCACATTTGCTTGTGTTTGAGAAAAATAACCCAATCCAGAAGGAACAAAAACAGCACCAATACCATGATTGTGATTTGTAATAGTTCCGTCCATATTTTCGGTATAACCTTGTCTAGCTTTAAACTCTATAATGCCTTCTTTAAAACCATCTACCACACCTAAATAATTACCAACCGAAGTTAAATGAAAAGGGATTCCAGTTACAGCACTGTCAAAAAGAGTTCCATCTATTAAAGTCCCATTATAATTAGCAAAAACCTGATCGATTGGGTGAATATCACCTCCTAAACCTTCTCTAACAACTAAATAATAAAGCTTATAAACTATGCCTTCAGAATCTGTTACTTCTTTAATTTTCAATTCGTCACCTAGCATATCCATTAATGATGTTTTATCGCTATTTGCACCAGCAATGGTATCGATAACTATTTCAAAACTATCGTTAGGTGTTACGATATAAGGCATCACGTCTAAATTACTATAAACTTGGTTTTGCTCAAATTCTTCATAATTATAAAAATGAGTTTCTAAATACGCCTCTATTTCTACGATATTTTCATCATAAACTTCCTGTCTATCTCTTGGTGGTACAACATATGGACTATCATCATCTTCATCTTTTTTACAAGATAAAACAATCAAACCAAAACATAAAACAGCAGTTGCTATATTTCTAATTTTCATTATTGCTTCTTTTTTGAGGTGCAAGATACAATTTATTAATAATTTTGCACAAGAACATTAACGTAGATTTTAGATAATATTATGCGAATTGACAAGTATTTATGGTGTGTAAGATATTATAAAACAAGGAGTCTTGCTACAACTGCATGTAAAAAAGGGCATGTAAAAGTTAATGGAGACCCTATAAAGCCTAGCCGTGAAGTTTACCCAACAGATGAGGTTCAAGTAAGAAAAGACCAAATAAACTATACGTTTACTATAAACGATTTACCTCCAAGTAGGGTTGGCGCCAAACTAGTCGATATTTATAGAACAGACACTACACCCAAGGAAGCATTTGAAGCACAAGAGCTTTTAAAATACTCTAAAGACTACTACCGAAAAAAAGGAACCGGAAGACCAACAAAAAAAGATAGAAGAGATATTGACGACTATCAAGATGAAATTGAATAACAAAAATCTCCAAAATTCTAAATTTGTATTTTATCTTTGAACAAAGAACTATCTAAGATGACTTTAACAAAAAATATTATTTTAAACCACGAAGAAATAAATCATAAAATCAAGCGAATTGCTTATCAGATTTATGAAAACAATGTAAATGAAACCGAGGTTATCTTAGCAGGTATTGACAAAAATGGATACATTCTTGCCAAGAAACTAAAAACAGTCTTAAGTAAAATTTCTCCTATTACTCCAGTTTTGTGCAAGGTGGTTATTGATAAGAAAAATCCAAGAAACGATATTAAAACATCTCTTAACACTAAAGATTACGAAAATAAATCTGTTGTTTTAATAGACGATGTCTTAAATTCTGGTACGACTTTGATTTATGGCGTGAAATATTTTCTTGAAGTGCCATTAAAACAATTTAAAACTGCCGTTTTAGTTAATAGAAATCATAAAAAATATCCTGTTAAAGCGGATTTTAAAGGTATCTCACTTTCTACTTCCTTAAACGAGCACATAGATGTCATTTTAGAAGGAAAAGCGTTTAAAGCATATTTAAAATAGCTTTGAAACTATATTTTCTATCACTTCTGCTTTAACTTTGTTTCCATCTATTTTATAATTAGCCTGATTATAAAAAGGCAAACGTTCAAATAAATGCTTACCAACAAATTCTAACATATCATTTTGGTCTGAAACATAGGCAACTAATGGTCTATTGCTTTTATCATTCATTAACCTTCTTGCCAATTCATTTACAGGAACATTTAAAAAGAATGAGGTTACATCTTTATTTTCTTTGAGTAATTCTAAATTATTCGAAAAGCAAGGAGTTCCACCACCGAGAGATAAAATCAAATCGTCTTTTGATGAAATAATCTCTTTTAAATAGCTATTTTCAATTTTTCTAAAAAAAATTTCACCTTTTTCTAAAAATATTTTCTGAATGGATTTACCTTCTTTTTCTTCAATAAATTGATCCAGATCGATATAATTTATTTTTAAAATTTTGGCTAATTCGCTGCCTATTAAAGACTTCCCCGAAGCCATATATCCTAATAAAATAATTTTCATAATTGCTCAAAATTTTTAACTAAATGACTTTGCAAAGTAACAAAACAAAAAAACAAAAATAATCTTTTAAAAAGGTTTGGAATATTGATTAAAGCTCTTATATTTGCACCCTCGTTAGAGAAAAACAAATTGACCTGGTAGCTCAGTTGGTAGAGCATCTCCCTTTTAAGGAGAGGGTCCTGGGTTCGAGCCCCAGCCCGGTCACAAAAAAAAGTTAAGCTACATGCTTAACTTTTTTTATTTTTATATCTTACACATTATGCGCACGTGGCGGAATTGGTAGACGCGCCAGCTTGAGGGGTTGGTGAACATTAGTTCGTGGAAGTTCGAATCTTCTCGTGCGCACAATTTATTCTTTTATTAAATTGTTTAATTGCTCTCTAACTCCATCGCTATGCCAATTTGCTGCACCTGTTTTATCAATAATAATATTACCTAATTTGTCTATAATAAAAGTTCTTGGAATTGCGCTTACTTGAAATGTTTCTGGGTTAGTTGTTTTTGGTGTATGAAACTGAAAGCTATATTCATTTTTATTAATAAAACTTTGAATAACTTTTGACTCTTCATTGGATACAAATAAAAACACAACATTATCCTTATATTGATTATAAAGCGCTTCTAAACTTGGCATTTCTGCTATACATGGTGGACACCATGTTGCCCAAAAATTAATAACAATAACTTTCCCTTTTGCTTCGTTAAAATTATAAGTTTCACCGGAATCACTAATTAATTGCCAATTATAATCTGTTAGCTTTTCTCTTTTATTTTCATCAATTATTGAAGGTCCAAATAAGGCAAGTCCCTTATGAAGAAATATTTGTATAGGTTGCCTAGTCTGAGGAATTATTAATAGGGCTATAACTATTAAAAATATGATGTTACTAGTATTGAATTTTGGTTTTTTCATTTGTTGATCCCTATTTTTTAATGGTTATTTGGAACATACTTATTATTATTCTGACTCTTAATTAAACTTTATATATAGATGTTTCGTAAAAATTAAAGCATAGTCCCTTTGACGAAACTATGCTTTATAACTAACAAAAACAAAATTGTTAAAGCTATTATCGATTAACCATTCCTGTTGGAAACGATGCTAAATTAAGACTCAGATTATGAGTTGCAGGTGCAGTTGTATCTCCAGCAGTACCAACTAGTGGTTTCAATGCAAAAGGTGCAGGAGAATTATCTGGTACCGGCTCTACTGAAATGACTACTGTTCTATTTCTTACATCTAAAGGAAATGTTTCTCCAACTGGAGCATTTAAAAAGAAATCTTCACCTGGAACAGGAGGACCTGGTTGTATTGTTTCGCTAAAAGGTGCTGCATCATCAACAGTATCAAACATATTAAATGTCCCAGTCGTTAATGGTCCCGAATCACCAACTACCCAACCTTCATAAACCCAGCCTTCAGGTAGCGTTGGTAATATGAAATTTGTAGTTGGAGGAGCTCCTGGTGTACCAAACCAAATACCATTTTCATCGTTCCCATTGTTCATTCCAGTTTCATCTGTTGGAGTTCTTAAAAAGAAAGTCCCTTCTGCTGTTAGAAAATCGCCAACTATTCCAGTATTGACATTTGCTGAGTCTCCTGTGAAATCTCCTGCTAAAATTTTTGTTGCTGCAGGAGCTGGATCTGCATCGTTTGCTGGTTCTATAGACAGCACAAAAGTTGTAGCGCTATTAAGTTGTGTTGAGTTTACTGAAAATGTTTGAGGAAAAGTTACACTTGAAAATGTTCCAGTTGAAACTGGAGATCCATCTACAATAATCCAACCTTCGTAAACATAATCATTTCCTAAAGATTCAAGTCCAGAAAGATTTAAAGTTAAGTTTGAGGTTGAAGGCACATTGTTGTTAACATCATCATCACTACTACAAGAAACGAGTAAGGCAGATAATGCTAATACTGAAAAAATCATTTTTTTAATCATCACATTTTTATTTTTAAATTTATAATTCAAAATTAAGTTGATGTTATGATTTAAAATGTTAGCTAGCTAACACTAAGCAGATTTTTTTAAAATTCTAATTTCTTTTCGGTTAAAATCTATATATTTTTCTGTCCTAAGTTCCTGAAGTAAAATATTTAACGTTGGACGTGATGTACCTATTAACGAAGCAATATCTTTTTGAGTGTAAGGATGCTTAATAACGTGGTCGCCTGTTTTTTCGCAATCATAACCATAATCTGTACATAATTCATCTAAAAATTCTATTAAACGGGTTTTAGCATCTTTAAACAATAGTAATTGCAATCTCCTTTCAAGCTTTTTAAATTTAAATCCAATAAACTTATATATTTTAAAGCTAAAGGTTTGATTGTCACGCATTAAATCATGCATGGTTTGAACGCTTATAGGACAAATTGAAGTTTGGTTATCTAAACATTGGGCAAACTCTTCTCTAATGTTTTCGCCTAAAATGGCTTGTTCACCAAATAATTCACCTTTTGTAAGTATGGCTTTTACAACTTCTGTCCCATCTTGATTATAATACCCAATTTTAACTTTACCTTTTTCAATTAAATAAACTTTAGAAGCCGAATCTTCTTCAAAATAGATATAGTCTTTTTTATTATATATATCAAAACTGTGACAGCTCTTATAAGCTTTGAATTTATGAGGACAAAGTATTTTAAATAAATTGACATCGTCAAAAAACCAAATGGAGTTCATTGCGTAAAGTTTTTGTTAGTTAAAAGAGTTGTCGTGAATTCATATAAAAAATTACAAAAAAACTCCTGAATTGCTTCAGGAGTTTTTTTATAAAATTCAACTTCTTAAAACCTTATGAAGCATTTTCTTTTTTAATTAAATTTAAAGCAGAACCTTCATTATACCAATCTATTTGAGATTGATTGTAAGTATGGTTGGCAACAATTACATTTTTACTTCCATCTGCATGAACAAACTCTAATTTTAAAGGTTTACCAGGAGCAAATTCGTTTAAATCTAGGAAATTAATTGTATCGTCTTCCTGAATTAAATCGTAATCAGATTCATTAGCAAAGGTTAAACCTAACATCCCTTGTTTTTTAAGGTTTGTTTCATGAATACGAGCAAACGATTTTACTAAAACTGCTGCAACACCTAAATGCCTTGGTTCCATAGCAGCATGTTCACGAGAAGAACCTTCACCGTAGTTATGGTCTCCAACTACTATTGAATATATTCCTTTTGCTTTATAATCTCTTGCTACATCTGGAACACCGCCAAATTCGCCAGTTAATTGGTTTTTTACAAAATTGGTTTTCTTACCAAATGCATTAACAGCCCCAATTAACATGTTATTAGAAATATTATCTAAATGTCCTCTAAAACGTAACCAAGGTCCAGCCATAGAGATATGGTCGGTTGTACATTTCCCGAAAGCTTTAATTAATAATTTAGCACCTGTAATTTTATTTCCAATAGGTGTAAAAGGCTCTAATAATTGTAAGCGCTCTGAATTTGGATTAACAGATACATCTACTTTACTTCCATCTTTAACAGGCTCTACATAACCAGATTCTTTAACATCAAACCCTAATGGTGGTAATTCAAGTCCTTTTGGCTCATCTAATTTAATTTCTTGACCATCTTCATTAATTAACGTATCATTCATTGGATCAAAATCCAATCTTCCTGAAATGGCGATTGCCGCAACCATTTCTGGAGAACCAACAAAAGCATGCGTATTTGGATTTCCATCAGCTCGTTTTGAGAAGTTTCTGTTAAAAGAGTGTACAATGGTATTTTTTTCATCTCCCTTTCTATCGCTTCTATCCCATTGTCCAATACAAGGTCCACAAGCATTTGTAAAGATAGTGGCATTTAAATCTTCAAATATTTTTAAAACGCCATCTCGTTCAGCAGTAAAACGAATTTGCTCAGAACCTGGATTAATTCCAAAATCGGATTTGGCTTTAATATTTTTATCTACCGCTTGTTTAGCAATAGAGGCTGCACGTGTTAAATCTTCGTAAGAGGAGTTTGTACAAGATCCAATTAATCCCCAATCAACTTTTAATGGCCAATCGTTTTTTCTTGCTTTTTCACCAAGATCACCAACTTCTGTTGCTAAATCTGGGGTAAATGGTCCGTTTAAATGTGGACGTAACGTATTTAAATCGATTTCGATAACTTGATCAAAATATTGTTCTGGAGACGCATATACTTCATCATCTCCTGTTAGATATTCACGGATTTTATTTGCTTCATCAGCAATATCATTTCTATCTGTAGCACGTAAATAACGTTCCATAGAATCGTCGTAACCAAAAGTAGAAGTAGTAGCTCCTATTTCTGCTCCCATATTACAAATAGTTCCTTTCCCTGTACAAGATAAATTTTTAGCACCAGGACCAAAATATTCAACAATGGCACCTGTTCCACCTTTTACAGTAAGAATGCCTGCAACTTTAAGTATTACATCTTTTGCAGATGTCCACCCATTTAAGCTACCAGTTAATTTAACACCAATTAGTTTAGGGAATTTTAATTCCCAAGCCATTCCTGCCATAACATCTACAGCATCAGCACCACCTACACCAATTGCAACCATTCCTAGTCCACCTGCATTTACAGTGTGAGAATCGGTTCCAATCATCATTCCTCCAGGAAATGCATAATTTTCTAAAACTACTTGATGAATAATACCTGCTCCTGGTTTCCAGAAACCAAGACCATATTTATTAGAAACGGATGCTAAAAAATCAAAAACCTCGTTACTAGTTTCATTAGCACGTTTTAAATCAGGCACTGCTCCTTGTTTCGCTTGGATTAAGTGATCGCAATGTGTCGTTGTTGGTACTGCCACTTTAGGCTTACCTGCTTGCATAAATTGTAATAATGCCATTTGAGCAGTAGCATCTTGTAATGCGATACGGTCTGGAGCAAAATCTACATAATCTTTACCTCTTCTAAATGCTTTCGTTGGCGTTCCATCCCAAAGATGTGAATATAGAATCTTTTCTGAAAGTGTTAATGGTTTACCTACAATTTCTCTAGCTTTATCTACACGACCTGCCATTGTAGAATAAACCTTTTTTATCATTTCAATATCGAATGCCATATGTTTTTATTTTAAGGATTATAGTTTTAATTTTTGTGTCTTGCAAAATTACAAATTTTAAAGGAGATTTAAAAATATGTAACAAAATCGATTAATCTTTGAATATAATTCAAAAAAAAGTCTATAATTAGATGTAAATTTGATGATTTCGCAATTTATTACGCAATAAAATAATAAATTAACAATTCAGTTTTTGATATATTTCAATTACTTGAATAAAGAAATTGAAAAAAGTAATAGATTAAATTATTTTAAGACTTATTAGAATAAGCTTTTAATAATCTGTTCTTCAGAAATCCCTTCAGCTTCAGCTTTATAATTTTTTATAATTCTATGTCTTAAAATACTACCAGCTACAGCTTGAACATTTTCAATATCTGGCGAAAATTTTCCATGGATAGCTGCATGTGTTTTAGCCGCTAGTATTAAATTTTGAGATGCTCTAGGCCCAGCTCCCCAATCTATATAATTTTTAACTAAATCTGTTGCTTCTTTACTATTAGGTCTAGTTTTACCAACCATTCTAACAGCGTATTCAATAACATTATCTGCCACGGGAATTCTTCGTATTAGATGTTGAATATCTATAATTTCTTGGGCTGAAAATAACGAATTGACTTTTACTTGAACGTCTGTTGTGGTAGATTTTACAACTTGAACTTCTTCTTCAAAAGAAGGGTAATCTAAATTTACAGCAAACATAAACCTGTCTAATTGGGCTTCTGGTAAAGGATATGTTCCTTCTTGCTCTATTGGGTTTTGCGTAGCAAGTACAAAATAAGGTAGGTTTAATTTATAATTATGTCCGGCAACGGTTACTGAGCGTTCCTGCATAGCTTCTAATAAAGCTGCTTGTGTTTTTGGAGGTGTTCTATTTATTTCGTCTGCTAAAATAATATTTGCGAAAATAGGTCCTTTTATAAATTTAAACTGTCTGTTTTCGTCTAAAATTTCGCTTCCTAGAATATCGCTTGGCATTAAATCTGGCGTAAACTGTATGCGTTTAAAATCAAGACCTAATGTTTGAGCAATGGTATTAACCATTAATGTTTTGGCAAGACCTGGCACACCAATTAATAAAGCATGACCACCAGAAAAAATAGAGATTAGAATTTGACTAACAACTTGATCTTGCCCAACAATTACTTTGGCAATTTCAGTTTTTAATGTTTGATATTTTTGAACTAATTCTTCTATTTTCGCTACGTCCGACATATTTATTTTTTTAACCAGTTACTAGAAAATTCACAATCTCTATAGTCCCCATTAATTTTAATATAGGTTTCCATAATTTTTTCATCTTGCCAATCTTCAATAACTTTAAAACGCTTTTCGTTTAGTGCTAATTCTTTAATTTTTAAATAGTCTCTTGAAAAGTCTGCAACGTGCTCGTCTATTCTGTCGCTAACCATCATTATTTTAAATTTGACGTTTCCTGTTCTCCCTCTATCCGTTAAGATTAAACTTACCTCATCGTCTTTTAATTCTTGAATTTGACCATATAATTCTGGATCCATTCTAGTCAGTTCAAAATTATAATCTTGAGTTGCTGGGTTTATTAAAAACCCACCTTCACTTTTGGTTTCTTTTTCGTCGCTAAATTCTTTTGCAGCTTCAGCAAACGAAATATCTCCATCGACGATTCGTTGTCTTATGGTTTCAATTTTAGTTTTAGCTTCAGTAATAGCATCTTGAGAGACTTCTGGTATTAATAAAATATGACGTACATCAAACTCCTGACCTCTAATTTTTTCTAAATAAATAATATGATACCCAAATTCTGATTCAAAAGGTTCTGAAATTTCTCCTTCTTGTAATGAGAAAGCCACATCTCTAAATTCTTTTACCATTCTTGGTTTTTTTCTATAAAGAGTGTAAAGCCCTCCTGTTTTAATGGATTCTTTATCGTCTGTATACAAAACAACTTTAGATCGAAAACTAGCTCCATTCTCTAAAATATCGGCTTTGAATTGTTTTAATTGATCGATAACTTTTTGTTTATTTTCTTCTGAAACTTCAGGTTCAATAACAATTTGAGACACTTTTAATTCGGTTCCAAAGGTTGGTCTTTCGTCTTCTGGAATCTTGCTGAAAAACTGTCTAACTTCTTCTGGAGTAACCTCTACTTCATCTATAATTTTTCTTTGCATTTCGCTAGCTAGCTTATTGCTTTTATTGATTTCAAACATTTCATCTCTAAAACTTTTTTCATCTTCTTTATTATAAAATGCAATAAGTTCTTCCATGGTTTTTCCAGACTGATCTAGAAATTGTTGTAATTGATAATCTACTGCTGAACGAATTTCGGCATCCGAAACAATAATACTATCTTGTATGGCTTGATGTGCATACAATTTATCTTCTAAAAGTTTACCGAAAAGTTGACAACGGGTAACACCTTCCATTGAGGCTCCTTGAGCTTTTAACTGTAGAATAGTATTGTCAATATCGGAATCAAGAATAATATAATCTCCTACCACTGCAACAACGCCATCAATTCTTCGAGATTGAGAATTATCTACTGTGTCTTTCTGGACCTCAACAGTTTCATCTTCTTCAATAATGATTTGAGCAAAAACCCCTTGTGTTACTAAAAATGTTAAACAAATTAGTACGTACTGGTTTAATTTAATTATAGATTTCAAATTTTTTATTTTTAATAGCATCTTTAATAATGTCTTTTTCTAATTCTCTAATGAGTTCTAATTTCCGTTTATTTATAACGATTTTCTCTATGGTTGGCTTTACATATTCTAATGGAGCTGTATTGTTTCTAAGCAAGACATCGTTAATATGCACCAAATATAATCCTAATGAATCTTTGAGTTGTATAAAATTAGATTTTTTTAACAGTTCGTTTTTATTTTCGGTTGTAATTGCAGGAATTTTATCTACAACTTGGTCTACTTTTATCCAAACAGAATCTTTTAATGAGAAGGATTTAAATTGAATTGAAACCGAATCTAACTCGCGTTTATCTTCTTGATTGAATCTCTTAAACTTTTGCTCTAAGTCTCTTAAGTCTAATCTGTTTTCTTCTAAATTAATATATCTCAGTTTTATTAAATCTTCATTTAATCTAAAAATCTGTTTGTTTTCATTATAATAAGCTTCAATTTCATTAGATGTAATTACAGTATCTATGTTCTTAGCTACCAAAGCTTCTAAATATGCTTTAGAATAAAGTTCGTTTTTATATTCTAAAGCATATTTATTGAAAGACTCCTGTTTGGCTTCGGTTAAATTGCGTTTGGCTCCACTAACTAATAATTGTTCTGTAGCCCATCGATTTATAAAATTTGAAACAACCATGGTGCTATCTTGCGTAGACATCCCTTCTTTTATTAAATCTAAGATGTCTTCTTCATAAAGATAGGTGTCATTAACTTTTGCGATTGCTTTCCTGTCGTCGGTTTCTTTAAAAAAATTGCATGAAACAAACAGGAAACAAACAAGCAATAGATATAATATGTTTGTTTTAAATTTCAAATTAATTATTTAACTGAGTTTTTACTTTTGATAGAGCCTCTTGGTTGATCTTTACTTTGTATTTATTGTCCAAATCTAAAATCCAATTCGTCTCTTTTTCATTTTGGAAATCGTTTATTACAGCTCCTTTAGCTTCTTCGAATGATTTTAATTCTTTAGGCAAAACCTTTTTAACATCTGCAACAATAAACCCATCGTTAAATTGATAGATGCTAGAAACACCTGTTTTAAACTCAAAATCTGTAGGTAAAGACTGGTGTTGAGCATCCATTATTCCAGAAGTAAAAATAACATCAATTGATTTATCTGAATTAATAATTGATTTAATTTCCTCTGTCGTTTTATTTTCGCTTAATAGCTTTTTAACTTTTTTAATGGTACTTTTTTTAGCTGAAGATGCTACAACTGCATCTATTCTTTGATTCCAAAAATAAGCTTCTTTATTCGTACTGTAATATTCTTGAAGCCCAACAGAGTCTTTTTTAGCTGCATTCCAAATTTCAGTTTCCATTAAGTCGAATAACAAGAGTCCATCTCTATATTCTTCAACTATATATGCATAATCTGGGTTTTCAAAGACTAATTGTTCTTCTTTATATTGTAATAACTCTTTTTCTAAAAATTGCTCATAGCTTTCTGATACTAATTTATTTAAATCAATCTTGCTAGTGTATTTTTTTTGCGTTGTTTCTAAAAATGCCCCAAAAGCAGCATTTGTTATTTGCTTTTTTCCTAATTTAACAAGTGGCAAGTCTGCTTTAAAATCTTGAGGTAAAACCCATCTGCCAGTAAAATAATCATCATTTAAAATAGAAACAAAATAACTTAAATCTGGTTGTGCCTTAGAAACTAAGTATTGCTTTTTAAGATTAGTAATTAATGCAGAATTAATAAGTTGCGATCTAGAGTCTCTTTTTACTTTTGCTTCAAGTTCATTTTTCATACTTTCATAACTTCCTACAGGTTTTTTGTTATAAAGCTTGATAATATGCCATCCATATTCTGTTTTAAAAGGTTTAGATATGTCTCCAATATTTTCAAGACTAAATGCTTGGTCTTCAAATTCCATAGCTGTTAATTGCCCACCACTAAATGGTGATAACATGCCACCTTTGCTTGCAGAACTCTGATCTTCAGAAAATTGTTTCGCTAAAGCCTCGAAATCTTCACCTTGTTGTAGTTTTAAATAAATATCGTTAATTCTAGATTCTGGATTATCGTGTGGTTTATCGGCTGTTTTATTATTAATCATAATATGAGCCACTGTACGTTCTCCTCTTGAAGGTCTCTTATCTTGAACAAAAACAATATGATAACCAAACTTTGTTTTAAATGGCATTGAAACTTCTCCTACATTTGTATTATATGCTTCATTTTCGAAGTCGTAAACCATTTTAAACGCTGTAAAATATCCTAAATCTTCAGCATAGATAGTGTTTCCATTATGAACATCGTTTTTAACTGTCTCGAAACCTTCATTAAGAACTCTTTCTCTTAATTTTAATAAATCATTGTAGATTTGCAAGGTATCAACTTCATTTTCAACATGCATACCATCTTCATGAGAGGGATGGTCTGGAATACGAATTAATATATGACTAGCTTTTACCTCATTAACCGTTCTGTAATAAGCTTCTTCAATAAGCTCGTCGGTTACTTTGGAGTCTGTTAAGTAGTTTTTAGCCAATTGGGATTTGTAATTAGCCAGTTCGTTTATATAAGACTTCTTTGTGTCTAAACCCAAGGAGTGGGCTTCTTTTAACTTAAGTTTGTAATTAATAAATAACTTTAAATACTCATCAACATCTTTCTGAGATTCGTCTTTAACTAAATCTATGTTTTTATTAAAAACTCTTGTAAATTCCGAAACATATACTGGATCGTTGTCTACAGTAAACAGTACTTCCCCTTGAGAGTTTTGAGCATTATTCACAAAAAAACACAAAGAAAAAACAGCTACTAAAAAATATTTATTCATGTTATTAATTTTATTTTTATTCTGTTGCAAAAGTAGTAATATTAACCATTAATCCAAGCTGCATTAACAAACGCTTTAGAAAGTTTTTTAGTATGCTTTTTTACCTAGCTTTTAATGCTGTGTAATTTATTGTATCTTGGAGTTGTTGAAACTGAAATAATTATGAAATACACTACAGAAATCATAGTTAAAGTGCCTATAGAAGACTTTAGTAAAAAATTTGATAACCCTGAAAACATGAAGCATTGGCAACGAGGTTTAGTAGCTTACGACTATATTTCTGGAACACCTGGAGATGTTGGTGCAAAAATGAAGTTAATTTATAGAATGGGAAAAAGAGATATGGAACTTATAGAAACCGTGACTCATAAAAAAATGCCCCATGAATTTCATGCAATGTACGACACGAAAGGAATGTATAATATTCAGGCAAATTATTTTACAGAGACTCCTGAAGGACATACTAAATGGACAACGGAAAACGAGTTTACACCTACCGGATTCATGCTAAGATTGATGACATTAATCATGCCAGGAGCTTTTAAAAAACAAACAAAACAATACATGCAAGATTTTAAAAATTTTGCTGAAAAAGGAACGTCAGTTGCACATGCGTAAATTAAAATTAATCTGGGATTTTAGAGGTCCAACAGCTCAAAAAATAGCAGAACATCACGAGCATCATTTAAAAGAATATATAAACATTGAAAATCTTGCAATTCAAATTACAGGAGTAGAAATTATTAACAACATGCATGTAATGGTCTTTATGGTTGTAAATGAAACTGATATGAAACCAGTTCGAGATGCATTAAAACCTCATCGTGGGCAAGTTTATCAAAAATAGTTTTATTTCTTCAAATCTATTTCCTTTAAGTTTTCTATTCTGTTTCTCTTTAAAAAAGCATCTATTGTTTCAAAATGTTCTATAACTCGTTGATCTTTAAATTCGAATACCTTTTGAGATAATCCCTGCAAAAAATCTCTATCGTGAGAAACAAGAATCAAAGTGCCATCGAATGCTAATAAGGCTTCTTTTAAAACATCTTTAGACTTTAAATCTAAATGGTTAGTTGGCTCATCTAAAATGAGCAAGTTTACTGGCTCTAAAAGCAATTTCACCATGGCTAATCTGGTTTTTTCTCCACCAGACAAAACGCTTACTTTTTTATCTATATCGTCTCCGCCAAACATGAAACGACCTAAAATATTTTTAATTTGTGTTCTAACATCTCCTTCTGCTACCTCATCAACAGTTTGAAAAACGGTTAAACCTTCATCTAATAAAGAGGCTTGATTTTGTGCAAAATAACCCACTTTTACGTTGTGACCTAAACTGCAATTTCCTTCAAAATCAATTTCTCCCATAATGGCTTTAATCATGGTCGACTTACCTTCTCCATTTCTCCCTACAAAAGACACCTTTTCACCTCTTGAAATGGACATGTTTGCATTTTTAAACACCACATGGTCTCCATAAGTCTTCGTTAAATCTTGAACCGTTACTGGATAATCTCCAGAACGCTGAGCTGGAGGGAAACGTAATTTTAATGAGGCATTATCGATTTGATCTATTTCAATAATATCTAATTTTTCCAGCATACGCTCTCTAGAGCTTACCTGATTGGTTTTAGAATAAGTGCCTTTAAACCGTTCAATAAAAGCCATGTTTTCTGCAATAAATTTTTGCTGTTCCTGATAGGCTTTAACCTGACTAGCACGTCTTTCTTCTCGTAATTGAAGATAATGTGAATAATTGGCTTTATAATCGTAAATACGACCCATTGTAACCTCGATTGTTCTATTTGTAATATTATCGATAAAAGCTTTATCATGAGAAATAACCATAACAGCTTTGGCTTTATTTACTAAAAAGTCTTCTAGCCAAATTACAGATTCTATATCGATATGGTTTGTAGGTTCATCTAAAAGTATTAAATCTGGTTTTTGAAGTAATATTTTAGCCAATTCAATTCTCATACGCCATCCACCGCTAAACTCGCTTGTCAATCTATTTAGGTCATCACGTTTAAATCCAAGACCAGCTAGTGCTTTTTCTACTTCTGCATCGTAATTAATATCTTCTAAAGCATAAAATTTTTCACCTAAATCTGATACTTTTTCAATGATTGACATGTACTCATCAGACTCATAATCGGTTCTAGTTTCTAGAGCTTTATTAAGCGTATCCATTTCATCACGCATGTCGAAAACATGCTTGAAGGCTTTAGATGCTTCTTCAAAAACGGTACAATTATCTTCAGTCAACAAATGTTGTGGCAAGTAGGCTATAACAGCCTCTTTAGGACCTCTAACATGCCCACGTGAAGGTTTTTGCTCTCCTGCAATAATTTTCATCATGGTTGATTTTCCTGCTCCATTTTTACCCATTAAAGCTATTTTATCGTTTTCATTTATAACAAATGAAACGTCTTTAAATAAGGAATGTCCACCAAACTCTACTGCTAATGCATCTATTGAAATCATTGACTAAATTTTAAGTTTGCAAAATTATGGAAAAGAAAAGAGATTTTACAACTAATAATAAAGAATGAAATGAGTATTAGTTTCAATGATGAATAGAGTTTTGCGTTTAGACTACCTGTAATCAGACTGGACATTCTATAAGATAGGTGAGAATAATCGTGCTAGTTTATCCAGGAACCTGTAATAGGAAGGTCTGTTTTCCCATTCATCAAAATCAATTTTTTTAGTATCTTGAATATCATTATAAAATGCTGTACGTAATTGGTTTGCAATTTCTACGTCGTAAACAATGGCATTGACCTCAAAATTCAAATCAAAACTTCTTACATCCATGTTGGCTGTTCCAACAATAGCTATCTCATTATCAATAACTAAGGTTTTTGCATGTACAAAACCTTTGGTGTAACGATATATTTCCACTCCTGATTTTAATAAATCTGAATAATATGAACAGGCTGCCGCATTAACTAATTTAGAATCTGATTTATCTGGAACAATCAGTTTTACTTTCACACCACTTTTTGCTGAAATAAGGATGGCATCTTTTATGCTATTACTAGGTATAAAATAAGGGGTTGTAATAAGAATTTCTTCTTGAGCAAGATTAATAGCTTGAAGCAAAGCAAATTTAATAGTTGGTACATCTGAATCTGGTCCACTAGCTGTTATTTGCACGTGTTTGTCTTCATTTGTACTAAAAGACTCGTAATCTGGAAATAGTTTATTGTTTATGGATATTTGGTCTTGAGCACAAAAATTCCAATCGCATAAAAAGAGATATTGTAAATACCAGGTGGCAGGGCCTATAATTTTTAAATGTGTATCTCTCCAATATACTTGGTTTTTATTAGGTTCAGAATTAATATATCTATCGCTTACATTTACACCACCAACAAATGATGTATGACCATCGATAACAATAATTTTTCTATGGTTTCTATAGTTAATTCTATTGGCGAAAGCTATGAGTTTAATTTTATAAAAAGGAAAAACATTAACGCCTCCATCTTTCATCCTTTTTACTTGTTTTTTTCTAATAGAACGACTTCCAAAATCATCATAAATAAATCTAACTTTAACACCTTGGGCTACTTTTTCTAAAAGCAGGTCTATAATTTGAATTCCAATATTATCATCTGAAAAAATATAATACTCAATATGGATGTGCTCTTTTGCCTGAGCTAAACATTTTAAAACTTCAGGAAATTTCTCTTCACCATTAAGGAATAATTTTACTTTATTTCCATCGGTTAAAGGACTTAAATTTTCTTTTAAAACAAGGTTGACTAATTTTTTATTTTCTTTAACAGATTCATCTCCATCTTTTAAAACACTTTTTGAATATGAGATGAGTTCTTTTTCTAGATTTTGCTGTAAACCTTCATTGGTCATGAGTTTTTTATCATACATCTTCCTAATACGATAATTTACTCCGAAGGAAAAATAGATGATCATTCCAACAATTGGAACAAAAAAGACCAGTAACAAATAGGCTAATGCTTTTGTTGTGTTTTGTGTATCGATAATTACACGATAACTTACAAGCATTAAAATAACAACATATACAATTTCTAAAATTAAGATGTAATTCATTTAAATAATTTCGTTGTATGTCTTTAATTAATCTTCTTTGATTCGTTGTAAGTCTAAATCATGGAAATCGAAACTAAAATCGATATTTGGAGAAATCCCTTTCATTTTTATGCTTTGCGCTTTTCCATGTTCATCTAAAGAAAACATTGCAAATGCATCGGCATTCATATCTTGATACTCCCACTTAATAGTAAATGTGTTTGCTTTATAAAACTGTAAGGGTCCATTTAATTTTGGTGATCGATAAGATTTTACCCATAACTGATTTCCTTTTTTAAACACTTCCATTTTACCAAACCAATTGTCTTTATAAACACCTATGTAATCTGCTTCATTAATTTTTACATTTTTATTTGCAGCAACAGTTTCCCAAACGTCTTTGGTTATTTGATCTCCTTCCGATTCTTTAGATTTAAAATAGTTATAAAATTTATCAGTCCATTGAAAATCATCTAAACCTAAATAGCTATCTACAATGGTTCTTGAAACTGCTAAAAATACACCAGCTCCACCCGGATCTGTATTGGTTAAAACTACAATACCCACATTTAAATCTGGAATTAAAACAGTTATGCTTAACATGCCTGGAAGTCCTCCTGTATGAGATACAATCATATTCCCTTTTTTATCTTCTAAATCCCATCCTAATCCATAACCAGAAAAGTGTGAATTATAACGTGAATTTCTACTCACATCTGTTGTAGTGTGAATTTTCCACATTTCATGCTGACTTTCAACTGAAAATAATTGATTCTGCAAACTGTCTCCATATTTTCCTTGGTTAAGATGAGCAAGCATCCATTGAGACACATCATTTACATTTGAATAAATCCCTCCAGCTGAACCATTAATCATTTCTTTAAAATTAGGTAAAACAACAAAATCACCACTTGAAGTATTATGTGGTACTGCCAAATTACTCGTGTCCTTTATTAAACTTAAACTAGCATAAGAGTTATCCATTTGTAAGGGTTGAAATATTCTAGTGGTTATAAATTCTTCCCATGTCATACCACTCACCCTAGCAATCAACTCTCCAGCAACTATATATAATAGGTTGTCGTAATCAAATTGTGTTCTAAAAGCAGAAACGGGTTTGAAATATTGAAAAGCTGAAAGTAAATCGTCTATATTAAAGTCTGATCCATCTGGAAAAAACATTAAATCTCCAACTCCAAGACCTAAACCTGATCTATGAGTTAATAAATCTTGAATATTAAAGTTTTCAGTAACATAAGCATTGTACATTTTAAACTCTGGAATATGGTGTATAACTTTATCTGTCCATTCAATTTTGCCGTCTTCGACTAAAAGTGCTAATGCTGCTGTAGTATATGCTTTACTATTAGATGCAATTGCAAAATTGGTATGTTCGTTAACTTTTACGTTGGTTTTTTTTGAAATAACTCCATAGCCTTTTTCATGAATTATCTTACCATCTTTTACAATAGCTACAGCTGTACCAGCTACTTGAAATTTTTCAATAGCATCGTTGACTAAGCTATCTATTTGAGATGAAGATAACTGAGCGAAAACAGATATATTAAAAACAAAAAACAGACAAAAGGTTAAAATTATCTGGTTACTTTTTATGGTTTTCATAAATTATATGGTTTTGTTAGGTAGTTGATTCTAAAGGTATATATTAATTATTAATAATCCTATTAAGCGTCATGAATACAACTCTTAATCAACTTAGTTGTTTTAACATAGCACCTGTAAAAGTTCAACTTTAATATTGAAATATTTTCTATTTATTAACTATCATTAATTCACTAAAATACATTTCATCGGATTTTTTTGCATTTTATAGATGTTTTTTGAAATATTTATCTATATTTGTCAGATAAAGAAGTAAAAACATTTAGCCCCAAACTAAATTAACCACTTATGAAAAATTTTAGACCATTGTTAAGGATAGCTATGCTATTTTATATCCTAGCATTTTCAAATAATATTTTTTCTCAAATATTCACAGGTTCAGAAAACACTGAAGAAACCACACTAATAGATTTCGATGGAAACAATGATTTTATCGATGTTGGTGATGAGCTAAATTTAATTGACTCATTCTCGATTGAAGCTTGGGTACTTCAGAAAACAACGTCTGCATCGGTGGCAACCATTCTCTCTAAAAGAGAAGCTAAACCTGGTTACGAAAAAGGCTATCATTTAATTATAACAAATAATAATCAACCAAACTTAACCTGGTTTAATGCCTCTGGAGATAAAATAGTAAGCTTAACTTCCCCTTATGCAATTCCAAATAATAAATGGCATCATATAGCTGCTACATATAATGGTAATGATGCAAAACTATATATTGATGGTATAGAAGTTGCTTCGGGGAGTTCTACAATTGGACCAATGAATGAAAACGAAAAATTTATGATTGGAGCTATGTATAATAGCAGCAATCCACCTAATATTGGAGCAAACCTATTTCATGGTTTTATTGATGAAGTTAGAGTTTGGGATGTGGCATTAACTTCGCAGCAGCTTCGAGAAATGATGAATCAAGAAATAGAAGCCTCAGAAAATGCTGTAAGAGGTAAAGTTATACCAAAAAATATTTCTGGAGATTTAACATGGTCTAATTTGAAGGCTTATTATCCAATGACCAATAATTTAGCTAATGATGCCTCAAATAACAACCATAATGGCACTCCAAAAAACATAACTACAAATCAGGATGATACGGCTCCATTACCTTATACATCTGTAAGAGATGGAGATTGGTATGATATTACGGCAGCAACACCATGGAAGTATGGAAATTCTGTTTGGAATCTTCCAAATAGCTTAGGAGTTGATGGAACAACATTAATTAATTGGAATATTGTAAAAACAGACCATAACATAAATATAGACACCTATACAGATTTAGGTCGCGAAAGCTATGTATTAGGCTTAATTGTTAATTCTAATACATTAACCGTTAATGGTATTACAGATAAAGTTACTAATACGTATACTGGGAATGGATTAAATGTCAGTAGGTATTTAGAATTAAATGGAAAGATAGATCTAGAAGGTGAGTCACAATTAATTCAACCATTAAACAGTGATTTGGTTGTTGGGACTTCTGGCATGTTAGAAAAAGACCAACAAGGTGTTAGAGATTATTACACTTATAATTATTGGAGTTCTCCTGTTGGCCATACAGCAACATCAAGTCCTAACAATTATAGTTATACATTAAACGACCATATATTAAAAGACGGAACCACACCTTCTTCTCCTGCAAATATTTCATTTATTGGTGGCTATAATGGAAACGCAGGCCCTCCAATTAGCATCGCCAATTATTGGATTTGGAAGTTTGGTAATTTACCTAGTAGCGATTATTCTGCCTGGCAGCATGTAAGAAATAATGGAACTATTTTAGCTGGAGAAAGCTTCACTATGAAAGGTATTGAAAATACTGGCGATGATTTATCTCTTGAACAAAATTATGTGTTCCAAGGGAAACCAAATAATGGAGATGTTATTTTACCACTACATGTTGGTAATGATTATTTAGTAGGAAACCCTTATGCTTCGGCCATCGACGCAGAACAATTTATAAAAGATAATGGTCCACGTTTTGACAGTGACACTGGAGATTTAATTTCAGAACCATTAATTAGTGGTACATTATATTTGTGGCAACATTATGGTGGTGGCTCGCATAATTCTTCCGATTATCAAGGAGGTTATGGAACCTATAATTATTCTGGTGGTGTTCCGGCTGCAGCATGGGGAAATCCTAATCCAGATGTAGCCCTTTCAGGTACTGGTACAAAAATGCCAAATAGGTTTATTCCTGTAGGTCAAGGTTTTTTTGTAACTGGTAATAGCTCAGGAATTATTAATTTTAATAATGGTCAGAGGAGATTCCAAAAAGAAGGCAGCAATTCTTCGGTTTATATAAAACAAACAGCCAATAGTAAAACTACTGATAATTATACAGATTCAAGAATAAAAATTAGACTTGGATTTAACTCTATTAACACCATTCATAGACAACTATTATTAACTGAAGACTCTAGAGCTACTTTAGGTAAAGATTGGGGGTTTGATGGTTTGTTATACAGAAACCAAACAGATGATATGTATTGGATTCTTGATGATGAAAAGTATACCATTCAGGCTATAAATGAAATTTCTGAAAATACTGTTCTCCCTATAGGAATACATACTTCAGATCCAGGATTAAACAATATAGTTATTGATATTTTAGAAAATGTACCCGATACCATTGATATCTATTTGCATGATAAGGACTTAGGAATATATCACGATTTAAGAGCTAGTAAATATGAAATATTTCTAAATGCTGGAGAATACTTAGATCGCTTTGAAGTAACATTTACAGACCAGATATTAGGAATTGAGGAAACCGAAATCGTCAATTCTCTTCAAGTGTCTTATGTAAATACTAATGAAACTATTACAATCCAGAATCCAGAATTGGTAACCATTAAATCGGTTGAAATGTTTAACATTCTTGGTCAATCTATTTTCACGATTGATAATGTTAGTACAGAAATTCATACAAACATTAAAACAAACAACCTTAATGTTGGGACTTATATTATTAAGCTTCAAACAGAAACTGGAGAGATAAACAATAAAGTGTTAGTTAATTAAATTGTATTTGTTAGTTAAAAAGAAAGTCTTGAATCTATCATAAATTCGACTATTCTTTTCATTGGAGTCCTGAAATTATTTCAGGACTCCTTTTTTATTTGAATTTAGAAATTAATTCTTGTATCGAAAGTTTAACTTGTTCGCCAGAAACCATGTTTTTTAAAGTAAAGCTATTCGAGTTCATTTCCTCCTCACCAACTAAAACAACAAATGGAATATTACGCTTATTGGCATGATTCATTTGTTTTTTCATTTTGGCAGCATCTGGATACAACTCAGCATTCACATTATTTACACGTAATTGCTTAATAGCCTTTAAACAAAATAAAGCTTCATTATGCCCAAAATTTATAAAGAGAACATCTATGTTTTTAGAAACAGTATCCGGAAATAAATTGAGCTCTTCTAAAACCAAGTATATTCTATCTAATCCAAAACTAATACCAACACCACTGACATCTTTCAATCCAAAAATGCCTGTAAGATCATCGTAACGACCTCCACCACCAATGGAACCCATTTGTACTGTTTTTGGAGCAGACACTTCATAAATAGCTCCTGTATAATAATTTAAACCTCTAGCAAGAGTGACGTCTAATTGCAATGTCGCAGTTTGCAACCCAAGTTCTGTAATAGCTTTATCTATAAACTCTAATTCTTCAATGCCTTTTTTACCTTCTTCAGAAGTACTTAAAATAGATTTCAACTGTTCTACTTGAGAACTAAAAGATCCTGAAAGTGTAAATAACGGTTGAAGTTTCTCAATGCCTTCTTTAGAAATTCCTTTTTCAAGCATTTCAACTTTTACTTTCTCTTCGCCTATTTTATCTAGCTTATCTAAGGCTACTGTAAAATCTATTAACTTATCGCTTGCTCCAATAACTTCGGCAATACCAGATAATATTTTACGGTTATTGATTTTAATGGTAACACCTTCTAGTTTTAAAGCTTTAAAAACGGCATCGTATAATTGAACAAACTCCACTTCTTGCCATAAAGAAGTTGAGCCAACCACATCAGCATCGCATTGATAAAACTCTCTAAAACGTCCTTTTTGAGGTCTATCTGCACGCCAAACAGGTTGCATTTGATAACGTTTAAAAGGAAATTCAATCTCGTTTTGATGTTGCACCACATAACGAGCAAAAGGCACAGTTAAATCGTAACGCAAAGCTTTTTCAGAGATTTTAGAAGTAATAGAATTTGAGTCTTTTTTATTATAAAGTTTATCATCTACTTTATTTAAAAAATCTCCAGAATTCAAAATTTTAAAAATCAGCCTATCGCCTTCATCTCCATATTTTCCCATTAAGGTGTCTGAGTTTTCAAAACTAGGCGTTTCTATAGGTTGAAACCCATACAATTCAAATTGGTGTTGAATGGTGTTAAATATATAGTTGCGTTTTGCTACTTGTTCTGGAGTAAAATCTCTAGTTCCTTTTGGGATGCTTGGTTTTTGTGCCATATATAACTGCCTGCTAAAACAGGAAACTCTTTTAAGTTACTATTTATAAACAAAACTATTAAAAAAATAGTTCTCGACTGCGCTCGAACAGACAAACTTATTAATTAATAAGCTTATTCATATAAGTAAATAATTCGCCTTTGGTAATCACGCCACCTTGTTCTATTAATTTAAACTTATCGGTATTTTTATCTTCGCTATACTCTTTTTTAGCTTGTAAAAATTCAACATCGTCGTCCATTAAGTTTTCACGTAACCAATTAAACCCATCAGTTGTAGTTAGATCTATTGGGTTTTTTATTTTAATGGCAATCAAATGCATGTTCTCTTCTTTTAAATGAAACAAATGTATTTGTTGTGGTGAAATATGCTCAATAAACTCCACTTTATTTAACACACCTTCCCACACCAAATCGCTAAACACATCCAATTCTTGTTCGGCAACTTCTGGTTTATTGGCTTTAATACCTTCCCACTCATCACCAGTAATAGACTGTGTTGCTAAAAAATTTATAAATTCTTTATGTAATTCTTCAAATTGTTCTTTTGTAAGTCTTGTATATTTCATTTTGTATCCTTATTTTACTATTTGTAAAATGGTTACCGTAAACGGGTTCATTCTAAAAAAATTTAAAAAAAAAGCCCCAACTAAGTTGAGGCTTTAAATATGTTAATCAACCATTTTAGGCTTGAGCAATCACTTCGAAAGGTAATTCGAAAGTAACTTCTCTATGTAAACGAACAACAGCATTATACTGTCCTAAACGTTTAATGTTACCACCTGTAATGCTTATGAATTTTTTATCGATTGTATGTCCTGCTTTTTCAAAAGCTTCCACTAAATCTGCTTTAGTAATAGAACCAAACAATTTATCTCCTGCTGAAGCACCTTCAGTTGCTTTAGCTGGTATTTTGATTTCTAACACTTTAATTGCTTCGGCAGTTTTATTTGCTTCATCAATTATTTTCTTTTCTTTATAAGCACGTTGTTTTAAATTTTCAGCTAATACTTTCTTTGCAGAAGCAGTTGCTAAAACAGCTTGCTTTTGTGGAATTAAAAAATTTCTACCATAACCGTTCTTAACCGTTACAACATCGTCTTTAAATCCTAAATTTTCAACGTCTTGTTTTAATATAAGTTCCATTGTTATGAGTATTTTATTTTAATAAATCTGCCACGTAAGGCATTAATGCTAAATGACGAGCTCTTTTTACAGCAACCGACACTTTTCTTTGATATTTTAAAGATGTTCCTGTTAAACGTCTTGGTAAAATTTTACCTTGTTCGTTAACAAAACCTAATAACCAGTCTGGATTCTTATAATCTACATATTTGATACCAGATTTTTTGAAACGACAATATTTTTTATTCTTGTTAGTTTCTATATTTAAAGGCGTTAAATATCTAATTTCTCCGTCCTTTTTTCCTTTTGCTTGTTGTTCTATAGATGACATAATTACGCTTTTTGTTTAAGTTTTTCTCTTCTTCTCTCTGCCCAAGATATAGCATGTTTATCTAAAGTAACCGTTAAGTAACGCATAAAACGCTCGTCACGTCTAAACTCTACCTCTAATGGATTGATAACCTCTCCATCTACTTGATACTCAAATAAGTGGTAAAATCCACTTTTTTTGTTTTGAATAGGGTAAGCTAATTTTTTTAGTCCCCAATCTTCCTTTGATACCATCTTTGCTCCACGAGAAGTAAGAAATTCTTCGTATTTCTGTACTGTCTCCTTTATCTGAGTTTCAGATAAAACGGGATTCAAGATGAAAACAGTTTCGTAATGATTCATATAAATATATTTTATTGTTAAAAATGGGTGCAAAAATATGAATATTATTTATATATTACAACATAAAACCAAACATTATTAACATCTATTTCGAATATGTTAAATTATGTTAAAATTAACGTTTTACCGATGTTTTTTGGTTTTTAACCGAATTTTTTGTACTATTGTCGATATCTTAACCGAAATAAATTAAATGTTATGACTTTAAACTGTGTAGTAGTAGACGACTCAGCAATTCAGCGTCTCTCGATAGTTAAGTTAATTGAAAATCATCCTTCTCTTAACTTAATCGCTGAATACAACAGTGCCCTAGAGACTAAAAATGGACTTAATACGCATAAGGTAGACTTGATATTCTTGGATATTGAAATGCCTGTATTAAATGGGTTCGAACTCTTAGACGTACTAAACAACAAACCCCAAATTATCTTTGTTACAGGAAAAACAGAATATGCTTTTAAAGCATTTAATTATGATGCAACCGATTATTTGCACAAACCTATAACTAGAGAACGTTTTAATACAGCTGTCGATAAAGCTGTAGAACAACACAAATTAAAACTAGACTTTAACGAAACTGAAGGCGAGCATATTTTTGTAAAAAGCAACCTTAAAAAACGTAAAGTTTATATTAAAGATATTAAATGGATTGAAGCCCTTGGAGACTACGTCAAATTAGTAACTGAAGAAACTAGCTTGGTAGTACTTTCTACCATGAAGGCTTTTGAAGCAGAATTACCTGAAGGGAAATTTTTAAGAATCCATAAGTCATACATTGTTAATCTAGATAAAATTGACAGGTTTAACAGTAAGAATGTTGAAGTTGGTGCTTACGAAATTCCTTTAAGTAGAAATAAAAAGACCCAATTAGTTGATGCTTTAAATAATATTACAACTTAAAATTAATAATTATCGACATTTAATATTACTCTTACAGCCCTAAAATCTTTTATATTGAAGAAGCTATTGTTAATTTTAATAATAGCTTCTTTTGTTTTTGCAACAGATTGTTTTGGTGGGATTTTCACCAAAATATGTTTAATGTACTGATTTCTTATTCGAGAAACTGGAGGGAATTCTGGCCCTAAAACATGCGCTTTAAAAACAAGCCTTAGTGATTTTGCATACCAATCTGCTCCCAGGTTTACTCGGTTATAATCTCGATGCTTTAACGTAATCTTTATTAGTCTATAGACAGGTGGGTATTTAAAATTCAACCGTTCTTCCATTTGTTCTCGATACATATCTTGATACGAATTGGTTGTTACCTGCTGTAAGATATTATGAAAAGGGTTGTAAGTTTGTATAAGCACCTTTCCACGTTCTTCAGTTCTTCCAGCCCTTCCAGATACTTGCAACATGAGTTGAAAACTTCGTTCATGGGCTCTAAAATCTGGAAAATTTAGCATGTTATCTGCATTCATAATACCAACAAGCTTCACATGTCTAAAATCTAATCCTTTTGTTAGCATTTGTGTTCCAACTAAGATGTCTACTTCTTGCTGTTCTAAAGCTGTAATTATTTTTTCGTAACCATATTTCCCTCTAGTTGTATCTAAATCCATTCTAGCCACTTTAGCATCTGGAAACAGTTCTTTTACTTCTTCTTCGACCTGCTCTGTTCCAAAGCCTTTATTGTCCAAATCTAAACTACCACAAGCTTCGCAAGCTTTAATCATTGCAGAATAATATCCACAATAATGACAACGCAACTGATCTTTATATTGATGATACGTTAAACTAACATCGCAATTTGGACATTGTGGTGCATGGCCACAGGTGTTACATTCTACAATAGGAGAAAAACCTCTTCTATTTTGAAACAAAATTATTTGATGACCATCTTTTAAGGTTTCAGCCATTTCTTCAATTAATCTATCGCTAAAATGGCCCGTCATTCGTTTGCGTTTCTGTTTGTCCTTTATATCTACAAGCTCAATATCTGGCATCAAAACATCATTAAATCTCGTTGTTAATTCTACCAAACCATACTTATTTTGTTTGGTATTATAATAACTCTCTAAGCTTGGAGTTGCTGAACCCAAAAGCGTTTTACATTGAAATAAATGAGCTAAAACAATAGCTGTATCTCTTGCATGATAACGTGGTGCTGGATCGAATTGCTTGTATGACGATTCGTGCTCCTCATCAACAATAATTAATCCTAAACGATAAAATGGCAATAACACAGAAGATCGAGCTCCCAAAATAACTTGAGCTTTAGGTGAATTTTCTAACACATGATTCCACACTTCTACGCGTTCTTGAGACGAATATTTGGAATGATAAACAGCTACTTTTTCTCCAAAATAGTCTTGTAATCTTCCTACTAATTGAGTTGTTAAAGCAATCTCAGGCACCAAATACAAGACTTGATTCTCGTTTTCTAAAGCTTCTTCAATGAGTTTGACATAGATTTCTGTTTTTCCAGATGACGTTACACCATGCAATAAAGTAATTTGATGTGTTTCGAAAGTAGTTTGTATCTCCTTATAAGCTTTTAGTTGTGGCTTATTTAAAGTTTTTACAGCATTATTATCTTCTCCTGCATATTGAATTCTGTCTGTTTGAATGTAATATTCCTCTAAAACATCTTTATCTATTAACGATTTTATAATTGCTGTAGAAGCTTTGCTTTTTTCTGTTAATTCAGAAACCTTAATTGGTTTTTTTGTTTGAGCAGACATAGAGAAAAGTGTCATAACTACTTGTTTCTGTTTTGGTGCTCGGTTTAAATCATCTAATAATTCTTGCAATTTGATTTCAGATGAATAATAAGTGCTTAACTTAACATAACGCACCAGTTTAGGTTTGTATTTTTCGTAAACCTCCTCCTCGACTGATACAACATCTTTTTCTAGAAGCCGTTTGATAACTGGTAGTACATTCTTTTTATCTAAAATACTAATGATGTCTTGTATTTTAAGTGATGTTTGATGATTTAAGGCCTCATAAATTAAAAATTCATCATCTTTTAAATCTGTGTCTTTAATTGATGCATTAGCGCTTCTACTAATAATCGTTTCACTTTCTAAAATAAAAGCATTAGGCAAAGCTGCACGCATAACATCTCCCAAAGTACACATGTAATAATCTGAAACCCATTGCCAATGCTTAATTTGCTTTTGAGTAACAATAGGCGTATCATCTAAAATTTGATGAATCTCCTTTGCTTCATAAACCGAAGGTTTATTTGTATGAATATTAAAAACCAGAGCTGTATATATTTTAGACTTTCCGAAAGGCACAGATACACGCATTCCAGTTTTTAAAAAACCTGCTTCTGCTTCCATAATACTATATGTAAATAGCTTTGGAAGTGGAATGGGAAGTATGACGTCTATATAGTGCAATAGCAATTGGTGTTTGGTGTTTGGTGTTTGGTGTTTGGTGTTTGGTGTTTGGTGTTTGGTGTTTGGTGTTTGGTGTTTGGTGAAAAAGATATTTCAACTTTCTATACGCTCCCAATATTGTGTGGCATAAAGAAAAGAGATGTAGCCTCTAACCATTAATATATCAGGATTATCTTCGTCTAGAGATAATCTGCATTTATACGTTTTACCAGCTTCTGGATCGAAAATCGTTCCGTTTTTAAAATAAATGCCATCTTGTGTTAAATCTTTAATAATCATCAATCCTAAAACTGGTTTATTATATTCGGCACCTTCACAAGTGTTACAAAGAGCTTCACGATCTTTAGGGTTGTAAATTTCAATAATCTTCCCAAAAACTTTTCCGTTCTTTTGAAAAATTTCAACCGTAGATTTGGCCTCACCTGTTTCATCATCAATCGTTTTCCATTTCCCAAAAATATTTTGAGAATTCATTGTTAATGGCAGCAATAAAACAATCAGAATCAATTTATACATAATCTTTATTTATTTTTTTTAATCTATTTAAAGACGCATTAAGCTCATATCCTAAAAGTAAAATATTAGCGTTTAACCATAAGTAAAACAATAAGATTAATAAAGCACCTATAGATCCATATAACTCGTTATATTTTGAAAAATTCTCAATATAAACACCAAATAAATAAGAGCTTAAAATAATAAGAATGGTCGTAAATAAAGCGCCAACAGAGAAAAATTTAGAAGCTTTGCCTTCAGTTGTTCCAAAATAATACAAAATAGCAGTCGCCAAATAAACCATAATTATAAAAAAAACATATTTAGCGAATACAAACCAAAATTGAATATTTTCTTTTTCTAAAACCCCATAACTTTCTAAGTTACCAATAATATAAATTTGAAAATACCCTAGAATTACAACTGTTAGAATTAATAAAAATGCCAAGATTAATGCCACTCCAAGTGCATAAAGATATTGTCTTAAAACATTACGTGTTAGTTGTTCATGAAAAGAGTTTTCAAACCCAGAGAATACAGCACTAATACCGTTGGCCATTAACAAGATTGAGGCTAGAAATACTGTTGATAAAAGACCTCCTCTTTGAGATCCTTCAATGTTTTCGAATATATTTTTAAAGAAAAAGTCGGATGTTGTTGGAGGCAAAATGGAGTTTAAAAAATTTAAAAATTCAATTTTAAAATCATCAATTGGAATAAGAGGAATTACAATTAAAATAAATAGTAAAAAAGGAAATAATGCCATAAAAAAACTAAAGGCAATAGCACTTGCTCTGGTAGTTAATGCACCTTTAATAATTCCCGTAAGATACAATTCAATCAGATCATAAAACGACAAACCTTCTAAACCTGGAAGTTTAATTTGTTTTAAAAAACGAACTAACAAATTTATAACAGGAATTTTATCTAATTTATCTTCTACAGGTTTTGTCATTAACTACTGTTTGGTGTTTAGTTGCTTTTACTAATTTTAAGTTCTAAGTGATAATCTATTATAAATTTAAGATTAAACGGCTTTTAAACTTAAATCCATATTGTAAACTGAATGCGTTAAAGCTCCTGATGAAATATAATCTACACCACATTCGGCGTAATTTCTAATGGTTTTTTCGTTTATACCTCCAGAAGACTCTGTTAAACAACTATCTCCAATTAAAGCTACGGCTTTTCTAGTATCTTCAAAATTAAAATTATCTATTAGTATTCTATAAACCCCTTTTGTTTGAAGAATTTCTTTAATTTCCTCTAAGTTTCTAGCTTCAACAATAATTTTCAAATCTCTGTTAGTGTCCTTTAAATAAGTTTTTGTTTTGTTAATAGCATTAGTAATACCACCTGCAAAATCAATATGATTATCTTTTAGCATAATCATATCATAAAGTGCAAATCTATGGTTTTCACCTCCTCCAATTTTTACAGCCCATTTTTCTA
Source organism: Xanthomarina sp. GH4-25 (assembly GCF_045363175.1). Taxonomy (NCBI): domain Bacteria; kingdom Pseudomonadati; phylum Bacteroidota; class Flavobacteriia; order Flavobacteriales; family Flavobacteriaceae; genus Xanthomarina; species Xanthomarina sp. GH4-25. The sequence goes on from NZ_JBJFLO010000005.1 coordinate 45,106, forward strand.
AAGCACGAATTCCTGGTGTTGTTTTTCTAGTATCTAAAATTTTTGTTTCTGTACCTTCTAATAAATCGACAAACTGCTTTGTTTTAGTAGCAATGGCACTCATGCGTTGCATGGCATTTAAAACGAGTCTTTCTGCTTTTAAAATAGATTGCGAAGCCCCTTCAACATAAAAAACAATATCGCCATATTTAACTAATGAACTATCTTCTAGTAGTGTCTCAACTTTTAAATCTTTGTCGATATAATTAAATACTTTTTTTGCAAACGCAACACCTGCAATAACACCATTGTCTTTCACCAAAAGTTTTGCTTTTCCATTTGCTGATCTTGGAATACAAGCCAAAGAACTATGGTCGCCATCTCCTACGTCTTCTCTAATAGCATTGGCTATAATTAATTCAATTTCTGTATCAAATTGCTCTTGTGAAATCATTTTATTTTATTTTATCATGTAAAAATACTAATTGAATTGTAAATTAATTACTTTCTAAATTCAAAATTCTAATTAATATGTAAATTTGTGAATATTATAAGAATGAGGTATTTCCCTCGAGCGCAGTCGAGAGGAAATAATAACGTTTTAACTGCGCTCGACTAAACTTAATCATGCATATAAAACTTCTTGCCATTGGCAAAACCGACAACAAGCAACTTCAAGCATTAATTGATGATTACCAAAAACGTTTGGGCTTTTACATTAAATTTGAGTTTGAGATCATTCCAGATTTAAAAAAAGTAAAACACTTAAGCGTGGATCAGCAAAAACAAAAAGAAGGCGAGCTGATTTTAAGCAAACTTCAAAATCAAGATGTTTTAATTTTATTAGATGAAAATGGGAAGCAATTAAGTTCTGTAGGTTTTTCAAATTACTTACAAAAACATATGAATTCTGGCATTAAGCAAATTGTCTTTGTTATTGGTGGCCCTTATGGTTTCTCAGAAGCTGTTTATTCAAAAGCTCAAGGTAAATTGTCTTTATCGAAAATGACTTTCTCACACCAAATGATTCGGTTATTTATTGTTGAACAACTATATAGAGGCTTTACTATACTAAAAAATGAGCCTTACCATCATCATTAAAAAAGCCACAAAATCAATCATATTATTGAACTCGTGGCTTATTTCTGTCTTAAGAAATGATGTTTCTAATGTGTTGAAAATGTTTGTTTTCTCTTTTTAAGCTGAATATCTAAATCGTTAATCGTTTCTTTTACTGCAGCTTCAAAATTCTTTTCGGTAGAAGTAGCGAATATTTTTGGTCCAGGCAAGCTCAACTCCATATTACATATTTTACCTTGCTCTTTTTGGTTATTATCTTGTTTAAAAAATACATCACAGCCAATTAACCAATCGTACCTTTTTGCTAATTTTTGTAGTTTCTCTTTCGTATAGTTTGATAAAGATTCGCTTGAATCCATATTTACATATTGAATAATGATGTTCATAGAATATTGATTTTATTGTATTAAATATATAACAATATTATAAGAAAAAAGAACAAAATATAATGATATATATCATATTTTGTTCAAAATGAAACAATCATTTGCCTAAAGTAAAAAATTAAGCGTAATAGCTATTGAAGACGAGTATAATTGCTATTTTTTTAAAGTAAAGTAGCAATACTTGCTTGAATGTCTGTACTATGAAATAAATCAATAATAAACAAGATGATTTGAATTTTTACATAAATAGCTATTCCAACAAAAATTCCAAATAAGACATTTTCTGCCGTATTCTCTGCACTAAATAAAGTTTTGGTTTTCATAATAAATACAAATAATTAGTTAGACTATTAACTAGTAAGAATTGATATTTATATGATTGATGATTAGCAATATACAAAAAAAACAGGGAGATTCCTTAACAAATTATTAACAATTAGTCTACATATGAAAATAATATTTTAAATTCCCACATTCTCAGCCTCAGATAGTTGCATTGCTCTCTCAATACCTTCAAGGGCCAATCTTCTTTTAGTAGCTCTTTCTAAAGTAGCAGTATAATGCTCGATGGCTTCATGAAACCTATTCTGACTCATTAACCAATCTGCATACAATTCATTAGTTGGTTTTTGAATTACTGGAGGTCCATAACTATAGCTTAGCTCTTGTTCGTTAGAAATTGTTTCTTGAAAAAGTTTTTCTGTTTCAAGAACATCATCTTCTAACCAAGACTTTAATGCTTCTAACTGTTTTAACATGACCAGAGATTGATTGATGTTGGTTTGTGTTGGAGCACTTCTAGAAAGTGACGAACAGACTGTAAATCCATCGCTTATATTTTCTACTAATAAAGATTCTTTATTTATTTCTTTTGAAAGTGTTTCTATGATAGATGTAAGTTTTTCAACTTTTTTATTTGAAAAAGCCTTATAACCTTCAATAAAATAATATTGTGATTGTCCTGTTACAGATAAGTTTGAAACATCAATTTCAATATCAGCAATTGGTGAATCCCATAGGTTGGTTTCTACTAAGTAAGTTCCTTTCAAGAAAACTAAATGAATTTTAGATCTGTTTGAAGGGGTTTCTTTTGTATAGGTTTCCATATCTAAAACCATTTGTTTGGCTTTATCAAAATCTCCTCTTTGTAAATATCCATATTCTAACCAATGATAAGCATGGTAACCACGAGCATCGTTGCCTAATTCTTTACGTTCCATTCTATTTAAACTTGCTTGATAGGAATCGATGTTGGAATTTATTACTTCGTCCCACATACCTAAAGCTACATAAATATGTGAAGGCATGTGCAAGGCATGACTAGCATCTGGAGCTACTTTAGAATAACTATTAGCAGCATCTATTGCTAATTGAGCATGATTAGGGTCGTCGTAAGAATGTATTAAATAATGAAGTGCTCCAGGATGTTTTGGGTTTTTATCAAGCACCTTTTTAGCTATCTCTGCACCTTGTCCATAAATAGCATCATCTCGCCCTTCTGGAACAGAACCTAATAATGAAATAGCATAAAATGCAGCAACTTCTTGATTGTCAGGATAGGTCTCATGCAAGGTTTTCATATACTCTTTATAAGCTTGATCTCTTGCAACTTTGGCTGTTTTTGGTTTGTAAAGAATGGAGACGGCTTCAAGGAAACCTTTTTCAGTTTGAGAATAATCTTCAGAATCTTGGAGATGTGCCACGTTTTCAATGGCTGAAAACCCAGCATCATAATCCTGTTCTCCCCAGAGACTGTGATTATATGTCATAGCCTCTCCCCAATAAGCCATGGCCATGCTTGGGTCTGCTTTTTGTGCTTTTAAAAACTCTTCTCTCGCATCATCATATTCAAAACTATGAAGCAGTAAAAGTCCCTTTTCAAAGTAGTTTTGCGCTTCTTTGTTACCTGTTACCTGAAATTGAACAACGCCAAGGGTATCTGCTTTTTTATTTTCTTTTTTACAAGAGAATATCAAAGTAAAAACAAGTATATATATTAGATTTTTCATTTTAAAATATTTAAGATTATAATAATTACATCATTCAAAAATAACTTTATCTTCCATGTCAAACCAACTTTTATATAAAGGTTGATGCACTTTTTCAATGCTGTTCCTTTTTACTTTTAAGGTTGGTGTGGTCATACCATTATCAACACTCCAATCCTCTTTCATAATAATTATTTTTTCAATTTTTTCGTGTTTACTTAAGTCCTTATTAATCTCTTTGACAGAATTTTTCAAACTTTGTATCAAAAGGTTTTTAGTTTTAGATTTACCAAGCTCAGACAAGGTAATTAAGGCTATAGGTTGTGGTATTCCTGTTCCTACAATACAAATTTGTTCTATACTATTGTTTTTCGAAAAATTTAATTCTATGAGCGAAGGAGAAATATAATTGCCTTTATCTGTTTTAAATTGGTCTTTAACACGACCTGTAATCGTTAAATAACCTTCGTGATTGTATTCTCCAATATCGCCAGTTTTTAAATAGCCATCTTCTGTAAAAACACTTGCTGTCAATTCGGGAGCTTTGTAATAACCCGTCATTAGACAATCGTTCTTTATTAAAACTTCGCCTTCAACTGATAATTTGGTCTGAACAGTTGACAACCTTTTACCTACAGTCCCTATCATGTTTTCATTTGGTAAATTAAAATGTGAGATGATACAATCTTCTGTCATTCCATAACCTTGCAATATCTCTACACCTATTTTTTTATACCAATACATTAAGTTTACTGATAATGGTGCTGCCCCAGAAATAATGAATTTTGCTTCTTTTAAACCTAATTTTTGTTTTAGTTTCTTTTTTATAATACCATTTAAAATGGGTATGGTTAATAAAATGCTTAACTTCTTTTTTGGCATTTTTTCAAGAATCTTCTCTTGAAATTTCGCCCAAATTCTAGGTACTGCAAAAAAGATATGAGGCTGACATTGTTCTAAGTCAGAAGCAAAAGAGTCTAAGCTTTCTGGAAAAGAAAATTCGGCTCCAATAACAAAACCATGTGTTGCAATTCCCATGCGTTCTGCAACATGTGCTAATGGCAAATAAGAAAAAAACCGAGACCCTTGTGGTAAGTTCATAACATTTTTCATAATGTTAGCACTTTTAATAAAATTACCTACGGTATGCATAACACCTTTTGGGGTTCCTGTTGTACCAGAGGTATAAATTATAGTATGTAATTTATCAAGACTTGGTAAAGTTACGTCTTCTAACGGCTGTGTTTTATTTACAATTTCTTCCCATGATTCGCCATCATTTTCATCATATAAATCAACACATATTTTAGGGATGTTTTTAATTCCAGATTTTTGGGCAGAATAGTTATCTAATTTTCCTATAATAATTACTTTCGAATTACTATGTTCTAGAATCTGCTGAATAGAAATATCGTTTAAGGTTGGGTAAATAGGAATAGACACGTAACCAGCCATCATAATGGCTAAATCTGCCATCATCCAATGGGCACAATTTTTCGACAACAAAGCGACATGACTTTCATCTGGCAAATTATAATCCTGCAAAGCTGCAGCTATCCTTCTAGCTTCATTACCAGCTTCTGCAAATGTATAAGTGCGTAATTTGCCTTTAATTGGCTGTTTTAAAAAAACTTGATTTGGAGAATTAGCTTCCCAATGCAAGAAAGCCTCTAGAGGAGATTGGAAATTTGACATAACTTTTTGATTGGTTTTTAAAGATAGTATAAAGTTTCTGTTTTTTTTGACAAAACAGACTAAAATCACATTAGCAATTCTCAATAAATTCAAATATTAAAACAACTTCGAAAAAATTAGCTGTAACTTTGCAACCAATAAAAAAATGGCATATAACTTGTCATTTATCAAATACAATATATGTCATTTAACACATTAGGCCTTTCTGAAGCGATTCTTAAAGCTATCAGTAAAAAAGGATATAATGAACCATCTCCTATTCAACTTAAAGCCATTCCACCCATTTTACAAGGAAAAGATGTTTTAGCTTCTGCTCAAACTGGTACAGGAAAAACTGCAGGTTTCACCCTGCCTCTACTTCATATTCTTTCTGAAAGAGAGACATCGAAATTCAGATCTATTCGTGCTTTAATCTTAACACCAACACGTGAATTAGCAGCACAAGTTTATGCAAATGTTAAAGAGTATAGCGAGTTTACAAACTTAAGAAGTGCTGTTATTTTTGGAGGTGTTAATCAAAAGCCTCAAGTAGCTACTATACGTCAGGGTGTTGATGTTTTAGTAGCAACTCCTGGACGCCTAATCGATTTACAGAATCAAGGACTTTTATCTTTAAAAAATGTCGATATCTTGGTTTTAGATGAAGCAGACAGAATGTTAGACATGGGATTTTTACGTGATATTGAGCGCATTATGAATATGATGCCAGCAAAACGTCAAAATTTGATGTTTTCTGCTACATTTTCAAAAGACATAAGAAAATTAGCAAATGGTATTTTACATCATCCTGTTCAAGTTGAAGCTACTCCAGAAAATTCGACTGTAGATGCTATCAATCAAAAAGTATATCGTGTAGCAAGTGGTAAAAAATCAGCCTTAATTATTAAATTAATTTCCGATGGCAATTGGAAACAAGTTTTGGTTTTTACACGTACCAAACATGGCGCTAACAAACTTTGTAAAAAGATGTTAAGCGCTGGTATTTCAGCTGCTGCCATTCATGGTAATAAAAGTCAAGGTGCTAGAACCAAAGCCTTAGCAGGATTTAAAAACGGAAGTGTTCGCGTGTTAGTGGCTACAGATATTGCTGCTCGCGGTCTCGATATTCCATTATTACCACATGTAGTGAATTACGAACTTCCTAACATTTCTGAAGATTATGTTCATAGAATTGGTAGAACAGGTCGTGCTGGAGCTAGTGGTGAAGCTATTTCATTAGTAAGTGCAGACGAAACGACTTATTTAAGAGATATTGAAAAATTAGTTGGCATGAGAATTCCAAAAGAGATTCTAGAAGGATTTGAACCAGACCCAAATGCATCAACAGAACCTAAAAAACAAGGTGGAGGACGTTCTTCTCGATCTAACAATAACAACCAACGTTCTCAAAATTCAAACAGATCGAATAACAGCAATACTTCAAATAATTCGAGACGTCCTAAAAGAAATAAGAGACGTTCTGACGACCGTAGAAATTAACTTGTATGACTCCCGCATTAAAAGAAAAAATAATAGCCGTTTGTAATCGCAAAATTGAGCAAAAAGGACTTAATGTAGGTCTGTCTTTTTATGCTTTCTTTGCCAATAAAAATGACAACCCAGAATTACTTATGGAAGCTGCCACTTGGTGGATTTTAACTCATAAATTAGATCATTTTGAGAAAGCTGAAAAAATTAAAAATCTAGTTTCTAATTTATAAATGGAAAAGCAACCAAACAATCCGTTACATGGTGTCAAGTTAGAACAAATAGTAACTGACCTAGAAATGCATTATGGTTGGGAATATATGGGACATCAAATAAACATTCGTTGTTTTCAAGACAACCCATCTATTAAATCTAGTTTGAAATTTCTTAGACGTACACCTTGGGCTAGAACAAAAGTAGAGAACATGTATTTAAACATGCTTAATAAACAAAACATTACAAAGAAGTCTTAATCTTTTTATTCACCTTAATTTTATAACCTATAGAGATTTTAGCTTTGGTATTGCTAAACAAATAATTTAACCCATAATCTAAGTTGGTTGTATAAATGCTACTTCCATAAAGTAGGGTTATATAAAAACGTTTATAATTATACCCTATACCTGCATTATAGTCTAGTTTATAAAGCATTGGGTTAGATGCTCTGTAATTGTTGGTTTCCGAATATCCTTTCTTGTACATAAACCCAATTCCAGGAATGACATTTAAAGTTGCAAAAAAGTTAGCAGGAAGCACAAAAACAGATAAAATACCACCAGAAACCCCTACTCCAATTCCCTTAAATTCATTTAAATAAGCATCTTCATTAAAATCGCCATTGTATGGTATTATAGTATTATCAGTATAAAAATTATCATAGACCATAAAACCTCCAACTCCATACGATATGAAATGTTTCTTTTCTTCTTTGGCTAATCCAGCTTTTAAAGTTGCTGAAGAAAATGAGATCTCATCGAAAGAATATAGATAACTAAACCCTATTGAAAGTGAAGTAATATCACTACTAAAAAACTCTGGTTCATTAAAATTATTTTTGACATTAAACCCTTTATATCTTTGAACATATAGACCAACTAAATGATTAGAGCCTACAATTAAAGATCCTTGCATATCAAACCGTTGGGTTGGATTTTCTTCGTTGCCTTTTAAATTAAAAGCTATATCAATAATTAGCTTGCTCGTTCCTAGACCAAAACCAACACCAGCTCTATTGTTAGGTTTAAAAGATATCTTATCCTCATTATTTATCAAATTAAAACTTTGTCCTTTGTAATTAGTAAAGAGTCTAACAGACCAATTATTCATATCTCTATCAATTAACAATGTATCTATCATTTGCTTTGTACTTAAGGAATCAGATTTTTTTATCTTTTGCGCATGTAGAGACATTGTAAAACTTAAAATACATATTACTAAGCAAGTTTGTTTAAACATAGAGATTCGGGAAATTGCAAATATTTCAATGAAATTAATATTATTTTCCGTTTTTTTGAAATTAAATGTCAATTTTCAATAATTTAAAAATTATGAAACTCGTTTTTGCCACTAATAATTTAAATAAACTTAAAGAAGTTCAAGTTTTAATTCCTGAACATATCCAACTACTCAGTCTAAAAGATATTGGCTGTCTAGAAGATGTTCCAGAAACTCAAGAAACTATTGAAGGTAATGCCATACAAAAAGCTGAATACATAAAAGCTCATTATGGTTACGATTGTTTTGCAGACGATACAGGGCTTGAGGTTAAAGCTTTAAATGGTGAGCCAGGTGTGTATTCTGCTCGTTATGCAGGTACACAACGAGATGCTAATGACAATATGAATTTATTACTTGAAAACTTAAAAGATAAGCCCAATAGGCAAGCCCAATTTAAAACTGTAGTTGCACTTAATTTACATGGTGAATTGCGAACTTTTACAGGTATTTGCGAAGGAAACATTACTCATGAAAAACAAGGCGAACAAGGTTTTGGGTACGACCCCATTTTTAAAGCTAAGGGTTTTATAAAAACTTTTGCGGAAATTTCATTAGAAGAAAAAAATACGATTGGACATCGTGGCAAGGCTGTGAAGCAGTTGGTAAATTACCTTAATAAGATATAGCTTTTTAAAGCTCTTGGTTATTATTTATATAGACAACCCAACACTCCAAAAAACTAATCAACTATCTTTGGATTTATAAGAAGACGTTACCTGAAAGCTAAAAAGCAGACTAGATTATTCAAAATCAAACGAGAATGAAATTTCAAAAAATCATACTTTACTTTTTATCTATTATCTCATTTAGTGTATCTGCTCAAAATATGGCCGATTATACAAATAACTGGGAAGGAAAAATTAAAAATGAAAATGTGTTCAATTTCTCAATCGAAATAACTGGATTACAAACAGAAAAACCAATTCTTATTATTTCAAACAATAAGGCAATCATCGAACAATCATTTAAGAAAACTGATCCTAAGTTGATACATGTTAAGCTAGGAGAAAATTTATCTTTTCAAGGCGTATTATCTAATAAAAGTAATGAAATCAATGGTTTTATAAAATCTGGCATGTTACTATATCACGTAAAATTAACCAAAACAAAAACGGGCTCATTTACTGGTGTTTGGAATATTTTAATGGTAGACGAGTTAAAATCTCAAAATTTTTATTTGAGTATTGAGAATGGTTCAGGCGATTCATATCAAGCATATCCCATTCTAGGAGATAACCGTTTCACTGGAACTTGGTGTGGAAATTTTCAAAAAAAAAATGACACCATTTTTTTTTCAGATATTAAAACTGGACTGAAATTTAAAGGGGAATTAGGGAATGAAAAAATACAACTATCAATTTATCTAGAACATTATTTAGTAACCCAAATAGTATTAAATATATCTAAGAATGATTGGCAAATAGGAGGATTTGAAACAATAAAACAAGACAGAATCTATCAAAACATTCAGCTAAGTGAATTGGAGAATTTAATTTTAAAAGATTCACTTCCAAACACACATGCAGTTTTAATTTCTAAAAATGGCAAAATTATTTATGAAAATTATTTTGATGGATACAATAAGGAAATTCCTCACGACATGCGTTCGGCATCAAAAAGTATTTCGTCTGCCATAGTAGGAATTGCAGAAACCAAATCGTTATTTACAAGTGTTGAGCAATCTATTTTTGATTTTCTCCCAAATACATATCAACCTCTTAAAGATAGTTTAAAATCTCAAATAGACATTCAAAGTCTTTTAACTATGAGTTCCGGATTAGATGCAGATGATTATACAAGGGAGAGAAGATCAACAGCATCCGAAAATAATTACCAACCTTCTAGAGACTGGACAGAAACTGTGCTAAAAGCGGAAATGTTAAGCAAACCAAATAAACATGCTAATTACGGCTCAGCTAACCCTTATCTTCTTGGTGTAGCTATAGACTCTGTGGTTTTAGAGCCATTAGAATTATTTATGGACAAAAACTTATTTCAAAAATTAGAAATTTCTAATTACATCATTCAAACAGATATTAAAGGTCGTCCCTACTTTGGTGGAGGCATGTATTTAACACCAAGAGACATGATGAGGTTTGGTCAACTATATCTTCTGAAAGGAATCTGGAAAAACGAACAGGTATTAAGTGAACAATGGGTCGTAAACTCTTTTAAAAATTATCATGATTTAGAAAATGTGCCTAAAAAAAACGGTTATGGATATTTGTGGTGGCACAACACATATCAAGTAAACGAGAAAATTATAAAATCCATTGAAGCAAGAGGAAATGGCGGACAATATATTTTTGTAATACCAGAATTAGAAACAGTTGTAGTAATAACATCTGGAAATTTTAGAAACGGGAAGTTTCAACAACCAGAATTGATTTTAGAAAAATATATATTACCTAATATACAGAACTAAACGACGTCTGTTTATCAACAATAAATTAATGGAAGCCTCAATTAAAAATAGATTGTGCTATTTCACAACAAATACAATAAAAGACAAAAGCAAATAAATATATTTATAGAAATTTTTAATCTTTAGAATAACTTGTTTTTTTATTAACGCAAATAGAAACAACTTTATCATTAATTTAATGAGGTTTACTCAAACAATATTTCGAGGCATCGGTCAAGTAATGTTTCAAGAAAATGTTATTACGGGATTATTTTTTCTGTTTGCTATTTTAATAAACAATAAACTAATGGCAATTTATGCCATTTATGCTGCTGTAATGGGCTCCATAACTGGCTGGCTGTTTTCAGTGTCATTTTCATCAATTAATACTGGACTTATGGGTTACAATGGTATACTTTGTGCCATCGCACTTTCAGGAAAAGGATGGCGAGATTTACTGTGGATTACTATGGCAATAATTCTCTCCACATTGATAAATATCGGACTGGCAATAACGGGAATCATAACGTTAACAGCCCCATTTGTCTTAGCTACTTGGATGGTTTTAAGGTTAAAAAAACTAACTAAATTTAAATCTAACTCCTATTAAAATAAGAAATAAATTTAGGAAACATTGAAATTTTTGAAAAAAAGAGGTTTTGTATGACAAGTTGCTCAAAAAGATGAATAACCAATAACAATATCCAACTAATTTTAAATTGAAATCGAATCCATGAAACTTCATTTAACTAGTTTTTAGATTCTTACACATTCAACACCATTATATAAAATAAAAGTGTACCTTTGCACGAAATTTATCGGAGCCTGAAGTTCTGATTAATAATTCCTCAGAGAGAGGATGTGTTACTAGAAGTTTAGGTTAAGTATGTCGATTCGCTTCTTATGTAACACCACATAATTTAATCGATTACTTATACAAACGAATGAACACATTCCAAGATTTAGGTCTTAATAAAGACCTTTTACAAGCAATTACAGATATGGGCTTTGAGACCCCAAGTGATGTCCAAGCCAAAGCTATTCCAATTTTATTAGAAAAAGAAACAGATCTAGTTGCTTTAGCGCAAACCGGAACTGGAAAAACTGCAGCTTTTGGGTTTCCAATGCTACAAAAAATTAATATTGATAGTAGAACCACTCAAGGTTTAATCCTATCTCCTACTCGCGAACTTTGTTTACAAATTACAAACGAGATGAAACAATATGGTAAATATTGTAAAGGTCTTAACGTGGTTGCAATTTATGGAGGAGCAAGTATTACAGATCAAGCCAGAGAAGTAAAAAGAGGCGCTCAAATTATTGTTGCAACTCCTGGTAGAATGAAGGATATGATTAAAAGAAAAATGGTCGATATTTCTAAAATAGAATATTCCGTTTTAGATGAAGCTGATGAAATGTTAAACATGGGCTTTAAAGAAGATATTACCGACATCTTATCTCATACTCCTGAAGACAAAAATACCTGGTTGTTTTCTGCAACCATGCCTAAAGAAGTCTCCAACATTGCAAAAAAATTCATGAAGAGTCCTATTGAAATAACAGTAGGAAATAAGAATGAAAGTACCAACCAAGTCTCACACGAATACTATTTAGTAAATGCTAGAGATCGCTACCAAGCTTTAAAACGCTTAGCAGATGCCAATCCAGATATTTTCTCGGTAATTTTCTGTAGAACTAAACGAGACACTCAAAAAGTAGCCGAAAACTTAATTGAAGATGGTTATTCAGCTGGAGCATTACATGGCGATTTAAGTCAGAACCAACGAGATTTGGTTATGAAATCCTTTAGAAACAAACAAATACAAATGCTGGTTGCTACAGATGTAGCTGCTCGTGGTATTGATGTGGACGATATTACTCACGTCATCAACTATCAATTACCTGATGAACCAGAAGTTTATACACATAGATCTGGACGTACAGGACGAGCTGGTAAAACTGGTATCTCCATGGTAATTGTTTCGAAAAGTGAAGAAAGAAAAATAAAAAGTATTGAGCGCATTATTAATCAAAAATTCGAGCTTAAAGAGATTCCAGATGGTATGGAAATTTGTGAAGTTCAATTAATGTCGCTTGCTAATAAAATTAATAATACAGAAATCAATCATGAAATTGATAAGTATTTAGAAAGCATCAACGACTTATTTGCAGATACTACTAAAGACGAATTAATTAAGAAATTTTTCTCAGTAGAGTTTACAAGATTTTTTAATTACTATCAGAAAACTAAAAACCTAAATGTAACAGATACTTCACGTGGCGAAGATAGAGATAGAGGTGGAAGAGCTTTTAGTGGAGGTTCTAACGGTTCTCGTTACTTTATTAACGTTGGTAGAAAAGATGGTTACGACTGGATGAAATTGAAAGATTTCTTAAAAGAAGTTCTAGAACTTGGAAGAGACGATGTCTTTAAAGTAGACGTTAAAGAAAGTTTTTCTTTTTTCAATACAGAAAAAGAACACCAAGAAAAAGTATTAGCATTTTTTACAGATTTTAAACACGATGGTCGTTTTGTTAATGTAGAAATAAGCGAAGATAAAGGTGGCGGTACTAGTAGAAACAAAAGACGTCGTGATGGTGGAGGAAGCAAAAGACGTAGCGACGATAAACCAAGAGGAGACAGACGTTCTAGCTCAAGAGGCGATGGAAACAGAAGTGACAGACGTTCTTCTGGTTCTAGAAGTGATAGAAGCGACAGACGCAGTTCCTCAAGTAATGAAACTCGATCAAGACGTACTGAATCTAGTACCAGTTCTGAAAGACCAAGACGCTCTAGACGTTAAAAGTTACTTGCCTTAGGTCAAGTAATTTGTTAATTTTTAGTCAAAATATAAGACATCTAAATATATTCTCGTTTAGTTTATTACTTTTATGCTCAATATGGCTTTAATGAAAAAACTGCTTTTACTATTTACTCTTATTTTTGGAATCTCTTTTACCTATGGTCAAGAAGAAACTACTGTAAAAGGTATTGTAATTAATGCTTCTGAAGGCGTGCCTTTAGAAAGCGTAAATATTGTTAACTTAAATCAAGTAAAAGGGACCACTACTAATGTTAGAGGTGAGTTTGAGATTAAAGCAAAAGCAACAGACACACTTCATTTATCTTATTTAGGTTTTAAATCCATAAAAGTAAGGGTTACTAACGACTGGATAAAGTTTGGTGTTTCAACCATTCAATTAACAGAATTAGCTTTTGCATTAGAAGAAGTTGTTGTTAACGAATTTAAACTAACAGGATTTCTTGAAGTTGACATTAAGCAGGTACCAATAAACACAAATTACAGATATAATATTTCTGGACTTCAAACGGGTTATGAAGCTGGAGGGTCTTCTTCAAATGCTGTAACTAGAGTCCTTGGTGCTGTATTTAACCCAGCAGACTTTTTGTATAGTATGTTTGGAAAACAGCCAAACGAAATGCGAAAATTGAAGAAAATGAAGCAAGATGATGAAATAAGAACCCTTCTAGCCAATAGATTTGACCGGGAGATGCTTACAGCTTTATTACAAGTAGATCGTGCAGATTTAGATGAAATAATCAGGCAATGTAATTATTCGAAAAGCTTTATTGAAACAGCAAACGATCTTCAAATATTAGATGCCATTAGTGAATGCTATGAAGAATATAAGGTTTTAAGTAGGAGCAAGAATAAAGGAAGATTATAAAAATAGAAAAGCAGAAATATTATTTTCTGCTTTTTTTTGCCCATTATTGTAAGACATCTTTATTATAGTACAATACATTCAATCATGCGATAGATTGGTATATTTTTAAGTCTTGTCGTAAAATCTAGCTACAATCTCATCGTAACTTTTAATAGTTTTCTTAATCCAATCTAGTCGTTTTTCTTGTTGTTCTATCTCTGTAAGTTCCCAATGGATATTAGTCTGTTTTAATTTTGTGGTAACATGTTGTAGAATAATAGCTGCAGACACCGAAATGTTTAAACTCTCTGTAAAACCAGACATAGGAATTTTTAAATAACAATCTGCCTGATCTAAGACTTCTTGTGACAAGCCTTGAGTTTCTCTTCCAAAGAAAAAACAGGATTTTTTAGAAACATCAAATTCATGCAACAAACAGTCGTTTGTATGTGGTGTTGTAGCAACAATTTGGTACCCTTTATGTTTTAAATCTTGAATACAATCTTTTACAGAATGAAACCTCTTTAAATCGACCCATTTCTGAGCTCCCATAGCAATCTCCCTATCTATTTGCTTCGAATTCACCTCTTCAACTATATGGACGTCTTGAATGCCAAATACGTCGCAACTTCTTATAACGGCACTTGTATTATGGAGTTGATAAACATCTTCAGTTGCAACTGTAAAATGTTTTGTTCTTTGAGCAAGTACATTATTGAAACGTTGTCTTCTATTTTCAGTTAAATAGGTTTCAAGATATTCCAAAAGTTTTAAATCTACCATATTTTAAAAATAAAAAAAAGAAGTTGTTTAAAAAGTAAATTTTTCGTCAAACAGAACTTTTTTCAGTTTCCTTTAATCCCAGTAATAAATTAGGCTAAGATTCTGAAATTAATTCAAAATAACGATTATTTAAGCTTTTCAAACAACCTCTTAATTTCAATTATATTTTAAATTTAATCATTTGAGCCAATATTCCCTTGGGCTACAAAGATTGTAGGCTGAGTGGTACTTAGTTGTACCTTTATATGACCATTGACAACTAATACATCTTCAAATCCAAAGACAGAATCGTCATCTAAAACAGATACATTCGTTTGGCTTAGCCCAGTATTTCCATCAACTGGATTAAATGTAAAAATAATGTTACCAGCTGTATCCACATCATTCGCATATATATAAGCAGGATGTATACCGTCTACAGGAGTGTTTTGTAATTCGATAACGGCTAAAGCTTCACCGTTAGTTCTTCCATAGAAAGTGGCAGTTCCACTTATTCCAGACATATCAACCTCATCTAAACTATAAGATATGTAATCTCCTGTAAGTTCATTCTGACCAATATCTCCTTGTGCCACTATAGTACCTAGGTTTGTCTCGCTTTCATGAACATTAATATATCCATCAAAATCAATAACATCTAGATATAAAAAAGAGATAGCATCATCAAATTCAGAAACATTGGTAAAACTTTTTCCGGTATTTCCATTAATTGGATTAAAAGTAAAAGCAATATCTCCACCTTCAGCAGCTGTATTATTATGGATATGTGCTGGATACATATTTCCATCTATGGTATTTGTTAATTCAATTACAGCAAGTGCTTCACCATTTTCTCGTTCTGAAAATCTAGCAATTCCTGAAATTCCAGGCATATCTTTTTCACCTAATGGATAGGTTTTAGACACACCAGTAAGTTCATTTTGACCAATATCTCCTTGAGCTACAATAAGGTCTAATTGCGTTTCACTTTCGTGGACATTAATATACCCATCAAAGCTCATTAACTCGTCGTATGTTATTGGAGTTCCATCATCTAAAGCTGAAAAAGTAATAGTACTAAAACCTGTAGTTCCACTTACTGTACCTAACGTAATAGCTATGTCTCCACCTTCAGCAGCTGTATTATAATGAATGTGCGCTGGATGCGAACCACCTGTTGGAATAGAAGTGAAATCTAACTCTACGGTTGTGGAATTATCTTCGTTTTTAATGAATTTCGCATGACCAGTTACATTATTATCATTAATAGAACTTAATGCATAAGTTTTAGAAATCTGACTGGAATCTATGGGAGTAATATGGTCATCACCACTACAGCCCTTTAAAATAATTAAGGGTAAAAATAAAATTAGTGACTTAAATAGTGTCTTCATAATCTAATATTAAATATCTGTAATATTACACATAATATATAAATTTTTAAAGTGTTGTTGCACTCCTTTTTTATTTTATTTTAAGTTTGAAATGTTATAATTTCACAAAATGAAACACATCGTTGTATTATCAGGAGCAGGAATTAGTGCCGAAAGTGGCATTAAAACCTTTCGAGACGCCGATGGTCTTTGGGAAGGTCATGATGTTATGGAAGTGGCGTCTCCAGAAGGATTTACAAAGAACCCTGAGTTGGTTTTAAATTTTTATAACGAAAGAAGAAAACAACTCCTAACGGTTCATCCAAACCTAGCTCATAAAACATTAGCCGCTTTAGAGGAAGAATATAAAGTAACTATTATTACTCAAAATGTAGATGATTTACACGAACGTGCTGGAAGTTCTAATATCATACACTTACATGGCGAGTTACTAAAAGCTAGAAATATATATAACGAGACATCTATTATTGATTGGAAACAAGATATTTTACTTGGCGATGTTTGTGAAAAAGGATATCAAATGAGACCACATATCGTTTGGTTTGGTGAAGCTGTACCAATGATTGATAAAGCAATTTCCATTTGTGAAACGGCCGATATTCTTGTAATTATTGGCACTTCCATGCAAGTATACCCTGCTGCTAGCTTGATGGATTTTACTCCAAACCACATTCCAATTTATTACATAGATCCAAAACCAGCGAAAGTAAATAACCAAAGAATTACAGTGATCCCTGAAACTGCTACTAAAGGTGTAAAAAAACTTGTAGAATTACTTTCTTAATTACTTCGTGCAATATTAAAGGCAGTAATAGAGTTCTATTTTTGTCTAACTATATTCTTTTTTTGAATGTTACGAATAATGATAATCATACTAATCCAAGTATTCATGATGAATTATTCATATTCACAAAACACAGATCCAAATCCAAATAGCACACACGAAAAATGGGAATATGTCCTAGAAGGAACTGGAGATATATTACAAATAGCACTACCAGTAGCTGCTGGATTAGCAACTGTTTTCAAAAAAGATTGGGAAGGCAGCAAACAGTTTGCATTTTCTTATACTACTAGTTTTATAATTGCCCATGCTTTAAAAAAAATAGTTCATAAACAGCGTCCTGAAGGTAGAAATCTCTATGATGCTTTTCCCTCAGGTCATACTACCTCTGCCTTTAGTGGTGCTTCATTTATCCAAAGACGCTATGGTTGGAAATATGGAAAATGGGCCTATTTATTGGCTTCTATTGTTGGTGTAAGTAGAATGGAAGGACCAGATGGATGGCATGATATATGGGATGTCCTAGGAGGTGCAGCCATTGGTATTGGTAGCACATATATTTTCACAAAACCTTACCAAAATAACCCCGTTGAATTAGGTTTCTATTCCAGAAACAACCACTATCTTATAACTGCTAAATTTAAATTTTAGAAGACTAAGCTTTCTTTTTTTCTTTTTTTGGAGGCATCGTTCCAAATACTTTATCCCAAAAAGTGTTAGAAACACCAAAAGCTTTGTTAGGATACTTATAATGATGTAGACTATGGTGGTGCCATAAATCTCTAAAACGTTTAGGAGGACGCATGACATGAGTAGCTCTGTGTACAAATGAATACATTAAATACCCAATAAAAAAACCTGGAAAAAAACCATAAACTAATTGCGTAAAACCTGTAGCCCAAAATACAACAAAGAAAATCCCGAATAAAAAAGATGCTAAAATAATCCCCGGAACAGGAGGCATTAACAAACGGTCTTTATCTGTTGGGAAATTATGATGAGCGCCATGCATGATAAAATGAAATCTTTGAGACCATTTAGCTTCTGTTACCCAATGAAACACATAACGATGTAACATGTATTCAGCAAAAGTCCAAAAGAATAAACCAAAAACAAACAACCCTAAAAAGGACCATACGCTTAATCCAATAACTCCTATAGCTAAGTAGACTAAAAAGGCATTAATTAAACCGTAAACAATAATATTTGAAATAGGATCCGTTTTTGTTAAACGTTCTAAAATTGGATTTTTAAATATTTCTGCTTGACCAGTTTGAAAATCTGTAGTCACTTCTGGTTTCATAATTTATACTCGTTTATTATTGCAAAATTATAAAAAATAAAGATATACAAAAAAACTATCTAGAATAATTAGGTGATTCTTTTGTAATAGTAACATCGTGTGGATGGCTTTCATTAATTCCAGAGGCTGTTATTTTTACAAATTGCCCTTTATCTTTAAGTGTCTCTATATCTTTAGCACCACAATAACCCATTCCAGCTCTTAACCCACCAACAAATTGATGAATACTTTCATACAACTCCCCTTTATATGGAACACGACCTACAATACCTTCTGGGACTAATTTTTTAATATCGTCTTCCACATCTTGAAAATATCGATCTTTACTTCCTTGTTTCATAGCTTCTACTGAGCCCATACCTCTATAAGACTTAAATTTTCTGCCTTCATAAATAATAGTTTCACCAGGACTTTCTTTAGTTCCAGCTAATAAAGAGCCTAACATTACGCTATCTGCTCCTGCTGCTATGGCCTTTGGAATATCTCCAGTATAACGAATACCTCCATCTGCAATTACTGGAACTCCTGAACCTTTAATGGCTGCAGCGACTTCTAAAACAGCTGAAAATTGAGGAAAACCAACTCCAGCAACTACACGAGTAGTACAAATTGAACCTGGTCCAATACCAACTTTAATAGCATCTGCACCTGCTTCAACCAAATATTTTGCTGCTTCTGCTGTTGCTATATTACCAACAATAACATCTAATTTGGGAAATTTAGCTTTAACCTCTTTAAGTACAGCTACAACTCCTTTTGTATGTCCATGTGCCGTATCAATAATAACTGCATCTACGCCAGAATTTACCAAAGCAGCTGTACGTTCGACAACATCTGGGGTTACTCCAAGAGCTGCAGCAACACGTAAACGACCAAACACATCTTTATTAGAAATAGGTTTTTGGGTTAGTTTAGTAATGTCTCTAAATGTAATTAAACCTGCTAGTTTATAATTGTCATCAACAATCAATAATTTCTCAATTTTATGTTCTTGCAAAATCACTTCGGCTTGTTGTAAAGATGTCCCAACAGGTGCTGTTACCAATCTATCACTAGTCATAACGTCAACGATGGGTCTTTCTCCATCTTTTTCAAAACGCAAATCTCTATTGGTTACAATCCCTTTTAAAAACCCTTGATCGTCCACAATTGGAATCCCTCCTATACTGTGTTCTGCCATATTTTGTTTAGCATCAAGTACTTTTGCTTCTATGGTAAGTGTTACAGGATCTGTTATCATACCACTTTCTGCACGTTTTACTTTCCGGACTTCGTTAGCTTGTTGAGCAATCGTCATATTCTTATGAAGCACACCAATTCCTCCTTCTCTTGCTATAGCAATTGCCATAGCACTCTCAGTAACCGTATCCATAGCTGCTGAAACTATAGGAATGTTAATTGTAATATTTTTAGTGAATTTTGTTTGAATATTGACTTCTCGTGGTAATACTTCTGAAAAAGCCGGTACTAGTAGGACGTCGTCGTAAGTTAAACCTTCTCCTACAATTTTGTTTGAATGTGATATCATGTTGCAATTACATTTAATTGCGTGCAAATATACAATATTTATACCTAACTAAATTTTAGTTATTCTTAAAATATTTATATTCCGTTTTGCAATAAGGCCTTAGGGTCTTTAAAGCATAATGATATCTATTTTCTTTATTGGATAAATCTCCTGAAAATACAACTTCTTTGGGCACCATGAATTTATAAATACATTTACCCTTAGCCATTTTATCAATAGTTTTCAAAGTTTTTGAGTCTACTTGATTATATATTTCTTCCAACCAAACATATTGTTCTTCATGAATAATCTCCTCATCCCAAGTCAATGCTTTATCTGATTTTAAAATCGATTCAGAAAAATAAAGCGTCTTCATTTTTGAAAAGGCCTTAATAAAAACTGTTTCACTTCCTTTTGTAGCGTATCGTTTCACTTCTTTTCTTGTGAAAATATTAAAAGGAAAAGCTTTGATATTTTCTAATTTATTAGATATAAAATGTGCCATTTCTGGCCAAACTACTTCGGAACCTTTTGCATCTAATGCGTTATATATCCATAAATAAAAATCGGTACGTTCTTTAATAGACTTGTATTCTAAAGGAAGGTTGTTTTTTAAATTATACAAATTGGCTTGTTGCCAAATTAAGGTGTTATCTTTTCTGTCTTTTCTAAGCCAGTCGGAAGATTCTAATTGGAGTTTTCCAGTCTTTTTTTGGTATTCATTGAGGTTCTTATACTCTTTAGAAAAACTTATGGTCGTAAAGCATAAAAAAAACACATATAAAAATAGCTTCATATAAATTTAATGAAAGATAAATTTACAAGAATATTCTAATTATTCACTTTTTTAAAATCAAAAAGTTGTTTTAATATAATTAGTACTGAAAGTGAAAAAGTAAGTGTCATTAAAATTCCAGAAAACATTACAATATACTTGGTCCAGTAAAATCCAGCCCAAAGCAGATAAAGTCCACCAAATGTTAAAATAACAGAAAGAAATGGCTCAATAATTAAAAACAATTTAAGAGTCTTATTTATTTTGGTTGTACTTAAAATTATACCTACTAAAAAGAAAATAATTGACATAGATAAAATATGATTATGAACCAACGTAAGCATTTCCTTTTCGCTTTTTTTAAACTTCATCACGGTTGCTGATTCATTGTTTTCGTTTCCTAAATATTGTTCCTCTATACCATGTGGATTAGTGCTAGATGTTTCGCCAACAAAAAGCAGCCCTGTAAAAAACCCAACACTTAACACAATAATAAAAGCTGCAATTAAAAGCTTTATTTCTTTAGGAAACGTATAAATTAAACCGTTTAATTCCATATTAAATCATGTTTTTTGAATGAAGAATTTTTAAAGATTGTAATAAATTATTCATTGCAGTCGTCATGGATCTTACAGAAATGGTTGCTCCAGAAATGGCCATAATATTATCGCCATATCTTAGATCGTCATTTTGAGTTTTACCAATAAATTGTTTTAACCAACGTTTACTGCCTATTTCACCACCATAATCTTCTCTATAAACTAATACTTTCGAACTTAATACAATTAATTCAGTATCTAATAAAACCAAATAATCGAACTGGTCTGTTTTACTTGGAGCCTTAGAAACATAAGCATAACCCAACAATTGATTGTTTGAATGGATTTGAAAAAAATTATTGGTTTCAAATTTAGATGGTAATTCTGATGCGACATTAGTGGGGATAACAAAAGCCTCAAACGTAAAGTTTTTTGTTTGAAAAGTTTCAGTTATTTCTTTATCCACTTTTTTCTGAAGGTTTTTTGGCAATCCAATAACTTGAAATCCAAACAGGAGAATAAAAATTATAGTAAGTTTTATATTCATTTTGCAAAGATATTTAAATGTTTAATGTTACCAACTAAAATGCCAAATAGCTAGAGTGAAAAAAAAATCTCTCTAGCTACAGGACAAATAAAAATTAAAAACTAAATCTTTATATTAAAACCAAACTCCGATTCCGAAATTTAACTGGTTTCCTAAATCATTATTGGTCGCATCGTTTTTAAACTGATAATCTGCTTTAACGACAGCTCCAGGAGTTAATTTATAAGACAAACCTAAGGTCCAATCGCTTCTATTATAAGCGTCATTTATCAATAGATCTCCTTCAACTGATGCGTTTGTATCGTAATCTTCATAACGTGCAAATGCATAAAGCTGTTGTTTTTTAGTAAGTGGTAGTAAATTATAGGATGCTTCTAAATACCATCCTTGCATAGCGCTTCCAAGTCCTTGTGTTGGATCTGCTTCTAAATCGTAATACAATTCATTATAAGCTTCAGTATCTGTCAATCCAGCATACACAATTTGACCCCGTGCAGCAATACGTTTGTAAGCATAACGAGCATCAAGTCCTACCATAGACAAACCTACGCTAGAACCGTCTAAATCTTCAACATCATCTTCTGCTTGCGAACGACCAACGTATCCAGATAACCCTAATCGTAATCCTGGTAGGCCATAATAATCAAATTTAACAGATAAGTTAGGTGAATCTACTGTAGATTGAATTCCTTTTTGTCTTCCGTTTCGTAAACCATCTTTTCCACCAAGAACCTTAGAACCATTTACCGAAGCAAAACCCGTAAAGATATATGCTTGGTAGCCTAACGAAATCTCATTAAATCTTCCAGAAACACCTACACCAATTTCTCTCCAAGTTGTTGGCACAATGCTTTTATCCATACTAGGTCTTTCTACACCATTAAAAGTTGTTGGCTCATGGTATTCATTAACAATACCCATAGGCACTAACATTAAACCACCACGTAGATTTACATGGTCTGATAAACTATATTGCAAGAATGCTTGTTCAACATAAACTTCTTCAACATGCTCTAATTCTACTTCTGTTACAAATTGCACTTTATCGCTAAATTTGTAACCGAATAATAATACCAAACGTTGTACATCTAACTCGCCATTATCTCCTTCTGGCTGGTTATAAGTAATCTCTCCATAACCACCAACAGTAACTCCAGAACTAACATTACCTGACAAGATACGTTGAGCTGAATTTTCTTGTTGTTGCGGATTTGTATATAAAGAATCTGGAACAGTTTGGGAAAACCCAATCGTTGAAACTAAAACTGAAATTGATAGAATAATATTTTTCATTATTACCTTTACTTTTATTTAGACTTATTATAAATAATTTAATGTTTTTCGACTGCAAAAATAGTATAGGATTTTAAATACGCAAAGCTTATTTAGATTAATTTAAAATAAAAAAATAACAAAAATTTTAACTAATTGAATTCGTGAAAAATAAGTGCCGTAAAAGTTTAATGATATGCATTAAAAATTTTGGTTGCTTCATTATACGCGCTCTCAAAACTTAATGCATTTAAGTTAGAAACTTTTTTTTGGGTGAAGTAAGACAGTAGTTTTTCGGTAGGCATATTGCCAGTAAGTTCATCTTTAGCCATTGGGCAACCTCCAAAGCCTTGAATGGCTCCGTCAAAACGTTTGCATCCTGCCTTATAAGCTGCATCTACTTTTTCAAACCAGGTTGTAGGTGTGGTATGTAAATGAGCACCAAATTCGATATTTGGATATTTTGGTATTAAATTCGAAAACAAATAGTTGATATTTTCAGGATTAGAACTTCCAATTGTATCGCTTAGAGAGAGGATTTTTACTCCCATATTATAAAGTCTTTCTGTCCACTCTCCTACTATTTCAACATTCCAAGGGTCTCCATATGGATTACCAAATCCCATAGAAATATAAACCACAACTTGTTTGTTTGTTTTATATGCAATTTCAAGTATTTCAGTTAGAGTTACTACAGATTGTGCAATGGTTTTATGCGTATTACGCATTTGGAAATTTTCTGAAATTGAAAACGGATACCCTAAATAATCTATTTGTTGATGCCCAGAAGCATCTTGAGCTCCACGAGTATTGGCAATAATAGCTAATAATTTGCTTTCCGTTTTGCTTAGATCTAATTGGTCTAATACTTTGGCTGTATCCACCATCTGTGGAATGGCTTTTGGCGAAACAAAACTTCCAAAATCAATGGTATCAAATCCAACTCGAAGTAATGATTGAATGTACTGAACTTTTTTTTCGGTTGGAATAAAGTCTTTAATGCCCTGCATGGCATCTCTAGGGCATTCAATAACTTTTACTGGATTTGACATTTTATTTACGTTGGAACTGTAAAAATAGCACTATTTTTTTGAAATCAAGATGAAAACTGCAATACCTACAAACACAATAATTTGCAACCATTTTAAATAGCTTCCTATATGTTTATGTTGTTTGATATAATTTGAAATTGAACCTGCTAAAATGGCGATACAAGAAAAAATAATGAGGGATACTGCCATAAACAAAAGTCCTAATACATAAAATTGTGTCACTTCGCTTAAAGTGTCACTAAACAAAAACCCAGGAAATAAGGCTAGAAAGAATAAAGAGACTTTTGGATTTAAAACATTCATTAAAAACCCTTGTTTAAACAATTGGAATCCACCTTTTTTAGGGATATTTCCAGCATGTAATTGCAATTCTCCATCGCTTTTAAAAACCTTAAATGCTAAATATAATAAGTAAGCTGCTCCAAAAAGTTTAATAATAATAAATAGATAATCATTTTCTTTAATAAGTGCTGACACTCCAAAGGCAACAAGTGTTGTATGAACCAAACAACCTGAAATCAATCCAGAGACAGTTGCTAATCCTGAGTTTTTTCCATGACTGATGCTTTGCATCAAGACATAAATATTATCCGGCCCTGGAGACATGGCTAAGGCTGCTGTGGCTATTATAAATGATATAAGGATGTCGAAATTCAGCGTGTGTTTTTTGTGTAAAAATAGAATTATAAATCTGTTTTCAAGGCTTTGTTGAATGAAATTTAAATGATGATTTACTACTATAAAGATTTTCGATTTATTGATAAGTTTATCAATTCAAACTCATATTTAATTAAAAAAACACTTAACTAATTAAACCTTCAACGACATGAATGATATTAAACGATTGTAATTTTAAATAAAAGCAAGCGACTATTAATAAAAAAGTATCATGAAAAACATTACTCAAATTACTTTAGTTCTTTTTTTAACTATTTCTTGCCAATTACTCTCTCAATCCATAGCCACTTACAATATTACTTTTCAAAGCACATGGAATGCAACAGATCACACATCAATACCTCCAAATGCACATTGGTCTAAACTGGTTGGCTCAAATCATAATAGCAACGTTTCCTTTTTAGAAGTAGGTAGCATGGCAAGTTTAGGGATAGAAATGATTGCTGAATCTGGAAATAATGTGCAATTTGAAACTGTAGATGTTGAAAACGCCATCAATGCCGGAAATGCACAACAATATATTAATGGTTCTTCACTTGGTTCTGCCTCAGGAACTATAACTATTGATGGATTAGAGGTTAGTGAAGAATTTCCTTTATTAACGCTAGTATCAATGGTCGCACCTAGTCCAGACTGGATGGTTGCCATTCACGATTTAGAATTGTTAGAGTCAACTGGTAATTGGAAATCTTCAATCAATATTCCTATGACATATGTGTATGATGCTGGAACAGATACTGGAACAGATTATACCTCTGGAAATGCCGATAGCAATTTGCCGATATCTGTTTTTAATATGTCGAATAGTATCGCTCCCTTTAATGGAAATGCCATTGGTAATATTGAAATAACGCTTACAAACGTGTTAGGTATTAACCATGAGAACTCAAGTGCAAACATGAAGCTTTTCCCCAATCCTTCTCAAGGATATGTAACTATAACCAATTCTACTAATTTAGAAACTATTGAAATCTATAATATCTTAGGGAAGATAGTTCAAGAAACTCCCATAACCAATACCTCCAAGGTACAATTAGATTTAAGCAATTTACAAAAAGGCTTATATCTCGTGAAATTAAAAAACATCAACAAAAATTCTGTCACTCAGAAACTAATTCTGAAGTAACGCTTTATTAATCTGTTTAATCAACTTCGGACCTTCATAAATAAAACCTGTATAAAGTTGAATTAAATCGGCTCCAGCTTCCATTTTTTCTAGCGCATCTTCAACTGAATGAATACCTCCTACTCCAATGATCGGAAACGATTTATGACTTTTTTCTGCTAAAAATCGAATAACTTCCGTAGAACGATTGGTTAATGGTTTCCCACTCAAACCTCCCATTTCAGATTTATTTCCACTTGTTAAACCTTCGCGAGAAATAGTTGTATTGGTTGCAATTACACCATCTATTTTTGTGTCTTTTACAATATCTATAATGTCTAACAATTGAGAATCCGTTAAATCTGGAGCTATTTTTAAAAGAATTGGCTTTGGATACTGTTTTTTAGAGTTTTGAATTTTTAGGTCTTTAAGAAGATTTGTGAGTGGTTCTTTGTCTTGCAGTTCTCTTAGATTTGGTGTGTTTGGTGAACTTACATTCACAACAAAATAATCCACATAATCAAACAAAGTTTGAAAACAAATCTTATAATCTTCAACAGCTTCATGGTTTGGAGTTACTTTATTTTTTCCAATATTGCCACCTATCAAAATACCTTTATTCTTTTTTAATCTCAATACGGCGTCTTCTACACCTCCATTATTGAATCCCATTCTGTTAATAATAGCAGCATCAGATTTCAACCTAAACAAACGTTTTTTTGGATTACCATCCTGAGGTTTTGGGGTTAAAGTACCTATTTCAACAAAACCAAAACCAAGATTTCCTAACTCTTGATACAGTTTAGCATCTTTATCAAAACCAGCAGCCAAACCAACTGGGTTTTTAAAAGTCAAACCAAATAATTGACGTTCCAAGCGTTTATCTTCAACTAAATACAATCCTTTTAGAAGACTTGGTATTAAAGGGATTTTATTTACAAAACGAAGTAAGGAAAACGTAAAATGATGAATTTTTTCAGGATCGAAAAGAAAAAAAATGGGTCTTATTAATAATTTATACATAGTCGTTGTCTTGTTTGGCAAAAATACTATTCATTTGATTATAAATGCTAACATAAGTTTTATAAATTATTGGTATTTTTGAAGACGTTATTAACATCATTCATACCAAACAAACACATCCAAATGATAGACAAGCAACATATAATCGATCGTTTTGTAAGCTATGTAACAATAGACACAGAATCCGACCCAAAAAGTGACACAACCCCAAGTACAGAAAAACAATGGGATTTAGCCAATAAATTAGTTGAAGAACTAAAAGCCATTGGCATGCAAGAGGTTACAATAGATGACAATGCATATATTATGGCAACTTTACCAAGTAATGTAGATCATGAGGTTCCAACCATAGGTTTTATTTCGCATTTTGATACGACACCAGATTTTACTGGAGCCAATGTAAAGCCTCAAATTGTTGAAAATTATAATGGGAAAGACCTTGTTTTAAATGCTGAACAAGACATTGTATTGTCTCCAGATTATTTTGAAGATTTATTGTTGTACAAAGGACAAACTCTAATTACTACAGATGGAACAACGCTTTTAGGGGCCGATGATAAAGCAGGAATTACAGAAATAGTATCGGCAATGGAATATTTAATCAAACACCCAGAAATTAAGCATGGCCCTATTCGTATAGGATTTACTCCAGACGAGGAAATTGGTCGTGGTGCTCATAAATTCGATGTTGAAAAATTTGGAGCAGATTGGGCTTACACCATGGATGGCAGCCAAATTGGCGAATTAGAATACGAAAACTTTAATGCTGCTGGAGCTGTAGTGAAAATAAAAGGCAAAATTGTACATCCAGGTTATGCCAAAGGAAAAATGGTTAACTCCATGTACATCGCTACCGAGTTTATCAATTCTTTACCTAGAATGGAAACCCCAGAGCATACAGAAGGTTACGAAGGTTTCTTCCATCTATATTCTATACAAGGTGAAGTAGAGGAAACTGTTTTAGAATATATTATTAGAGACCATGACAGAGAGCATTTTAAAGCCAGAAAAGAAGTTATGATAAAGCTGACTAATGATATTAACGAACAATATGAACGAGAAGTTATTACTACAGAGATAAAAGATCAATATTTTAATATGAAAGAAAAGGTAGAACCTGTGATGCATATTGTAGATATTGCTGAAGAAGCTATGAAGCAAGTTGGTATAAAACCATTAATTAAAGCCATTCGTGGAGGCACAGATGGCTCTCAATTAAGTTATATGGGTTTACCTTGTCCAAATATTTTTGCTGGTGGACATAACTTCCATGGACGTTATGAATATGTACCTGTAGAAAGCATGATAAAAGCTACTGAAGTGATTTGTAAGATTGCTGAATTGACTGCTTTAAAAGCTGAAAGTTAGGAAGTTTGGATAGTGTTATAAACATCATTAAAAAAAAAACTTCGTTAACACCAGATATCAATATTAAAACGAATTCAAACCATAAAGTTCTAACCAATATAAAACAAGCTATATGCCTAAAAGAATATGTATAATTTCATTGATAATTTTACTATCGAGTATTGGTTATGCGCAATCGGATAAAATAAAAATTAAATCAGAAAATCTTAAAGAATCAAATTATCTAAAAGCGGATGATTTTTATTTAACTCATTATTTATATATTGACTTATTCTTAAGAGAGGGTTTATTTCCAGAAGCAAGTCCTGAAGAAGTTTCCTCTATATTAAACGCTCTTAAAAAATATATTTCTATAGAAAACAAATTAGATATTGAAATTGAAAAGCCTGGAAAAAGAAATTATTTAATTCGGTTTGTTATATTAAAGAAAGATGACGGAACTGAGCTTCTAATTGCATTTACAAACTGGAGCACAAAAGAAAAAATATTTGAAAAAGAAATAAAAATTGAGAACGACTCCTACACAAGATGGTATTTTCTAAATGGAGACAAAATGACTTATAGAAAAGATATGTCTAATGAAAATGACTATTCAGATATGACCAAATCTGACTTAGCCAATGCATATCTATTCGATGAACTTCCTGAAAATGATTTAGAGATAAAAAGTACAATAGACAATATTCTAAATGAAAGTGATTTGAATGTGTCAGATAACATTATGGCTAATTTAGTGCTCTTAAAATATCAGATTTTTCAAAGGGAAAATGAGAGTTTAATTAAGCAAACCGAATACCTGAATGACCTATTTGAAACCAACAAATATGAGCCTAATCTTAGAGGTCTAAAAATGGCTTTTGATGCAACTAAATTTCAAATAGAATTAATGAAATAAACTGTTCTCAACTAGTTGTATAGTTCATTGCTAGTGAATTTCTTTCTGAAAATCCTCGCACATTTACTATCTTAGTTCTTTATCGAAAAAGGTTCCTACGTGTCTTTCAGCAACGAAACCATATACAAAACCGCTAACAAAACTAAAAATCTCATCATGAAAAAAATAAGCTCAGTTGAGGAATACATTGAAAACAACGCGCATTTTGGCGAGGCATTAACTATTTTAAGAGATTTAATTAATTCTACCGAATTGGAAGAGACTGTAAAATGGAGTGCTCCTGTTTATGCCTTAAACGGTAAAAATGTGGTAGGGCTTGGAGCCTTTAAAAAGCATTTTGGTATTTGGTTTTTTAATGGAGTCTTTTTAAAAGATGAGAGCAATCTTTTAGAACAGGCACAAGAAAAAACAAAAGGCTTAAGACAGATGCGTTTCAACTCCTTAGAAGACATTGATCCAAACGCTGTTTTAGCTTATGTTAAAGAAGCCATAGGAAATCAAAAATTAGGAAAAGAAATAATCCCAGAAAAAAAAGGGAAAACAGTTATTATTCCAAAGGAATTAGAAAACGAACTAAAAGCAAATTCAGCATTATTCGATGCCTTTAAAACACTCACACCTGGTAAACAACGAGAATATTGCGATTACATAGATTCAGCCAAACGTGAAGCGACTAAAGCCTCTCGATTAGAAAAAATAAAACCTATGATTTTAAAGGGAGTTGGGCTGAACGATAAGTACAAGAATTGTTAGATTTTTAAAGTAAGAAGCGATAATTTAAAGAAAGTAAAACCGATTTTCTATTCCCTAAAACACCTAATTCTGTACGTAGCATCCAATGCTTGTTATACTGAAATTGAGCCCCAATTACACCATTCCATTTTTGTTGTACCTGTTTGTCTAAACCGTATTTTATAATGGCTTCACCATCGGCATCTGCTAAACGTTCTACTATAGGTGTAAGAATACGATCTGCTACAGCTTTTTGTGGAATCGTAGCTTCGTTATCATACCAATAATAATAATCGCTTACAATTTTATCTCGTTTAGTTCCATCTGCTGAAGGTAATGCATCTTTAAGTTTTAACTGCCCATAAGTATCACTTCCGGTTTCCATAAAAAAACCACCAACCCAAACTGCGATATTTCTATCTGGTTTATTATGAAATACAAAACTATGTCCAGCTCTAATTCCAGTCACTCTAACAGGTACAGCCTTGTCTAATAATTCAGGCTTGTTCCATGTAAAATTAGCATCCACAGAGAAAAACACGGGCCCAACAGCACCAGCAGCCATAACACCAATTCCATAAGTAGATACAGATTGCTCTACAACAGATCTCAATGTAATAGGATAAACCAAATTAACTTCCGTTTTAGTATGACCATAACCTAAAATACCATACACATTTAGAAATGGGAACACCCAAACATCAGGCCTAACATTAACACTATAAGATGTATTGACATTGTCACCAAATTGTATAAAATCTACAGGTGTCATGTCAATATTAACATTTTTAGTTTCTAAACCTAATTGCAAATTATTAACAGAAATACCTTGTTCCATCCAGACAAAATTCCCCATAATACCAACAGGGTAAGGAATATCAAATCCTTTATTATAAGCACCTTGTCCCATAAAAGGGAATGTATAATGATAATCAACTTGTTTTAAACTATCTCTGTATGCCTCATGCTTTTTATTAATTTTAGTACTAGGCTGTTGTGCTTGAATTGTTTGGTTAAAAACACAAACAGTAATTACAATAATTAAAAAACATTTTATTTTCATTTTCATCAATTTAAATAAGTTCATTATTGGGGCTTGTTAATATTGTTACTTTCTATTTTATCATGACTTTTTTTAGCACCAATTGGTAAAGTAACCGCTAGAAATAAAGAATTGTTTTTAGTGCTAGAATTTCCTTTATACACATTTACGAAACCTTGAAAATATTTAACTCCAAAACTCATTCCTCCAACTTTATCAATCTTGTACCCTGCTCCAATTCCTACTCCAGCTTCTATTGGATTAATCATGTCTTTATTATATTGACGAATATTAGTTTCAACATCATCTGTATCATTTTCATATTCGACCCAAGCTTTATAGCGCAAACCAAATTCTGGACCAGCTTCAACAAAGATGTTATTTGAAAATATATATTTACCGAAAACAGGCACTAAAAAATAATTTATTTTTTGACTGTACGTTCCGTTTTCATCAATATAATTAACACCTGCAGCTTGTACATCTGATACACTTAATTTATTAACACCCAATTTAGATTTTACAAGAACACCTGTATGTATATAAAGTTGCTCTTTAACACGAAAATCAAAATAAAACCCAATATTAAAAGTTGAAAACCTACTAGAAGTGTCTAAGCCTGAAACAGCTGGGAAATTAACACCTCCTTCTAACCCAAACTCTAAATCAGGCGAATTCAATTTATCGCCAAATAACAAGGTTAAAAGTACTTGGGAATTTGCCATATTTATTGTCAATAAAAAGGCAAGACTACATAGAATTTTTTTCATTTTCGAGTGGTTAGTTTCTAACAATATCGCAATAATATTTTATTAAAATAATAAAGTCACTTAGAATATAAGTGACTTTATTAATATTAACTAGGTAAGTAAATTATTTTTTAGTAGTTGTCGATGGATTTAATTTCTTACTCATTTCCATAGAAATGGCAGATTTATCGAACTTGATTTTACCTGCTAATGTTTCAATAACACAACTAGCATCGGTATCGTTTAATTCGATTACTTTACCATGCATACCACTTTTGGTAATTACTTTATCGCCACGTTTTAATTCGGCAGCAAACTTTTTTTCTTGTTTTTGACGTTTCATTTGTGGTGCAATCATAAAGAAATACACGACAACAAACATTAATATAAACGGCAAAAAACTACTAATACCTTCTCCCATTTAATTAATCGTGGTTATGACCTTCGTGACCAGGTTGAGTACTAGATTTTTTTTGTGCAGCAGGTGTTGCCATTGGGCTACCACTAATTGCTGGATTTAATGCTTGTGCTGGTTTTACTGGTGCATTAGGATCTGGTTTAACAAAAGCAGAAATTTTAACTGTCTCTTTTCCTGTTTCTGTATTAGCAGTAATTGTAACTGTTTTAGATACTTTGTTAGCACCTGTTCCATTAAACTTTACTGTAAAATGACCTGAGTCTCCAGGTTGTAAAGGCTCTTTACTCCAATCTTGAGGAACTGTACAACCACATGAACTTTTAATATCAGTAATTACTAATGGAGATTCTCCAGTGTTTGTATAATTGAAAACAGTTTCAACATTTTGTTTCGATTCAATTTCACCAAAATCATGCTCAGTCTTATCAAAAGTTAATACTGGAAATTTTGATGAATTAGCATCTCTTTCTGCTGCAACTGCAACATTTTCTTCATTAATTTTTTTTGAAGCATCTTCTTTACAAGATGAAAATGCTATTAAACATAGAGCTGTTAACCCTAAAATCGCTTTTTTCATTTTAAATTGTTTTTTTTATTTAATTTGTAAAAGTAATAATAATTTCTAACTACATCAACCCTCTACCTGTTTTATTTAAAGTATCACTTTCTTGATACTCTTTAACAAGCTTATCTAATATCCCGTTAATAAAAATACTACTCTTTGGAGTAGAGTATTCTTTAGCTAATTCTAAATATTCATTGATTGTTACTTTAACTGGTATAGATGGGAATTTTTGTATTTCGCAAATAGCCATTTTTAATAACACATTATCTAAACTTGCTATTCTTTCAGTATCCCAATTTTGTGTTTTTTCTTGAATGATTTCAGTAAATTTAGACTGATTTAAAAGTGTCTTTTTAAACAAATCTATGGCGTATTCTTTATCTTCTAAATCCTTATATATTTTTGGTAAAAAATAGGTAGCTAAGGATTGTTCTTTAACTTTACGGAGTAGTTTTAATATGGCTGTGTTTACAACTGGTAAATCGTCTATCCATGTAATGTTCTTATCTTCCAGGTAATCGTAAAGCTTATTATTTGGAGCTATAATTTCAGTAAAAATATCTGTTACAAACTTTCTGTCTTCTTTAAAAGTAGATGTTTTAGTTTGCATGTATTCTGCAAATAGATCGCTTGCTAGAATTTCGCGAAAAATAATTTCGACATATTCTGAATCTAATTCCCAATTATTGATTTTATGTTCCTCTAATTCATCTTGAAGAAGCATGTTGTTTTTTAACATTAAAAGGACCTGATTATTTACCAATTTTTTATTTGGATCTTTATCTTCCTTTGTAGCTAAATGTTTTTTGCTAGATTTTTCCAGATGATCTTCAGCTCTTTTTTGAACTTCAATAAGCAAAGACATTAATAATAAGTATAAGTTGTAAATATTATCTAGACTGTGTAATAAGAACTTTTGTTCTTTATCAAAACTATCACTTTCTCCTCCTTTAAAGGAATAAATAGTTTGCATGACTTTTATTCTAATATGTCTTCTGTTAAGCATCTGTACAAAGAACTTTAATAGTTTAATTAGTTTTTGAACCTTCTTTTTTAGATAGGTCGCAATTTACTTTTAATTAAAGAGGCGAAAGTTAGTTTTAACTTTCGCCTCGCAAAAATAATATTATTTTAAAGAATTATCTCTTATTCTCTTTTTTTCTTGTCTCTATCCTATTTTGAGCAATATTTAAAGCGGCATGATTTGTAGTAATATTATGAGTCTTTGCATTTGTTAATATCTCTAACGTTGTGTTATAAATATTTTCTGTTTTACGCATAATTTCTTTTTTATCGTAACCTTCTAATTCTGCATATACGTTAATAATACCACCTGCATTAATTAAAAAATCTGGAGCATAAACAATATCTCTATCTTGAAGAATTTTTCCATGTTTTTCTTCAACAGCTAGTTGGTTATTTGCAGCTCCAGCAATTACTTTAGCTTTTAATTTATATATAGTATCATCATTAATTGTTGCTCCAAGTGCACAAGGTGCATATATGTCCATATCTTCTGAATAAAGATCATTTCCACCATAAATAGTGACACCATATTTCTGTCTCATTGCTTCAAGACGTTCTTGATTGATATCAGAAATGGTAACTTTAGCTCCTTCGTCTACTAAATGTTCCACAAGAGCCTCTCCTACGTTTCCAATACCTTGAACATAAATATTTTTATCTTCTAAAACATCTGAGCCAAATTTGAATTTTGCAGCAGCTTTCATGCCCATAAAAACACCATAAGCAGTAATTGGTGACGGATTTCCTGCACCTCCAATTTCTTCTGAAATACCTGTAACGTATGGCGTTACTTGTCTTACTAAATCCATATCTGCTGTTTCCATTCCAACATCTTCAGCTGTAATATATCTTCCGCTTAATGAATGAACAAACTCACCAAATTTTTTCATTAATTCTGGTGTCTTTTGAGTTTTAGCATCTCCAATAATAACAGCTTTTCCCCCTCCTAAATTTAAACCAGTAATTGCAG
The DNA here is from genome assembly GCF_045363175.1 of Xanthomarina sp. GH4-25. Taxonomy (NCBI): domain Bacteria; kingdom Pseudomonadati; phylum Bacteroidota; class Flavobacteriia; order Flavobacteriales; family Flavobacteriaceae; genus Xanthomarina; species Xanthomarina sp. GH4-25. The sequence goes on from NZ_JBJFLO010000005.1 coordinate 79,777, forward strand.
ACTTAAAAGTCATTCCTCTCGATAAGCGAAGCACATCGTTTAATGCTTCCCATTCATTATTGTAATTCCACATTCTAGTTCCACCAAGTGCTGGTCCTAAAACGGTGTTATGAATTCCAATTATTGCTTTTAATCCTGTATCTTTGTCGTTGCAAAACACAACTTGCTCATGATTATCGAATGAATGTTGTCCAAAAACTGGATCAACTTTATGTAGTTCGCCTGCATTAATTACGTCTGTAACCATTTTAATATGTATTTAAAGTTATAGGTTGTGTTTTATTATTTTTAAAACAACGTGCAAAACTAGTCCATTATAAAGGTATACACAAATTATTATTGCTAAAAAGACAAATTGTTAAAAACTTTATCAGCTCCTAAAAGTTAAATGAAAGAATTACAACACCTTAATAAGTATTTTTTAAAGTATAAATGGCAACTAATTATTGGTATTTTAATAACCATAATTTCAAAAATATTTCTTTTAATAACTCCTGAACTAATTGGTTCTTCTATTGATGTTGTAAATGATTATTTAAAAGGTGAGGTAACAGATTTAGCGATTGTAAAAAAAGAATTATTTATTAACATTATCTATATAATTGGTGCAGCCTTAATTACAGGTATTCTAACTTTTTTTATGAGACAAACCATTATTAATGTGTCTCGATATATCGAATTCGATTTAAAAAATGAAGTCTATAAACATTACCAAAAACTCTCCCTAAAGTTTTATAAAAACAATCGTACTGGAGATTTAATGAATAGGATTAGCGAAGATGTTGGTCGTGTACGCATGTATGTAGGACCTGCCATTATGTACAGCATCAACACCATTACGTTGTTTGCTATATCTATTGGATTCATGTACAAACAGGCTCCTTTATTAACGCTTTATACCATTATTCCTTTACCTATCTTATCGTTTATTATTTATAAATTAAGTAAAGAAATTCATAAAAGAAGCACTGTTGTACAGCAGTATTTATCGCATTTGTCTTCTTCCACACAAGAATCTTTTAGTGGAATTTCTATTATTAAAGCGTACGGATTAGAAAATGAGACATCAAAAGCATTTAATGACTTATCTGAAACCAGTAAACAAAAACAATTAAGCTTAGTACAAATTAGAGCTTTTTTCTTCCCTATGATGATTTTACTTATTGGAATTAGTAACATTATCGTTATTTACATTGGTGGCCTTCAATACATTAATGGAGAAATAAGTTTAGGGGTTATTACTAAGTTTATTATATATGTTAATATGCTAACTTGGCCAGTTGCAACAGTGGGCTGGGTAACATCTATAGTTCAGCAAGCTGAAGCTTCGCAAAAGCGTATTAACGAGTTTCTAAAAATCACTCCAGACATTACCAATACGGTTCATGAGCCTACTAAAATAATTGGGGATATTGAGTTTAAAAATGTGCATTTTACCTACAACGATACTAATATTGAAGCCTTAAAGGGCATTTCGTTTACTTTAAAACATGGTCAAACCTTAGCTATTATTGGTAAAACCGGTTCTGGAAAGTCGACCATTTTAGATTTAATAGGAAGACTTTATGATATTGACAAAGGCCAATTACTTATAGACAATACTCCTATTAATAAATTAAATTTAACAAGTTTAAGAGATAGCATTGGTTATGTCCCTCAGGATGCCTTTTTGTTTTCCGATAGTATTGGTAATAACATTAAGTTTGGAAAAGAGGATGCTACAGATGAAGAAGTTATTCAGGCTGCAAAATATGCCCAAGTCCATAAAAACATCATGGGATTCAATAAAGGTTACCAAACTATTTTAGGAGAGAGAGGTATCACGCTTTCTGGTGGACAAAAGCAGCGAGTATCTATAGCTAGGGCAATTATTAAAAACCCAAATATTCTATTGCTAGACGATTCGTTATCTGCTGTCGATACCGAAACCGAAGAGCAAATACTAAAACACCTTCTACATTTAACCGAAGGCAAAACAACTATTATTGTTAGCCATAGAGTTTCTTCAGTTAAAAATGCCGATCAGATTATTGTTTTAGACGATGGAGAAATTGTTCAATCTGGCAACCATGAGACATTAATAGATGTTGATGGTTATTATAAACATCTATATTTAAAACAATTAAGTGAGACTTCAAATACAGATAATTTAAACAATTAAAATGCTGGCTTTCAGTAGTTTTATACTCTATAAACAATCTATAATTTAATTAGACTAAAAGAAATAACATAAATTGTTGGTTGGTAAATGTTTTTTTTAGATTTTTGAAGAACTATTAAAATAACAATACGATTATGAATAATAATGATATGATGGAGAAAGAAGAGATTTTTTCTAAAGTATTAAGAGCAGGAAGAAGAACTTACTTCTTTGATGTTAGATCAACAAAAGCTGGAGACTACTACTTAACAGTTACTGAAAGCAAAAAATTCACTAACGATGATGGATCATTTCATTACAAAAAGCATAAAATATATCTTTATAAAGAGGACTTTTCTGAATTTAATAGTATTTTAAACGAAATGACAGATTACATTATCAATGAAAAAGGAGATGAAGTAATAAGTGAGCGCCATCAAAAAGACTTTAAAAAAGAATATGATACAGACAATACTGCATCAGAAACTAAAGTTGAAGATACATCTACAGAAAAATTTACAGATATCAATTTTGATGACATCTAGAAATTAAAAAACAATAGAGTTCAAAGCCAATACTTAGTAGTGGCTTTTTTTTATAGTTTAAGCTATAGCTTTACACTTATTAAAGTTACTAATAACACTGATAGAAAATAAGTTATTCCAAATAACAAGCCAAAATTTAAAGTAATAATCATACAGATAATTAGTAACCAAAGTGGCACTAAAGTAATGGCTATTGCAAATCTAAAAGTAGCAATAAATTCTACTTCATCAATTTTTGGTTTAATATAGCATCTCCAGATTACTATTGGTAAAAAAAGATTAATCTTTAATAAAACCATAAAAAATGATTTCAACCAACTTTTAGTTTGCTTTGGATTTGATTCACATGTTTCAAAGTTTGTCTCAAGACATGCATTAACTAGTTTAGGTTGTAAATAGTCTATATTTAAGCTGTTTAATTTTGTTATGGTTTTGGCATAACCATTTGGATCAATATGAGTTGTTAAACCCTTTATTTTACTTTGTATGGTTTGCCTTAATGCAACAATTTCTTCATTAGAGAATTTAGAAACCATAGATTTTGCAGGAATAGGATTCCCATAATACAAAGCCACACTATCTCCAAACGTTGTGCCATCTAAGTAATTAATTCCAATAGGAACTAATTGCAAGTCTAAATCTGGATAGGCACTTAATGACTCAAAAATAATTCTAGTAAACCCTTTGCTTAATGGTCTAACCGATCTATTTAGGTGATGATTCCCTTCTGGAAATAAAGCTACAGCCTCATTATTTTTCAGCTTCTCTGTACAAGTTTTAAAAATGTAATTATTTTTAGTTATCGTACTCCAACCGTCCCTAACTCGATAAACTGGCAACATGTTTACACTATGCAATAATTTAGAAACTATATTTTTTTTAAACACACTGGCTCTTGTTAAAAAATAAGAAAATCTACCCGAAGTAGTAGCAATTAACAACGCATCAATTAGAGCATTTTGATGGTTTGATAAAAACAATATAGGTTTGTTTCTAGGAATCTGTTTTTCTTTAACAACAATAATTTTTTTGTAATAGAAAAACAATCCTATAGTTAGGTAGGATCTAACAGTATGTAACCAAAGTTTTTTCAAGAGACTTTAAGTATTTTCTTTTCTTTAAAAGACCAGTAATATGATATAACTAAACCAGAAATAATATGCCAGATTCCCCAAAAAGCAGCCAAAATTGCCATACCACCTAATCCGTTGAAAAAAGTAAAAATCAGAAGCAACCCTAAACCAGAGTTTTGAATTCCTGTTTCTATGGCTAGTGTTTTCTGATTTTCGAGAGATAAATTAAACGCTCTAGCTACAGTAAAACCTAGTAAAATTGCCAAGAAATTATGAAGTATACCAATACCAATAACATGGTGTGCGTATGCATTAAAAACATCGATATTTTTTGAAAAAGCCAAAATAACAATAAGTACAAACACAATAATTGAAAGTGGTTTTAGTCGTTTGGATATTAAAATAGCAAGTTTTTCATTTTTAGCACGAAATATCATCCCTAAAATCAATGGAATTCCTAGTATTAAAATGACGAGTTTAAGAAGTTCAAACGGATCTAACTGCACTTCCTTTAATAATAAAGAAGTTGGTTCGTATAAATAACCATAAAATTGAAAGTTAAAAGGCGTCATAAAAACAGCAATAAATGTTGCAAACGCTGTTAAACTAACTGATAATGCAGAGTTTCCATTTGCTAAATGTGTCATAAAGTTAGAAATGTTTCCTCCTGGACAAGCTGCAACCATCATCATACCAAGAGCAATACTTGGTTGTGGTTTAATAATTAAAATAAGCAAAAAAGTAAGTAAAGGCAGCAAAATAAATTGTAATAAAACACCAATTAAAACAAGTTTGGGTTGTTTAAATAAGCGTTTAAAATCGTCTGTTTTAATACCTAATGCAACGCCAAACATAATCACGGCAAGTGCAATGTTTAAAACCCAAAGACTTTGGTTGTCGAAATTAATTTTTACGTCATCTAGTTCTAGCATACTTTATGAAACTGTTGTTCCGTTTTTCACTTTCACTTCCGGATTTAATAAAATCACATCTTTACCATCTACAGCACCTAAAATCAAACAATCACTCATAAAAGATGCTATTTGTTTTCTTGGGAAATTTACAATGGCTACAATTTGTTTATGCAATAAATCTTCTTTTTTATAAAGTGTCGTTATTTGAGCAGATGTTTTTTTGATGCCTAATTCTCCAAAATCTATGGTTAATTGAAAAGCAGGTTTTCGTGCTTCTGGGAAATCGACAACATCTAAAATGGTTCCTACTCGTAGATCTACTTTTACAAAGTCTTCAAACTGAACAACATGACTCATAATTAAAATAATTGGTTGGTTTATTTCTAAGTGAAAATTACACTTTTTAGTTAATACTTTTGCAATATAAGTATATCAAAGTAATTCTAATTCATTTGGAAAATTGATTATAAAATTGTAGTTTTTATTTTTATAAAAATCTCATAAAATGGCAAGAACATCTTCTAATATGCTCCCTTTAGGAACAAAAGCCCCTTCTTTCACTCTAATGGATACGGTTTCTGGTAAAAACTATTCATTAGAACAATTAAAAGGTTTAAAAGTTACGGTTATCATGTTTATCTGCAATCATTGTCCATTTGTAAAACATGTTAATAAAGAACTTGTTCATATAGCTAAAAATTACAAAAGTGGAGGTGTTAATTTTATTGCTATTTCCAGTAACGATGTTGAAAAGTATCCTGAAGATTCGCCTGAAAACATGAAGAAAAATGCCATTGAACAAGGTTATATTTTTCCGTATTTATACGATCAGACACAGGAAGTTGCTAAAGCTTATGATGCAGCTTGTACACCAGATTTCTATGTGTTTGACAAAAATTTAAAATTAACTTACAGAGGACAATTGGACAGTTCTAGACCAGGAAATGATATTCCTTCAACTGGCACAGATTTACGTCATGCCATACTGAGTATTACAGAAAATAAAGAAAATACATGGCCTCAGAAACCAAGTATTGGTTGTAATATTAAGTGGAAGCAATAAGAATTATTTGACGCTAGTTTTTATTTAGAATTGTGTTTATTTTTCTGTTCAATCCATTTACTCATATATTTTGTGCTTTGTAGGTTTTGATGTTGAAGCATTTGTCCTATAAAGTTGTGTAATCGATGACTTTCTAAACCCTTAGACATTCTAGCTATTCTAGTAAGGAAGTTGTTTTTAAATTGTTTTTTTTGAAATCGAAAATGGATGATTTCAAATCCGTTTTTTTGTTTTTCATTCCAAAGCATTTCATCATTATATAAGGCAACACATTTGTTTGCAAACTCCTGAGGAATATCTTCAATAAAACCGTTGGGTTGTAATCTCGAAGTTTCTGAACCAAACATACCTTCTGCTCCAATACTTGTTGTAACACATGGTGTGCCGTTTTGCATGGCATCTATTAATTTCCCTTTTAAGCCTGCACCAAAACGTATTGGAGCTAAACAAATTTTTGATTCTTGCATCACTTTAGATACAGATTCAGCAAAACCTTTTATTAAAAAACGGTCGTTTTGGTTATGTAACTGACTCACTTTTTGAGACACATAAGCACCATAAACATGTAATTCTGCTTTTGGAAGTTGCTTTATAATTAGAGGCCAAATGGTTTCTTTTAAATATAAAACAGCATTGTAATTGGGTTCATGCAGAAAATTTCCTATGGTTATAAAATGCTGTCTTGTTTCAAAACCTGGGAGTTGTTCTATGTCAGATTTAGAAATTTCTTCTAATAAAAACGGCAAATAACACAGTAGCGAATCGGGAATTTGAAATTCTGATTTAAGAATCTCTATTTCAGCTTCAGAAATAATCAAACTTAAATCACATCTGTAAATACTCGCTATTTCACGTTTTGAAGTATCATTAAACAAATAGCCTAAATCAAATGATTTTCCATCTTTTAAAGCTAGTTGTCTGCCTTTTCGTAGACCATGTAAATCTTCTGTATCGAGAATGCGTAAGGCATTTGGACATTGTTCTGCAACACGCCATCCAAACTGTTCTTCCATCATAAACCTATCAAACAATACAATGTTTGGATCGAGCATCTTAATAAAGTTATCAAAACTTGAGTGATTCAACTCAATAGACACCTGCTTGACGCCTATAATTTCAAGGTTAAAAGCATTATAACTTTTTGCACAAGGACTTGCAAAAGTAATGTTATAATTATCGGTTTGAAACAAGTTAATTAATTGCAGCATTCTACTTCCAGCTGCTGAGCTTTTAGGCTCTGGCCAAACATATCCAACTATAAGTAAATTTTTATTCATGAAAATTTAAATTCTCAATGGCTAATTTTAACAAATCCTAAACTGGGTGTGCTTAGAATTTATTCTGGTTTTGGTTCTAAACTATATTTAAATCGTACTTGTTTTGCCCATTCCACAAGATCATTTCTTTGAGCTTTAGAAAGCTTAGCCTCACTATGTGCCCAAGTATAAGAAGGCAATGGCATTTCTTCTTTTTCAATCATTTCTATAAGTTCTTCAAACTTATGGTCTTTTTTCTTTAAAGAAGAACCTTCCCAATTAGAAAAGTTAAAATGTTTCTTTCCAACTTTTACATGATCTGCCAACCAATAATTTACAGGAGTAATGTTGTTATACCAAGGATAACGAGTGACATTGGAATGACAATCGAAGCAACTTTCTCTTAAGATGGTTTTTATATTTTCTGGCGGATTGGTTTCTATTAGAAAAGGTTCTATTGAAGCTAGATTTCCTTCATTTTTTTCTGGTCCAAAAAATTGAGCAACCAAAAACACCATAAGTAAAAGGAGTAATAGTTTTTTAATAGTTTTCATTTTGATTAATTTTATGGATTAAAAATAAGTATTTCCTGTGACTAAAGACCAACTTTATAACGAATTAAATTATGTAAATCATTCACGAGAAAAGCGATTACATTATGCAAATTTAATTATTAAAAACCCTGAATTACTTCCAGAATTATTAAACATTCTGTTCATGGTAGACGATAAAATTTCGTGTCGAGCTGCTTGGGTTTTAGAATTTATGTGTAGTGAAAAATTAGAAAGACTTATTCCATTTTTAGATACTTTTACAGAAAACCTACATAAAGTACATTTAGATCCTGCTGTTAGACCAGTTGCTAAAATATGCGAATATATCACGAAAGCTTATTTTTCCAAACAAGAAAACCCCATAAAGCAAGCTTTAAATACCAAACACAAAGAACGCATTATTGAAACGTGTTTTGATTATATGATTAATGATGAGAAAATTGCCCCTAAAGCCTACTCTATGAATACGTTATATTTATTTGGAAATGAATTTGATTGGATTCACCCAGAGTTAATCCTGATTATAGAACGTGATTTCCAAATGCAAAGCTCTGGCTTTAAAGCGAGAGCCAAACAAATACTTCAAAAAATAAAGAAAAAACCCAATAAGAAAACCTGAATTCGAGAATTTTCAATTAAATCTTCAATAAACAAAGGTCTGTCTTCCAGCTAAAAAAACTATATTTGCATCTTTAAATTTTGCATGAAAACTTAAGTGACAATGCACAAAACATCACAACACATGTCTTTAACATCTTTAAATGCTATTTCTCCTATTGATGGTCGTTACAGGAACAAAGTAAACGAATTAGCTCCTTATTTTTCTGAAGAAGCTTTAATTAAATATCGTGTACAAGTAGAAATAGAATATTTTATTGCATTATGTGAGCAACCTTTGCCTCAACTAAAAGCTTTTAATTCTAGTTTATTTGATAAACTAAGAGCTATTTATAAAAACTTCACAACTATAGATGCTTCAGCCATTAAAGAAATTGAAAAAGTAACCAATCATGATGTAAAAGCTGTTGAGTACTTTATTAAAGAAAAGTTTGATGCTTTAGATATTTCAGAATATAAAGAATTTATCCATTTTGGATTAACATCACAAGATATTAATAACACCGCAATCCCTTTAAGTATTAAAGAGGCAATGAACGATGTATATGTTCCAGAATTTATTATCCTTCGAGATAGACTAAAAGCGTTGTCTCAAGAATGGGAAAACATCCCAATGCTAGCTAGAACACATGGTCAACCAGCTTCTCCTACTCGTTTAGGAAAAGAAATTGCTGTTTTTGTTGTTCGATTGGAAGAGCAGTTTAATTTGTTGAATGATATTCCAAGTGCTTCGAAATTTGGTGGAGCTACAGGAAATTTTAATGCACATAAAGTCGCTTATCCAAATATTGACTGGAGAGCATTTGGTAAGAATTTTGTGCAAGGAAAATTAGGATTACAACATTCATTTCCAACAACACAAATTGAACATTACGACCACATGGCTGCCTTGTTTGATTGTTTAAAACGTATTAATACCATTTTAATAGATTTAGACAGAGACATTTGGACCTATGTGTCCATGGATTATTTTAAACAAAAAATTAAAGCAGGAGAAGTTGGTAGTTCTGCTATGCCACATAAAGTAAATCCTATTGATTTTGAAAATAGTGAAGGTAATTTAGGGATTGCAAATGCCGTTTTCGAGCATTTATCTGCAAAACTCCCTATCTCAAGACTTCAACGTGATTTAACAGATAGTACTGTATTACGCAATGTTGGCGTGCCTTTTGGACATACACTAATTGGGTTTAAATCCACTTTAAAAGGATTGAATAAATTATTATTAAACGAAAGTAAATTTGCCGAAGATTTAGAAAATAACTGGGCTGTTGTGGCAGAAGCAATTCAAACCATTTTACGAAGAGAGGCTTATCCAAATCCATATGAAGCTTTAAAAGGGTTAACTAGAACTAACGAAAAAATTACTCAAACGTCTATTTCAAATTTTATTGATACCTTAGAGGTTTCAGATACTATAAAAAAAGAACTAAAATCTATTACTCCTAGTAATTATACTGGAATTTAAAGTTATGCTTACAGATAAACAATCTCTTATTCTTTGCGCCATAGTTGTATTTGGATTCTCTATTTCCGGAATTATGGGTCTATTAGAAAATTTTGTAATTGTAGCTGTACTTGTAGTTCTCTTTTTATTAGTTATCATCAATATTTTTGTACAAAAACCTATTAGTGAATATGATGATGAAGCATTAAAAGAGGAATTAAAAAACACCAATCCGAATTTAATTAACAACGAAAATTCATAAATAAAAAGGCTTCTAAATTTAGAAGCCTTTTACATATATAACTTTTTAACGATCAATTTATTTAAAAAAATCTGCAATACCACTTAGTTGAGAATCATCGAAATCTGCATTTTGTACAACACTTACGAGTGTCGCCATTTTTTCAGGTCGCATATCGTTTCCTAAAATTCTTACAATTCCAAAACCCATCTCATCAGAACTTGCAAACACAACAAACTCGTCTGCTACATCATCATCTCCAATATATTTCACAATGACTTTTGCCGCTTTATCGTTGAATACAATAAGTTCGTTATACTTTTTATTTTTTAAAATAGCTTTTACTTTTTCAAGTTCTAAAGTATAATCTTCCAGGTTATTTTCTTTTATTTTATAACCTAAAAAATTTAATCTTTTCACAGAATTATAGGCTTCTTTTTGCTCTTCAGTTAAAATAGATTCATCTAGTTTAACAATGGTTGTAGGCAAATCTGCAGAAATAAAATCTGGTGTTTCTTGGTTGTCTACAAAATACGTTTGTAAAGATTCGCCATTATTACAGCTTCCTAGCATGAAACATGCTAGTAAGCTGAGTAATGATATTTTGATTGATGATCTCATATATCAATTATTATTTTTTACCTTTTTTTTCTAAATGCTCACTTCCTTGAATGTTCATTTTCTGAGTAAGTTTCGAGATTTGATTTAAATCGATGTCACCAGTTAAAGAAACTACAACCGTTTCAAACTCACGTTTTTGACCATTCATATTTATATTAGCATCTTTAGTAATAGCGCTTAAGCCATCTACAAACATCAAGAACTCGCTTACATGATCTTCGTCTCGACCTTGCTTGACATAGAAAGTCATATTTACACCATCATCTTTAACAACCATTAATTCTTCTAATGAACTTTTACGAGACTTCACCCAATTAGTTACGTCTGCAGAAATCGCTTTGTTGTCTGTAGTTATTACTTTAAAACTTGTAATACTGTTTACCATTTTAATGTATTCTTGTGCTTCTGGATCGTCTGAATTAATATCCATTTTTGCTAACATTTGAAACATCTTTGGTTTAATAGACACATACGTAACATCTTGATTTTCGCTGTATTTAGAGAAAATATCTTGTGCCATAGATGTTAATGGAAATAACATAATTGCCATTAAGAAAAGGATTGCTTTATTTTTCATTTTAATTGTTTTAAATTTATTTATTGTTTTCATTTTATTCTTATTTATTGATTTTATTTAAAAATTAATTTGGTTGAATTTTCCATTTCATTAAGGTAACCAACCTTAGAAACCCCTTGGTCTAAACTATTTAGATAACCAACTTTCTCAGTACCTTTATTTAAACTGCTAGAAATTAATTCTAAAGATTTAACGACTTCATTGTAAGCCATCATTGGATCATCGTAAGTACCTAAATCTTCTTCTTGTTGAAACATTGGTAAACTAAAGTAAAAACCCATTAAAAGAACTGCTACTGCTGCAACCGAAACCAACTTGTAATTAAACATTTTTTTAGTTTGTAATGGAACGGTTTTGGTAAACGTTTCTTTTTGATTTACTGAAAAGTAAGCAAACATTGGTTTGTACATTTCTAAATGTGGCGCTACAGTTTCTTGAGAAAAATAGCTTTTTAACTGCTGCTCTTCGTTTAGAGTTGTTTCACCGTTTTCGTACTTTTCTAGTAAGTGTTCTATATTATTTAGTGCCATAACTATGTGTGTTAGTTAATTGTTCTCTTATTGATTTTCTTGCTCTGGATAAGGCTACTCTTACTGCTGTATTATTCATATCTAACATTTTTGCTATCTCATCCAAATCGTATTGTTCTATATCTCTTAATTGAATAACCATTTTTTGTTGTTCGGGTAAATTTTCAATAATCTTTGCTACCCAATTAACACTATCGTTTAATTCAATCTGCTTCTGCAAAGACGTGTTATTGTCTTGATAATTACTATGTACAATTTTTAAATTTTGTGCGTGTTTAGATTTTAATTTATCCAAACAAAAATTCTTAGTCATCGTCATAGAAAATGCTTCCACATTTTTATATTCTTCAATTTTTGTTTTATTATTCCACAGTTTTAATAAAATCTCTTGCGTTGCATCTTCAGCTTCTTCTTTCGAAACCAATAAGCGTTTCGCTAAGCGAAAGACTTTATCTTTAAATGGCATGACTATATTTAAAAATTCAGCCTGTGTCATAGTTTTGTTTGGTTTGTAACAGTTGGTTTATGCCTGTTTACTATTACGACGATACATTTATTGATTTGTTACAAAAATATTTTTAATCTAAGATAAAGTAAGTATTTTTAAACTGAAAAAGTTGCTAAACTACTATGAAATCTATCAAATTATTTGTTCTATTATGCTCGTTATCTTTCATTACTATTGGTTGTTTTGAAGATTTAGACGACAACCCTGTTTCAACTAGAGACTTAAACGATTTTGTATGGAAAGGATTAAATAGGTATTATGTTTATAAAGATAATGTCTCAGATTTAGCTAACAATAGATTTACTGATTCTGAATACGAAAGTTTTTTAAACAGTTTTTCTTCACCTGAAGATTGTTTTGAAAGTCTCATCTACCAGAGATCGACTATTGATCGATTTAGCTGGATAACCGACAATTATATTGAATTACAACAACAACTTAACGGAACGTCCTATAACAACGGTATGGAGTTTGGTTTAGTTCGTTTTTCCAGTACTAGCTCTGAAGTTTTTGGTTATGTAAGATATGTATTACCAAATACAGATGCTGAAAGTAAAGGGTTACATCGTGGTATTATTTTTAATGCCGTAAATGGCGTTTCGTTAAATATAGATAATTATAGAAACTTATTAAGTCCGAATAACTATACAATAAACTTAGCAACCTATAACGATAATGGCACTCCAGAAACAGACGACGATTCAATTGATCCAACCAACCAAAGTGTCAACCTAACAAAAACACCATATACTGAAAACCCTATTTTTATAAAACAGATTTTAGAAGTTGACAACCAAAATGTAGGCTATTTAATGTATAATGGCTTTACAAGAGATTTCGATTCGCAATTAAACGAAACCTTTAATTATTTTCAATCTCAAAACATTCAGAATTTAGTTTTGGACTTAAGGTATAACTCTGGAGGATCGGTAAATACAGCTATTTTACTGTCTAGCATGATAACTGGACAATTTACAGGACAGGTTTTTGCTACGCAACAATGGAATAGCGAGATTCAAAGTCAAATAGATCCAAATGATTTAATTTATAATTTTACAGATAATGACGATGGAAGCTCTTTAAACAGTTTACAACTAGCAAAAGTCTATGTTTTAACAACAAAAAGTACTGCTTCTGCTAGCGAATTGGTAATAAATTGTTTAAATCCTTATATAGATGTCATCCAAATTGGAACTAATACAACTGGAAAATATCAAGCCTCTATTACGCTTTACGACTCTCCTGATTTTAGCAATAAAGACCTAAACCCCATTCACACCTATGCCATGCAACCATTGGTATTAAAGACTTTGAATGCTGTTGGAAATACAGATTATATTGATGGTCTTGAACCAGATTTTCCAGCTAATGAAAATTATGGAAACTTGGGCGTTTTAGGAAATCCAGAAGAAACCTTATTAGCAATTGCTTTACAGCATATTTTTGAAAATGGCAGGACTTCATTACAACCTTATAACAGTACAGAACTTGTTGGCGATAGCAAGGATTTTACTTTAACAAAAAACAGGATGTATGTTGATTGATAATAAAAAAGCCACTTAGTAGTGGCTTTTTTATTAAATTCTATAAAGTTAAACTAAATCCAATATTCACATTTCTACCTTTTGTAGAATAGCCATACAATTCTTGATAACCCTCATTAAAAATGTTGGTGAGATTCGCGAAAATCTTCATTTTATTATCTAAAATATTCTGACTGATATAAAAATCTAACAGATTGTAACTTTTTAAATTCACTTCTTCATTCATATAGGTTAAATCGTTATAAAACGAATCTGTTCTATCGTCTGTAAACTGATATGATAAACTCATAAAGGTGTTTTCACATACTTGATATCCTAATAAACCATTCACTTTAAACTCAGGAATTCTTAAGCTTAAATCTTCATCAACATGCGTATAAGTAGCATTAGCTGTTAGTTTCAACGTTTTTGTTATGTTGTAATCTGCAACAAATTCAATTCCACTTGCCGTAAATTTTTCATCCACATTTTGATATTGATAAGTCCAACTACCTAAGTCAACAAAATCGATAAAATTCTCCTCTTCCCTATTAAAATAAACCACACTTATAGTTGCTTTATCTTTCAGTTGAATTTCTGCTCCAACTTCAAACGTCGCATTTTCTTCAGGTTTTAAATTGGTGTTTCCATATAAAGGATCAAAAAGCTGATACAATGAAGGCGTAATATAAGCTGTGCTATAACTTGCTAGACCTTTTAAATAACCAAAGTTGAAAGTCTTTGTATATGAAGGATTCAAACTATAAACTAGATAATTTCCATATTCACTATGATTGTTTAAACGTGCTCCAGCATTCACATGCAAACCAAAATCTGAAACATAAACCACATTCGCATAAGGATCGATATTGGTATATTCGGCAGTATCCGGATTAATCCCTTGTTCGAAATCTGTTCCACCAAAAGGAATGGTAAAACTCTCCATATTATTTTGTTGAACATTGACACCTAAAACCGTGTAAAATTTATCATTAAAATTGTATTTATTATACAAATCTCCATTAAAGCTTTCTGCATTAAACATCGCAGGATAACTAGACTCTATGTCTCGTTCCACTTTGTTATAAGCAGCGTTTAATGTAACACTTCCATTATTATATGTGTATTCAGGCGAAAGTCCGTAACGTTGTTGTTTTGTAGTTGAAAGATCGCTGGTGTCGACACCAGAAAAACCATCGTCAAAATCTGCTTTAAATTTATCCATGCTTCCATATATGTTTATTTTAAAAGCATCAGAAAAAACGTAACCCAACTTCAGGTTTCCATTGATAGAATTAAAAGCATCTGGTTCTGTTCCACTTGCAAGAGCAGATAATCCATCCGTATATTGATTTCCAAAACTCGCTAAATAGTTTAACTTATTGATGGTTCCATTTACAGAAACATTATTTTGAAAATTATTGATGTTATAGCTGTTATCTTCTTGAGATTGATTGGTTCCAAAAACACTTCTAAAGTTTGCAGATATAGCCTTTTTAGAGGCCTCCTTTAATTTTATATTTATAACAGCTGTTGCTGCACCAGAACCATACAATGTGCTTGAAGCTCCTTTTAATATTTCTATAGATTCAACCTGATCGGCATTCAATAAACGTAAATCGTAATCGTTTGCAATTTGCGAAGGGTCAGAAACAGCTATTCCATCGATTAAAATTAATACCTGCCTGTTTTTTCCTCCTCTAATATAATAATTCAAATTTTGACCAGCATTACTGTTAGCACCATTAATTTCAATACCTGCTGTGGTATTAATAATTTCAGCAATCGATTTTCCTTGTAATTGTTCCAACTCTTTCTGTGTGATTTTGGTAATGACCTTTCCAGATTCTTCACGATTTAAATCAAATTTAGAATCTGTTATTACCACTTCTTCTAATTTTTCTACAGGAGTAGAATCTACCTGTTGCTGTGCAACAGAAAATAATGACATACTACAAAGTACACCAAAAACAAATGTTTTTTTGTTCATTTTAAATTAATAATTACTCGAGAATAGCATGAAAATCACACCTAACTTTTGTCCCGAAAGTTTGACTTATTTTTTGTTGAAAATGGCAGGTCTCCTGACTTGCGTCTTCATGTTAGGTCTTCCCAGGTAAATACCCAGTGACTTGAAGTTTTACATGAAGCTTTATAGCCTACAGTTGCGGGAACAGTTCTGGAATTGATTGTAAAAATCGCACCAGATTCCCTTTTAATCCATCAAATAAATTTGATAAGAACCAAAATTCTCTGCAAAAGTAATTGAAAATAAAAGTATATCTGAAGAAAATTTACTTTTTCTTATTCAGTTTATAAATAAGATAAATAAAACCAATTAAAAAATGGAATATTATAATTCCTGCTACTATATATATTGTTAAATTTGAACCGTCTCTCATGGTTATGTTTTTTACAAAATTAAAACCTCAAGTATAATTAGACAGTTACAAATGTTACATAATTTATGATTTCAAGATATTTATTAATCAGTCTTTGCTTTCTACTTTTTAATTGTAAAAATAAAGCGCCCAAACCTGCCATAAAACTAGATGTTGCTAAGGTAAGTTTGAACTATGCAAAAGGATTTGAAATCATTCATCATGAAAATTTCAGCACATTAACTATAAAAAGTCCTTGGCCAAAATCTGATAAAACATATCGTTATGCTTTAATACAAAAAAACATGGCACCTAAAATCACTTTAAATAAGGATGATTTTGATGGTATTATTACGATTCCTATTGAAAAAATGGTTGTGACTTCAACCACTCACATTCCTGCTTTAGAACTTTTAGAAGTTGAAGAAACCTTAGTAGGTTTTCCTGGAACAGATTATATTTCTTCCGAAAAAACAAGAACAAGAATTGATAATGGATACATTAGAGAATTGGGTAAAAATGAAGGCATTAATACTGAAGTTTTACTTGAAATACAACCAGATGTTGTAGTTGGCTTTGGAATTGATGGCAACAACAAAACGTTTGAAACCATTAAAAAATCTGGTATTCCAGTAATTTATAATGGCGATTGGGTGGAACACTCGCCATTAGCAAAAGCCGAATGGATTAAGTTTTTTGGTGTACTTTATAACAAAAGACAAGAAGCAGACTCAGTCTTTAAATCGATTGAAAGAAGTTATATAGATGCAAAATCTTTAGCTTCAAATGCTCAAAACAAACCTACTATTTTAAGTGGTGCCATGCATAAAGATATTTGGTATTTACCTAATGGCACAAGTACTGAAGCACAAATTTTAAAAGATGCCAATGTAGATTATTTATGGAGTGAGACTAAAGGAAGTGGTAGTTTATCTTTAAATTTCGAAGTGGTTTTTGACAAAGCGAAACATGCTGATATTTGGTTGAACCCTTCGTATTACACCTCTTTTGAAGTATTAGAAAAAGCTAATGCCCATTACACAAAATTCGATGCTTTTAAAAACAAAACCATTTATAATTCAGCAAACACAACCGGAACTACTGGTGGTGTTTTATATTACGAATTAGGAATTGCCAGACCAGATTTGGTACTAAAAGACATAATTAAAATTTGCCATCCTGAATTGTTAGTAGATTATAAACCATTTTTTTATAAACCTTTAGACTAATTGCTTAAAACAAACACATATACCTTTTCATTTATAGCATTAATCACATTATTGTTTATATGCTTTTTTGTCAATATTAGTTTGGGCTCAGTTTCTATTCCAAATCAAGCTATTTTAAAAAGTTTTATTGGAACTTTAGATCACGAATCATGGCAATACATCATCCAAAACTATAGGTTACCGAAAGCAATTACTGCTATTCTTGTGGGTTCTGGTTTAGGTATTTCAGGACTATTAATGCAAACACTTTTTAGAAACCCATTGGCTGGTCCATTTGTATTAGGAATTAGTTCTGGAGCGAGCTTAGGTGTTGCTTTGGTGATTTTAGGTTCAGGTATTTTTGGAGGCGTTTTCACAACGCTTTTGGTCTTAAAGTGGACGGTAGTGATAGCTGCTAGTCTGGGTAGTTTTTTAGTGCTTTTAGCCGTTTTATTAGTATCGTCGAAAGTTAGAGACACCATGGCTATTCTAATTATTGGACTTATGTTTGGAAGCATTACAGCTGCAGTCGTTAGCGTCCTCTCCTATTTTAGTTCAGCCGAACAATTACAACAATACATTTTTTGGGGCTTTGGAAGTTTGGGAAATTTATCTTGGAAGGAACTTTTTATATTTTTCTTAATTTATAGCTTCGGAATCTTATTGAGTATTATTTCCATTAAAGGATTAAACACCTTATTATTAGGAGAAAACTATGCTAAGAGTCTGGGCTTAAACATCAAGCAAAGTCGTTTCATTATTATTATTGCTACCAGCTTATTGGCTGGAACCATTACAGCTTTTGCTGGACCTATAGCTTTTATTGGGTTGGCTATTCCACATATAACCAGACAGGTTTTTAATACGTCTAACCATAAAATATTATTACCAGCCGTCTTTTTATTTGGAGCTATTATCATGTTATTTTGCGACAGCATTGCGCAACTTCCAACGAGTGATTATACGCTACCAATTAATGCCATTACCTCTTTAATTGGGGCTCCAGTAGTTATTTGGTTGTTGGTAAGAAAACGTAAAATGATATTTTAAATGAATCAAAACAACCAACATATCATTTTAAAAACACAGAATCTTTCAATAGGTTACACGTCTAAAAAGGACGTAACAGTGATTACTTCAAACATAGATATAGAGCTCCAAAAAGGAGAGCTAATTGGATTGGTTGGTGCCAATGGTATTGGAAAATCAACTTTGTTACGAACGTTAACTCATGTGCAACCTAAACTTTCAGGAGATGTATTGTTAAATGAAAAACCTATTGCTAACCATTCGAATTTAGAATTGGCTAAAGTGATGAGTCTGGTTTTAACAGAGCCAGTTGCTTCAAAAAATTTATCTGTTTTTGAATTAGTTTCTTTAGGAAGACAACCCTACACCAATTGGGTGGGAAACTTAACTACGATAGACTTAGAAATGGTTAACCAAGCTTTAAACCTAACCCATATTGAAACTTTAAAACACAAAAAATGTTTTGAGTTAAGTGATGGACAACTTCAGAAAGTTTTGATAGCACGTGCTTTGGCTCAAGATACCGATTTAATTATTCTGGATGAACCAACCACTCATCTGGACATGTATCATAAAGCTTATATTTTAAAGCTGCTTCAAAAACTCGTTAAAGAAACCCATAAAACCATTCTGTTTTCTTCACATGAAATAGATTTAGCCATACAACTTTGCGATAAAATGATTGTTATGACAGAAGATGATGTTGTATCAGATTCTCCATGCAATCTTATTTCCAAAGGGACTTTTGAAAAACTATTTCCAAAAGACCTTATTTCATTCGACAAAAAAACAGGTAGCTTTCGAGTAAATAAATAAATTACCTTCTTATTTCATCTTTTAATTCATTAACTTTACCTCATTCATTTTCAACACCTTAAACTACTTTATCAATTAAAGCCTACATCACTTATTGCATTATTAACCATTAATCCAAAAAGTCATGAATTTCAAAGTAGGTTTAATCTTTTTCACAATATTATCTATTATAGGTTTTTTGTTTTATCAATTCAATAAAGAAGAAGCATTCGATTATTCAAAAAAAGTAGGCATGAACGCTATTAAGTGTACGCCTGCAAAGTTTCTTTTAACTAATGTTGATACAACCAAACAAATTTCACCACTCTTCGAAAACCTTGGAAATCATAATTATAAAGTAAGCACCAATAACAAGTTGGCGCAACAGTTTTTTAATCAAGGCCTTAGATTAACTTACGCTTTTAATCATGCTGAAGCCCATCGTTCTTTTATGGAAGCTGCTCGACTAGATTCAAATTTAGCCATGGCTTTTTGGGGACAAGCTTATGCTTTAGGTCCAAACATCAATGACCCTTTGCCAGATGATGAACGTAAAGCTAAATACAACGAAGCTATTGCAAAAGCTGTAAGTCTTTCTCCAAAAGCTTCAAAAAAAGAACAAGCTTTAATAAATGCTTTAACACATAGATATTCTTCAGATTTAGAAAAAGAAACTTCAGAATTAAATATGGATTACATGGAAGCTATGACAGATGTGATAGAAGAATTTCCCGAAGATTCTGACATCTTAACTTTATATGCAGCTTCTGTTATGAATACAGTTCCATGGAATTATTGGGATAAAGAAGGTAATCCGTCGCCTCATATTGCCGAAGCAAAAGTCGCATTAGAAAAAGCCATGATTTTAAGTCCAGATAATCCGGGAGCACATCATTATTATATACATATGGTCGAACTTCCTAAGCCAGATTTAGCCGTTCCAAGTGCAGACAAACTAGGCTTATTAATGCCTGGTGCAGGACATATTGTTCATATGCCATCTCATATTTATATTCGTGTTGGACGCTATAAAGATGCCGTTCTTGTTAATCAGCAAGCCATATTAGCCGATGAAGATTATATCTCGCAATGTTACGCTCAAGGTATGTATCCACTTGGTTATTACCCACATAACATTCATTTTTTATGGTCAGCATCCAGTCTTTTAGGAAATAGCGAGATTGCTATAGATGCCGCAAAAAAAACAGCAGAAAAAGTTCCAATAGGTGAAATGAAGGAATTGCATTTTTTACAAAATTTTGCTGCAACACCATTATTGGCATATACAAGATTTGGCAAATGGAATGATGTTTTAACATATCCAAAACCTAATAATAACATTAAATACTTAAATCTTATATGGCATTATACAAGAGGAGTTGCTTTTGTTAGAAAGAATAATTTGAAGGATGCAAAAGAAGAACTTGAAGCGATACAAATTCTAGTTGAAGATCCTGAAATGGAAACTATATATGCTTCTGGATTTGATAATGGAACTTCTATTTCAAAATTAGCCTATGAAGTCGTTGCAGGTGAAATTGCTCAATTAGAAGAAAATTACAATCTAGCTATAGCCCATTTTGAAACAGCAGTAGAAATGGAAGATAATTTAATTTACAACGAGCCAGCTGCATGGTACATCCCACCAAGACAAAATTTAGGGGCAACTTTATTAAAAGCTGGAAAATATAGTGAAGCAGAAAAAATATATCAAGAAGATTTAGACGATTTAAGACAAAATGGTTGGTCGTTAATGGGATTGTATGAAAGTTTAATGGCACAAGAAAAGTTGGATGAAGCTGCAGCCATTATGCAAGAATTTAATACTGCCTGGCAAGATGCTGATATAGAAATTAAAACGTCTGTTCTTTAAAATTATATTGAATATAACTTCTTTTAATGCTTTTTATCTTCAAGGTAAAAATTTATCTTTGGGTAAACTTCTTTTTAAATGAACGACAATCTTATTCTAATTCTAGTTATTTTAATTTCTGGTGGTATTGGTTCTTATCTAGGCATGACTATTACTAAACTTAAAAATAAAGGAGAACTGAGTACTCTGGAAGAACGCCAAAAACAGTTTAGTCAAACTATTGATAATTTAAAACAGGATTCAAATAAAATTGAAATAGAGCGTAATGAAATTAGAAATGAAAAAGAGCTCTTAAATTCTGAATTAACCAGACGCAATACCGAATACGAAAACCTACAGAATAAGTTAAAAGAGCAAAAAGTTGAAGTTGAAAAGCTCCAGGAAAAATTTTCTAAAGAATTTGAAAATCTAGCCAATAGAATTTTAGATGAAAAATCTAAAAAATTTACCACACAAAATAAGGACAATTTAGATGCTATTTTAAAGCCATTAGAAGAAAAAATCAAGCATTTTGAAAAACGTGTTGAAGAAACGAACAAAGAAGATATTACAAGAAGTGCCGATTTAAGAAGACAAATTCTAGGTTTAAAAGAACTTAACGAACAGATGAGTAAAGAAACCAACAATTTAACCAAAGCGCTTAAAGGCGATACCAAAATGCAAGGTAACTGGGGAGAGTTGGTCCTAGAACGTGTTCTAGAACGTAGCGGTTTAAAAAAGGATTCTGAATATTTTGTACAACAAAGTTTTGTTACAGAATCTGGGAAACGTGTAATGCCAGATGTTATTATTTCTTTACCAGGAGATAAAAAACTAATTGTAGATTCTAAAGTATCCTTAGTGGCTTACGAAAGATATATCAATGAAGTGGATGATTCTGAAAAAGCAACACATTTAAAAAATCATTTACTTTCTGTTAGAAAACGTGTGAGTGAATTGGGCGAAAAAAATTACCATCAAATTTACGAAATGGATAGTCCAGATTTTGTATTACTGTTTATTCCAATCGAATCAGCTTTTGCTATTGCATCCATGGAATATCCTGCTTTATACTCAGATGCTTTCGAAAAGAACATTATTATTGTTACGCCTACCACTTTACTTGCCGTTTTAAAAACAATTGATAGCATGTGGCAAAACGAAAAACAAAAAGCCAATGCTATTGAAATTGCTATGCAAGCAGGAAGACTTTACGATTCGTTTGTTAATTTAACAGAAGAGCTTATAAAAGTTGGAAATCAAATAGGAACTGTTCAAAAATCTTACGAAAGCGCCATGATAAAACTTACAGGAAGAGGCAACCTGATTAAACGTGTTGAAACTTTAAAAGAATTAGGTGCCAAAGCTAGTAAACAGCAGAATGAGAAGCTCTTAAAACGTGCTGGAGATACAGATAATTAACCAATTAGTTTTATGAAAAAATTTCTTTTAAAATTATTAGTAGTACTTATTGTTGTTCTAGCTGGATATTTCGCATTTATCTATTATGCTACTTATAGCGAAGGGATTCGAGCTGGCGAACTAGTCAAATTCAGTAAAAAAGGTGTCATTATAAAAACCTGGGAGGGAGAAATTAGTCAGGGTGTTTCAGAAGGACAATTATTTGAGTTTTCTGTTGAAGATAGTGAAAAAAAAGCCATTCAAAATTTAACCGATTTTCAAGGAAAATACGTTAAACTTCATTATTTTGAACGCTTTAATAGTATCTTTTGGTTAGGAGACACCAAATTTTTTATCACTAAAGTAGAAGAAGATACCCAACGTAATAACAGACGCTTTTAAATGAAAACACTTTACAAATCGGCAGCAGACTCTCGTATATCAATTTCTGAATTAATGAAACCTTCACATTCCAATTTTAATGGAAAAATTCATGGTGGATACATTCTCAATTTAATGGATCAAATAGCTTTTGCATGTGCTTCAAAACATTCTGAAGCATACTGTGTAACTGCTTCTGTTGATACAGTCGATTTTTTGAATCCTATTGAGATTGGTGAATTAATTACCATGAAAGCTTCAGTAAACTATGTTGGAAACACCTCTATGGTTGTTGGAATTCGGGTGATTTCCGAAAATATTAGAACGGGTATTGTTAAACATTGTAATTCCTCCTATTTTACCATGGTTGCTAAAAACGACGACAACCAATCTGTAGCTGTCCCTGGTTTAATTTTAAATAATCAAACTGATATTAAACGCTTTTTAAAAGCTATCGAGCTTATTAATTCCAAATACTCCAGACATCAAGAATTTAATGATAAGTCATTTTCAGCAGTAAATTACTTACCTGTTTTAGAATCTTACAAGGTTAAAGTAGCGCTATAATTTTTTATATCTGTCTCTTCTTTTTATAGATAAGTATCTTTTTTATTAAAATATACTTGTAAATTCCATAAAATAAGCTACCTTTATTATCATGTTATAAGATGATATATTTATTTATCATTTAATTAAGTGATGTTTTGTTTTATTTCTTATTAACGTGATATTAATATTTTTAATTAGAGACAAAAAGAAATGACAAGTGTAATAACAGGAGATATTGTAAAATCTCGTAGCATAGAAAACCCAGAGCTATGGTTACATACATTAAAAGATGCCTTAACTACAGTTGAAACAGACAGGTCTCTGTGGGAAATTTATCGAGGAGATAGTTTTCAAATAGAAGTTAAAGACATTAGAAAAAGTTTTGAAATTGCTATCTACCTAAAATCCTGTATAAAAACGATTAAGGGCCTGGATGTTAGGTTAGCTATTGGAATTGGAACAAAATCTTATTCTGGTAGTCACATTTTGGAATCTCAAGGAGAAGCGTTTCAATATTCGGGAGAAACTTTAGAAACCCTAAAAAAGGAAAAACAAAATCTTAAAATAAAAACATCTCATAAAAAATTAAATCAAGAATTAAATCTTTATTTTAAATTAGCCTTGTTAAGTATGGATCGCTGGACCGTAAATTCGGCTGAAATTGTAAAGCTAAGCTTAGAAAAACCAAATGCCATTCAAGAAGCGTTAGGGAAGCATCTCGGAATTAATCAAAATGCCATTAGCCTCAGACAGAAACGAGCAAATTTAGAAGAGATCCTAGAACTTAACAACATGTACCAACAAA
The DNA here is from genome assembly GCF_045363175.1 of Xanthomarina sp. GH4-25. Taxonomy (NCBI): domain Bacteria; kingdom Pseudomonadati; phylum Bacteroidota; class Flavobacteriia; order Flavobacteriales; family Flavobacteriaceae; genus Xanthomarina; species Xanthomarina sp. GH4-25. Next base: position 103,788 of record NZ_JBJFLO010000005.1, read on the forward strand.
AAATAACTCAGGAATTATGATACTCCTAATCAAACTATTTTTGGCTCATTTAATAGGAGACTTCGTCTTTCAATCTAAGAAATCTATCAAACAAAAAGAGAAAAAGAAGTTAAAATCTCCTGTACTTTATATTCATATAGCTATTCATTTTGCGTTACTATCTCTATTACTTTGGGATATATCGCTTTGGCCAATTATTCTAACCATTACAATATCTCACTTTATAATAGATGTTTTAAAACTAAAATTTCAGAAGAAAAAAACAAAACGCGTCTGGTTCTTTCTAGACCAACTGCTACATGTTATCATGATTCTTGTTTCTTACTTTTTGTTTACAGAACACCATTTAGAAATCTCATCATTTTTCACTGAGAATACCTTGCTATTAATTACTTGTGTGCTTTTCTTAACGCAACCAGTTTCCATAATTATGATGACTATTTTTAGCAAATGGAACATAGAGAAATTAACAAGTGGAAACGAGTCTCTCAAAGATGCTGGTAGGTATATTGGCATGTTAGAACGTTTATTAGTCTTTGTATTTATAATTTCTAATCACTGGGAAGCTGTTGGATTTTTAATAACTGCGAAATCGGTTTTTAGATTTGGAGATCTAAAGGAAAGTAAGCACAGAAAGCTAACAGAATACATACTAATTGGAACGCTTATTAGTTTTGGAATTGCGATACTTACAGGAATAGCTTACCTCAATTTTGTATAAAAATGTCATTCTAAAGGAGGCACGACTGAAGAATCTATTTTATTTAACAGATTCTTCGCTATGCTCTAAAGGATAAAAAAACTACTGTTTTATAAATCGTTTTGTTACTACTTGGTTTTCTTGAGTCACTCTTACTAAATAAACACCAGAGTGCCATTTAGAAACTGAAACTCTATTGTTTAAAGAACTTAATGCACTTGTATATATTTGTTTACCTAAAATATCTAAAACTTCTACGCGAGCGTCTGTACTGTATTCTGGTAAATTTATATTAAGATGTGTTCTTCCTGGGTTTGGATAGATTGTAAAATCTGCTTTAGTAAAAGTAGGAGCACTTAAAGTAAAAGACTCTCTAGTAATTCCAACATTTTCTCCATGCCATGCTAAAACATATCCCAAACTAGCTTCAAAAGACCAAACTAAATCGATAGAACTAGCAGATGCAGAAAACACATAATCGTTAGGATTTCCAGTATCTGGCAATCTAGTTGCTACCACATTTCTTTGTCCGCCAGTAGTTGTATTAGAAACGATAGTCCAATCTTGTTCGGTATCCAAGGTAGGTATAATACCTGTAGCTACTTGTCCATCTGGTTGACCAGGATATCCAAAATATCTGTCGGTTAACTTAAACTCACCATCATTTAACCAAATAACAACATCTCTACCAGCAGACATAGTCATGGCATCAAAACCTAAACCTAAATACTTATTATCTGGTCCGCTTAAAGTTAATGTTACCAAAGAGGTTGTAACTTCTATTTGTGCTGTATATAAATAGTCTTCATCATTAATTAGCTCAATCACTCCAGTAGAGTAAGTCTGGCTAAAAGAAAGAGAGGTTATTAATGTAAAAATTCCTATTAAGGAAAAAGTAATTTTTTTCATAATCATTTATTTTTCTAATAATTCTATAATTGTTGGATTACTACTATCCATTAAAGCATAATCTAAAGCAGTTTTGTCTCGACTATCTTTTAACGTTCTATCAGCATTTGCTTCTAATAATAATTTAATTATGGCTTCGTTTTTATTTAAAACAGCATAATGCAAAGGGGTTGTTTTATTAGCATCAGGAATATTCGGGTTTACTCCTTTTTCTAATAAAGCCTGAGTTAAAGCAACTTGCCCAGTAAAAACTGCTGCCATTAATGGTGTGCCGTATTTACTGTCACCATCAACCTCTTTAACCTGGTCAATTAAATACAATCCAACAGCCTCATTTCCTTTATAACATGCTAATGTTAAAGGCAAATAACCTCGATTATTCACTTTATTAATAGTATCTGGATTGATGGACATTAATTGCTTAACATCTTCAACAGTTCCAGAACGAGCTACATCAAAAATATTATTTTGAGAAGATACTGTTAAAGACATAAAGATACATCCAACTAATAATAATCGCAACTGATACATTTAATATTTTTGATTTTAAGTAGCTAAAGTAATAATTATTAATAAATTATAAGATACGTTTTATCGAATAAAACCTCTATTTGCTCAAATACATCTTACGTCTTGAATATAAATTATAAAACTCATCGTCTTTTAAGCTTTCAATAAACAAAATACTTTCTCCAGTACTTTTCATTTCTGGACCCAATTGTTTATTTACATTATGGAATTTATTGAAAGAGAAAACAGGTTGTTTTATAGCATAACCATTGAGTTGTGGGTTGAAGTTGAAATCAGTTATTTTCTTCTCTCCCAACATCACTTTTGTTGCAAAATTCACATATGGTTCTCCATAAGCTTTAGAGATAAATGGTACTGTTCTTGAAGCTCTTGGATTGGCTTCAATAATATAAACTATATCGTCTTTTATTGCGAATTGAATATTTATCAATCCAACGGTGTTTAATGCAAGAGCAATCTTGTGTGTGTGGTCTTTAATTTGTTGCAACACAAATTCACCTAAATTAAAAGGTGGCAAAGTTGCATTACTATCTCCAGAGTGAATTCCACAAGGTTCTATGTGTTCCATAATACCAATAATGTACACATTTTCACCATCGCAAATAGCATCTGCTTCTGCTTCGATTGCACCATCTAGATAATGGTCTAACAATAATTGATTTCCTGGCATTTGTCTTAATAAATCGACAACATGTTCTTCTAATTCCTGTTTATTAATTACAATTTTCATGCCTTGACCTCCAAGGACATAAGATGGTCTTACTAATATTGGAAAGTCTAAAACATCCGCAATGGCTGCAGCCTCGTCTGCTGTTGTTGCAATATCAAATTCTGGATAAGGAATATTATTTTCTTTAAGTAAATTTGAAAAAAGACCTCTATCTTCAGCTAAATCTAAAGATTGATAAGTGGTTCCAATAATTTTAATTCCGTATCTGTCTAACTTTTCTGCAAGTTTTAATGCAGTTTGTCCACCAAGTTGCACAATAACGCCTTCTGGCTTCTCATGTTTAATAATATCGTAAATATGTTCCCAGAAAACTGGTTCAAAATATAATTTGTCAGCTGTATCGAAATCTGTAGAAACCGTTTCAGGGTTGCAGTTAATCATGATGGTTTCGTAACCACATTCAGCAGCTGCTAAAACACCATGTACACAACAGTAATCAAACTCGATACCTTGACCAATTCTATTTGGACCAGAACCAAGAACGATAATTTTCTTCTTATCTGAAACCTCGCTTTCATTAGCAGCAAAACGTTTTCCATCTGTTGTTTCAACATCGCTTTCAAACGTTGAGTAATAATAAGGTGTTTGAGCTTTAAATTCGGCAGCACAGGTGTCTACTAATTTATAAACACGATTTACACCTAACTCTTCACGCTTGTTGTATACCTGACTTTCTAAACAATTTAGCATGTGAGCAATTTGCCTGTCTCCATAACCTTTTTGCTTAGCCTCCAACAATAAATCTTTTTGAATGGTATCTACTTTAAATGTGGATATCTCTTTTTCAAGCAAGTATAATTCTTCGTATTGCTTTAAGAACCACATGTCTATTTTAGTAATTTCATGAATTCGGCTTAAAGGAATTCCCATTTGGATGGCATCGTAAATTACAAAGACTCTGTCCCAACTAGCATAAGTAAGTTTGCTAATAATCTGGTCGTAATCTTTATAGCCTTTTCCATCTGCTCCTAGACCGTTTCTTTTTATTTCTAGAGATTGTGTAGCTTTATGAAGAGCTTCTTGAAACGAACGTCCAATACCCATTACTTCTCCAACAGATTTCATTTGAAGACCAAGTGTTCTATCACTTCCTTCAAATTTATCGAAATTCCAACGAGGAATTTTCACAATCACATAATCTAATGTTGGCTCAAATAATGCAGATGTAGATTTAGTAATTTGATTATCTAATTCATCTAAATGATAACCAATAGCTAATTTAGCTGCAATTTTTGCAATAGGATATCCTGTCGCTTTACTTGCTAAAGCTGAAGAACGAGACACACGAGGATTAATTTCAATAGCAATGATATCTTCGTTCTCATCTGGGCTAACAGCAAATTGCACGTTACAACCTCCAGCAAAATCACCAATACTACGCATCATATGGATTGCCATATCACGCATTCTTTGGTAGGTTCTATCACTTAATGTCATGGCTGGAGCAACGGTTATAGAGTCTCCAGTGTGGATTCCCATAGGATCCATATTTTCAATAGAACAGATAATAACAACATTGTCGTTAGCATCACGTAATAGCTCTAACTCGTATTCTTTCCAACCAATTAAAGCCTTATCAATCATGACTTCATGAATAGGGGAAATTTCCAATCCACGAGTTAATAATTCATCAAACTCTTCTTCCTTATACACAAATGAAGCTCCTGCTCCACCCAAAGTAAACGATGCTCTAATAACTAAAGGAAAACCAAATTCTTGAGCTATTTCTTTACCTTTTAAATATGACGTTGCCGTAGCCTGAGGTGCCATTGGAATACCAATTTTTAGCATTAATTCTCTAAACTGCTCTCTATCTTCAGTAATATTAATAGCATCAATATCGACTCCTATTATTTGAACTCCAAAATCTTCCCAAATACCTTTTTCGTCTGCCTCAATACATAAATTTAAAGCTGTTTGTCCTCCCATTGTTGGTAAAACAGCATCTATTTGAGGATGCTCTTTTAAAATTTGAACTAAAGACTTAGTGGTTAAAGGCAACAAGTATACATGATCTGCCATAGAAGGATCTGTCATAATTGTTGCGGGGTTAGAATTAATTAAAATGGTTTCAATTCCATCTTCTCTTAAGGATCTTAATGCTTGAGTTCCAGAATAATCAAATTCGCATGCTTGACCAATGACTATTGGCCCTGAACCAATAATTAAGATAGATTTAAGGTTTGAATTTTTAGGCATTTTTAAATTTTATGTGGTTATAATGTGTTTGCAAAATTAATAAATATCAGATATAAAAAAAGGCGTTACCGTTAAGTAACACCTTTTATATATCAACAATTGTTAATCATTATTTTTTATGTCTTGCTTCAGAAGATACAGATATTTTATGTCTTCCTTTAGCTCTTCTACGAGCTAGAACTTTTCTACCATTGGCAGAAGCCATTCTTTCTCTAAAACCATGTTTATTTTTTCTCTTTCTCTTTGATGGCTGAAATGTTCTTTTTGGCATTGTCTTATGTTTTTAAAATCTTCTTATTATAACTAAAATAATCTGTTCTATCTCTTTGTCTAAAACTGAGCGCAAATATACAAAGCCTTTTTTATTTCACAAACCTTATTTTAAAAATATTTTTTCAATAAAAATTTAGTTTCTTTGTACTCCAAAATCAAACCTTGTTTCATGAACCGATTCGTTCTAAAAATAACTTGTTTCTTTTTACTTATATCAAGTATTCTATCAAGTCAAAATACGTTAGAGTACAAGCTTAATATAGGTGATAACATGGGAGTTACGCAGATATCTAATCAGGATATTGTTCAAGACATGGATGATTCTAAACATGAAATGAACAATCATTTAGAAGGTGATTTCACATTTATTGTTACAGAAATTACTGACAGTTCTTATGTCATTAATTTTAAATTTAATAGGTTTAAATTAGTAACAACATCAAATATTTATGGAGAGTTAATAAATATTGACACTAAAAACAGCGTAATAGACGACAATTTAGAGGCAAAAATATTTTCAGGATTAACAAAATCCACCTTACAAATGGACATGTTAAAAACGGGGGAAATCATTAAAATTTCTGGCACAGAAGCCATGATTAACAAAATGATTACAGATGCTGGAATTACCGATGAGTTTACAAAAGAACTCATGGTAGAAGCCATGAAAAAAGAATTTGGTAATGAGAGTCTAGCCAGAAGTTTTGAACAATTAACTTTTATTTATCCAACTAAAAAAGTAATGACAGGAGATTCTTGGATAAACCATTATTCTGGAGACCTGAATGCTGAGAATAACTGGACATTAATAAATTGGGACAAAAATATTGAGTTGACTGCAAAAAGCATTGTGACAATGATTACTGAAGAAGATTCTCATATCATGTCGTTAAAAGGAACCCAAAACACCCATGTTATTGCCAACAAAAAAACGGGATTTGCAGAACTCATTACAGTCACTTCAAACACAACGGGATCGACGGTTATGAAACAAATGAATGATGTAAAAATACCAACAACTATCAAATCTAAATCAACATATAAAATTAAAAAACATGTACAATAAAGTATTTAAATTAATTATTGCAGGACTCATAATCGCGTATGCTATTTACCAATTCACTGAAGGTTTTATAGGTAATGGAATTATGTATCTATTACTATCTTCAATTTTTATTTTTCTATATTTTAAAAACGAAATCATATTAATAGCATTTTTACGTTTGCGTAAGCAAGATTTTAATGGAGCTAAAAAATGGTTAAACAGAATTAAAAATCCTGAAGGTGCTTTAGTAAAAAAACAACAAGGTTATTTTAATTTCCTTCATGGAATAATGGTTTCTCAAGACAACATGAATGAAGCTGAGAAATATTTCAAGAAAGCTGTAACTTTAGGTTTATCTATGGATCATGATATGGCCATGGCTAAATTAAATCTTGCGGGAATTGCATTTAGCAAAAGACGAAAAAATGAGGCTAAAATTCTTTTGAATGAAGCTCAAGCACTTGATAAAAGAAACATGTTGACTGAACAAATTAAAATGATGAAAGATAACATGAAAAAAGCACAAATGCCTAATCAGCATTTTGGAGGCCATAAACAACAAAGAGCAGGAAAACGCAGGTAATGATCTTATTAAAAGGCAAAAAAAAAGGCTTAACTTTTAAAAGTTAAGCTTTTTTTATCTCTAATTTAAAATTATTTAAGGGTTTGTTTTATAATACCCTTCTTTTGGAATATCAATAAAATATTGTTTTCTGGATTTGTTGTTAAGTTTTGGTTCTCTAAGCCAAGGATTATGAATTTTTAGTATTTTGTAATTAATGTCAAAACCTTTTGCAAAAGCTGAAAAATCTGTTACAGCTGTATCAACTGCAACCTTATAAGTTGGCACTTCTGTATATAAATCTTTTTCTCTAAAATTAAAACCATACTTGTCTGGATGAGCCAAAATCTCTTTTAAAGCGACTATTCTAAATAAATATCTTCCAGTTTCTTCACCCAACAGTAAATCGTAATAATCTTTTACTCCTTGTTCGTCTAACCTTCTAGAAACTCCTGCATTTCCTGCATTATAAGCTGCAGCTGCTAAAGTCCAAGAACCCAGCTGTTCTTTAGATTTCTTTAAATACTCACAAGCCACTTCTGTAGATTTTTCTAAATGATAACGCTCGTCGACATTGTCGTTTATTTCCAATCCATATTCTCTTCCTGTACTTGGCATTATTTGCCAAACTCCTCTTGCTCCTGCTGGAGACACTACATTCATTAATCCACTTTCAATAACAGCTAAATATTTAAAATCGTCTGGAATACCATGTTTTTTAAGAATCGGCTCTATTACAGGAAAATATTTATGTGCACGTTTAAACATTAACAATCCGTTAGATTGCCAATAGGTATTAACCAACAACTCTCTATCCATACGCTCATAAATATCTGGATCTCCTAAAGGCAAAGCTTCTCCTGCAAAATCCAAATGGTCTGGAATTTGAAGCGCATAAACATTATAATCGTTAATTAATTTCTTTTCAAAATTCTCGTCTGTTGGCGCATCTTGCATGGCATAAACAAATAACATTGTCAAGCATAATAACCCAAAAAAAGCAAACACATTCTTAACCCATTTCATCTTTAAATAGTTTTTATAAATTTATAAAATATACAGCAATTTCTAAGCCAATTTTTCATCTAAAATTAATTTTGGCAAATTTTCATTAAACCACTTATATTTATTAATAATCATGATATGAGTCCCACCTTTTACAGTTATACATTCTCCCAAACATCTGTGAGGAAAAACAGCATCTTTTTCACCATGAATATGAATAGCTTCTGGTATTGGTTTATCTTGATCCCAGCATATTACTTGCTTAATAGCCCAATCTAAATACTGTTTATTAGTAACAGATAAATATCTTCTGTATAAAGCAACGCGTTTTTTTATTGTATTACCAAATGTAAATTTTGCTAAAGCATCTACATTACTCGCTAAACTAGTTGGCATGACTTTATAAGCTTTTGTTATTTTGGCAAGTTTCATCCGTTTTGAAAACTCATGCTTCGTTTTCACGCTAGAAACTACAATTAGTTTTTTTAAGTTTAAGTGTTTACTCATTTCTTGTACCATAATTCCACCAAAAGAAACACCAATTAACACAACATGATCATGTTTGATGTTTTCTACCATTCGTTTTGCATAATGAGTAATAGACTCATTTTCAGAAGGTATCAGCCATTCAAGCATGTGCATTTCAAATTGATTCTCTGGTAATTTAATGTTCTCAAAGATCAATGGGCTTGCAGCCATTCCAGGAACAAAATAAACATGTATGATATCTTGACTCATAAGCTTTTAAGTAGGTGAATAATGATTTTTTACAATAATTTTTCGTAAATTTGCATGACAAAACTATTGAAAAATAGCACCGACTCCTAAAATTCCTTTTAAATAAAAAATTTTCTTATTATGATTGAAGCATCTGAACTTGTGGATAATGACTTTTTACGTCAGTATGAATTAAAAATTGATGAACATTTAGCTAAGATTGAGTATTCATTACAAGAACGAAAGATATTTTTAACGAAACTTATAATTCCAGATGAAATTAATACGGAGGAATTTGAAAAAGAATTTCTAGTTGTCGTTTTTCAAAATATTGCAGATCGTAATTTAAGTGTCGTTCCTACGAGTCCTGAAATTGCGAAATTTGTTCGAAAAAACAGAAAATATAAACGCATGCTTCCAGTAGGTGTTAGAATATAAAAATTAAATCCGAAGTTAAAACTTCGGATTTTTTTATACAGCTAATTCTTTTACAAACTCTAATCTTACCAGACCATCTTCATCAATCTTAGTCAATTCAACTTCATGTAACGAATTTACTAATTCTGGATTCCATGGGGCTTTAACTTTTACATAGTTTCCAGTAAAACCTTGAATATAGCCTTCTTTATTTTCGCTCTCAAACAAAACTTTACGCTTTGTATCTATCTGACTTTCATAAAAAGCTCGTCTTTTCTTAGCCGATAAACCTCTTAACATTTTACTTCTTTTTGCTCGCACTCTTTTTGGCACAACTTGGTCCATGCTTGCTGCCAAAGTATTGTCTCTTTCAGAATAAGTAAAAACGTGCAGGTAAGAAATATCTAAATCGTTTAAAAAGTTATAGGTTTCCAGAAACAAATCGTCTGTTTCTCCTGGAAAACCAACAATAACATCAACTCCTATACATGCATGTGGCATGACCTCTTTAATCTTATTAACACGATCGATATATAATTCTTTCATATATCGTCTTCGCATAAGCTTCAATATTTTATTACTTCCACTTTGCAGGGGAATATGAAAATGTGGCACAAAAGTATCGCTTTTAGACACAAAATCTATGGTTTCATTTTTTAACAAATTAGGTTCTATAGAGGAAATACGCAACCTTTCAATACCATTAACTTTATCTAGCTCCCTTACCAAATCCAAGAAAGTATGTTCATGTTTTTTATTACCAAATTCGCCTTTGCCATAATCGCCTATATTAACACCAGTTAAAACAATTTCTTTAATATCCTTTTTAGATATTTCTTCGGCATTTTTAAGTACATTAGTTAATGTGTCGCTTCTAGAGATTCCTCTAGCTAAAGGAATGGTACAGTAAGTACATTTATAATCGCAACCATCTTGTACTTTTAAAAAGGCTCTTGTTCTATCTCCAAAAGAATAACTTCCTACATAGAAATCAGCTTCTTCTATTTCGCAAGAATGTACTTCGCCTAAATCATTTTTAGATAAATCGTTTATATAACTTGTAATTTTGAATTTTTCTGTGGCTCCAAGAACCAAATCCACACCTTCTACATCTGCTAATTCCTGTGGTTTTAGCTGAGCATAGCAGCCAACAGCAACCACAAAAGCATTTGGGTTTAATTTTTGAGATTTTTTAACTATAGATTTAAATCGTTTATCTGCATTTTCGGTTACAGAACAGGTATTAATAACATAAATATCAGCAACTTCAGTAAAATCAACACGCTCAAATCCCTCGTCTTGAAAATTTCTAGCTATGGTTGATGTTTCTGAAAAATTCAGCTTACAGCCTAACGTGTAAAATGCGACTTTTTTTCTCATTAACATTTCGATTTTTTCCTTAATAAAAATATGATTGCAAAATTAATGAAAAAGAGCGCTTTAACCATTTAAAGCGCTCTTTTTTTATTTAATAAAAATAAAATATCTGTTTTAAGATTTCACAATCTTTCTAGTAATACTACCTTCTGAAGTTTCAATTTTTAATAAATAAACACCTGGATTTAAACCAGAAACATCAATATCTTTTTTATTCTGAATTTGTAAAACTACTTGTCCTGTTATTGAATACAACTTGGCATTAACCACTTTTATTGAATCATGTAGGTCTATATGAAGTTCATTTACAACTGGGTTTGGATAAATTGACATTTTATCTAAATCATATTCTTCTACACTTAATAAATCACCAGATACTGTAATATAATAATGTGCATCTGGAAAAGATATAGAATCTGTTGTAACATAGGTAGTTATACCACATGTTCCACTTTTAACAAAGGAATTAGCCGTTTCGTTTGCTGTTCCACCAATAAACCATCCAGTAGTATCAGATTGAGCGATTTCTATAACTACATGCGTAGAAGAAGCTGGAATGGTAATTGAAGGAGAAAAATTGTAACTCACTATAGTTTCGTCAGATCCCAAAGGTATAGTAACAACTTGGCTTCCTAATAAAGTTCCTGGGAACCCTGTAGGAAAAGAAGCATTACTATCATACACATTAACAGTTACATCAAAGGTTGCTGAAACAGATTGAACTCCAATTTCTCCACTAGTTAGTTCAAAGTCTGAGTTAATACCAAAACTTGCCAAATCAAATAATCTAGCCTGCTGATTATCTCCACTAGGACAAGCAACACTATTTGTAGCAGTAATAATATTGTCCGTATTTTGAGTTAATGTAATTTGTGCATTTGTAGTGTATCCAAACAAAATGCTTAATAAAACTAGAATGTAATTTTTTTTCATAATTTTAAATTTTCTATGTTAATAACGAATAAATATAAACCTTTTTAATTATAAATGAAATTTAAATACTTAGTTTTCATACTTCTAATTAGCTGTTCTGATAATAATAAAGACCTTGAAGCAGTTTTTCGATATAACGAACATAAAAATATTGGCTCATTAGATCCGGCTTTTGCAAAAGACAATGCAGATATTTGGGCTATCAATCAATTATTTAATGGTTTGGTGCAAATGGACACCAGTTTAAATGTGAAACCAAGCATAGCTAAAAAATGGACAATTTCTGAAGACGCCCTTAATTATACTTTTACACTTAGAAATGATGTATCTTTTCATAAGCATTCATTATTTGGAAAAGATTCTACAAGAACTGTAAAAGCAAGCGACATTGAATTTAGCTTTAATAGGTTAATTGACAAAAAGTTAGCCTCTCCTGGAAGCTGGGTATTGAATAAAGTAGACTCCTATAAAGCAGTAAACGATTCCACATTTCAGATAAAATTAAAACAACCATTTCCTGCATTTTTAGGACTATTGACCATGAAATATTGTTCTGTAGTTCCTAAAGAAATTGTAGAACATTATAAGAGTGATTTTCGTTCGAATCCAATTGGCACTGGACCTTTTAAATTTAAGCGTTGGGAAGAAAACATCAAGTTAGTTTTTAGAAAAAATAATAATTATTTCGAAAATGATCATCAAGGACATCAGCTCCCTTATTTAGAAGCTGTAGCCATTACTTTTTTACCAGATAAACAAAGTGAATTTCTTCAATTTGCCCAAGGAAATATTGATTATGTTTCTGGCTTAGATGCATCTTATAAAGATGAAATTCTAACAGCTAATGGACAGCTTAGAAATTCGTATTCGAAAGATGTGAACATGTTAAGAAGCCCTTATTTAAACACGGAGTACTTAGCTTTTTTAATGGATTCTAAAATTCCAGAAATTCAATCTTCACTCATCCGAAAAGCCGTAAATTATGGTTTTGATAGAAAAAAAATGATGATTTATCTTCGCAATGGCATTGGTATTCCCGCAAATGGTGGTTTTATCCCAAAAGGACTACCTGGTTATGATGAGTCTATTGGTTTCACGTATCAACCAGAAAAAGCTAAGCAACTAATTGAACAGTTTAAAAAAGAGACTAATATTCAAAATCCAGAAATAACAATTACAACTACAAGTAATTATTTGAGTTTTTGTGAATTTATTCAACGTGAATTGCAAAAAATTGGACTTCAAGTTTATGTTGATGTTATTCCTGCTGCCACTTTAAAAGATGCTAAAGCTAATGGCAAATTAGATATGTTTCGAGCCAGTTGGGTTGCCGATTATCCAGATGCTGAAAATTATTTATCTTTATATTACAGTAAGAATTTTGCTCCAAATGGGCCTAATTACACACATTTTAAAAACAACCAGTTCGATTTGTGGTATCAACAAGCATTTACCGAAACAAACACATGGCAAAGAGAAATGTTATATACAAAAATGGATAGCCTTATTATGCAAGAAGCCCCTATTGTACCTTTGTTTTATGATGAAGTCGTACGGTTTACTAGAAAAAACATTGAAGGGCTTGGCATTAATCCAATTAATTTATTGGAGCTAAAACAAGTAAAAAAGAATTAATTAAGTACTCCTAAACTTTTTTGTTTCCTCAAATATATGCTCTAAAATAGCAGCATCTTGTTCCGTAAATTCTAAATTTCTTCGAGACATCACTACATTAGCCACCTCAAAAGCTTTCTTAGTTAAATAAGTTGTAAAACCAGAACTTCCTCCCCAAGAAAAACTTGGAACAAAATTTCTAGGAAAACCACTTCCAAAAATATTGGCGCTTACACCAACAACTGTTCCTGTATTAAACATGGTATTAATTCCGCATTTGCTATGGTCTCCCATCATGAGTCCGCAAAACTGCAAACCAGTTCTTGCAAAACTTTCTGTTTGGTAATCCCAAAGCCTTACTTCAGCATAATTATTTTTAAGATTAGAATTATTGGTATCTGCTCCAAGATTACACCATTCGCCTAAAACGGAGTTTCCTAAAAACCCATCATGACCTTTGTTTGAAAACCCAAAAACAACTGAATTTGTAACCTCTCCTCCTACTTTACTAAAAGGCCCAACAGTTGTTGGTCCATAAATCTTAGCTCCCATTTTCACTGTTGCATGCTCGCACAAGGCAAAAGGACCTCGAATAATGCTCCCTTCCATTATTTCGGCATCTTTACCAATATAAATGGGACCATTTGTGGCATTTAAAGTGGCAAAATTTAGCTTAGCGCCTTCTTCAATAAAAATAGATTCTGCATTAATAGTATTAACCGTTATAGGTATAGGTTGCGACCTCCTATTGTTTGTTAATAACTCAAAATCTTCTTGAATAGCTTCACCATTTTTTGAGAAGATATCCCAAGTGTGTTCAATTCTCAACACATGGTCATGATATTCGATAGCTTCGTATGTATCTAAATCTATGTCCTCTTGAGTGTCTTTAGTAAAGAAAGCAATAACATCTTCATTTTTAAAAATAGCTTGATTACTTTCTAAGCTTTTAACCATTTCAGCTAATTCCAAATTTGGCAAAAAAGAAGCATTTATCATGATGTTTTCATCCATTTCAACCATGGGATACTTATCAGACAAATAATCTTCAGTGACCGTAGTAGTTGTAAACTCTAAATAGGCTTCCCACTTTTCTCTAATGGTTAAAATACCAATTCTTATATCTGCTACTGGTCGCGTATATGTAAATGGCAACAAATTATTTCGAGAAGGACCATCAAAGAGAATGTAATTCATGAGACATTGGTGTTTATAGCTTTATAAAATGAAAACCTAGAGTTAATCAATTCAAAAGTAAGGTAAATATAGAAACAAAAAAAAGCCTTCAAGAAAAATCTGAAGGCTTTTGTATAATATAGTCGAGCTAAATTATTTTTTAAATTTAGCGTATTTGTTTTTGAATTTATCAATACGACCAGCAGTATCTACCAATTTAGATTTACCAGTGTAAAATGGATGAGATGTTCTAGAAATCTCCATTTTCACTAATGGATATTCAACACCATCAACTTCTAAAGTTTCAGTTGTATTAGCAGTAGATTTAGTTAAAAACACATCTTCATTCGACATATCTTTAAAGGCTACTAATCTATAATTTTCTGGATGTATATCTTTTTTCATCGCTAATCGCTTTTATTGTATTCTATTTTCGAGGTGCAAATTTAAGAATTTTTTACAAATGAACAATACTTTTGTTTTTATTTTTTTAAGTTTTATTATTTTTCAAAAATAAGCTGTAACGTTTTCCTATATTTGTTTACTAACTTACTATAACTTTAACTAACAAAACTATATTAAAAATGGAAAAAACCTTAAAATCGCTATCTATAAATAATGGTCTAATTTTAGGTCTTATTTTATCTGTTATTACAGTGCTAATGTACGCTATAAATCTAGATCTTTTCACCAAATGGTGGGTAGGGATTATTTTATTTTTATTAGCACTTGGTATTGGAGTTTATTCTGCAATAAAAGTCAAGCAACAACAACAAGGTTTCCTTAGCTTTAAACAAGCTTTTAGTGCTTATTTTATTACTATTGCAGTTGGAAGTTTTATTTCAACAATTATTGGAATTGTTATTTTTACATTTGTGGATCCTGATGCTGCAACTTATTTAAACGAACAAATTCTTATCATGACAAAAGAAGCTATGGAAGGATTTGGAGCACCGCAAGAAACCATTCAAAATGCACTTATGGAAGCAGAAAAGAAAAACAATTTTGCGTTAATTGAACAATTAAAAGCGTTTGTTTGGAGACTTTTGTTTTATTGCATCTTTGGGCTTATTGTAGCTTTAATAGTCAAGAAAAACAATCCTGAAACTGAATAAATTCTCTATTTTTGTAAAGCGATTTATAAAACACATACATGAATATATCAGTAGTTATACCACTACTTAATGAACAGGACTCATTAAACGAGTTACATGATTGGATTGCAAAGGTTATGCAATCCAATCATTTTTCTTATGAAATCATTTTTATCGACGATGGTAGTACTGATGATTCTTGGAAAACTATCATTCAATTATCGGAAAAAGATACCAATGTAAAAGGCATTCGCTTTTTAAAGAATTTTGGAAAATCTCAAGCCTTACATGCTGGATTTGATAAAGCACAAGGCAATGTTATAATTACTATGGATGCAGATCTTCAAGATAATCCTGAAGAAATACCCGAGCTTTACAACATGATTGTTTCAGAAAAATACGATATGGTTTCCGGCTGGAAAAAGAAACGCTACGATTCAGTTATTTCTAAAAATCTTCCTTCCAAATTGTTTAATTATGCTGCACGAAAAACTTCAGGTGTTAAACTTCACGATTTCAATTGTGGCTTAAAGTCTTATCACAAAGATGTTGTTAAAAACATTGATGTGAATGGTGAAATGCATAGATACATTCCTGTTCTAGCTAAAAATGCTGGTTTTACCAATATTGGTGAGAAAGTTGTACAACATCAAGCTAGAAAATATGGTGTTACTAAATTTGGGATGGATCGGTTTATTCATGGTTTTTTAGACTTAATTACCATTTGGTTCTTATCACGTTTTGGCAGAAGACCTATGCATCTATTTGGTGCTCTTGGTGTTTTAATGTTTACCATAGGTTTTGCTTTTGCTATATATCTCGGTATTGATAAATTGTTTCTAAATCCGTTTGGAAGATTAATAACACAACGTCCACAATTTTATATCTCTCTAGTAACCATGATTATTGGTACCCAATTTTTTGTAGCTGGATTTTTAGGTGAAATCATTCTTAGAACCAAACAGGACAAAAAACGCTATTTAATTAAAGACGAATTGAATTTGAAACCTCAAACTAATTAAAAGTAATTGAATCTTTTAGAATTACTTATTTTTGCATCACATTTTTAAAATATGATATACATTGAACCAGAATTATTAGAAAGAGTAAATACATGGCTCACACCAGCTTTTGATAATGAAACACAAGCACATATAAAAAATTTAATTGCTACCAATCCCAAAGAACTTAAAGAAAGTTTTTACAAAAACTTAGAGTTTGGAACTGGTGGTATGCGTGGTGTTATGGGAATTGGCACCAATAGAATTAATAAGTATACGCTAGGAAAAAACACACAAGGACTAAGTAATTACTTGCATCAATCTTTTCCAAACGAAACTATAAAAGTTGCCATTGCTTTCGATTGCAGACACAACAGTCAGTCGTTAGCTAAACTTGTAGCAAACGTATTTTCAGCAAATAATATTGAAGTATTTTTATTTGAAGATTTACGACCAACTCCTGAATTATCTTTTGCTCTAAAGCATCTAGGTTGCCATTGTGGCATTGTATTAACAGCATCACACAATCCTCCAGAATACAATGGATATAAGGTATATTGGCAAGATGGCGGACAACTTGTACCACCTCAAGATATTGAAATTATAAACGAAATAAACAATCTGGATTATTCCGAAATTAAATTCGAAGCCAACGAATCTTTAATTCAATATATTGGTAAAGAAGTAGATGATGTCTTTATTAACGCATCTATTAAAAACGGGAGTTTTAACACTACACAACAAGCTAAAGATAATTTAAACATTGTATTTACCTCGTTACATGGCACTTCAATTACTATTATTCCTGAAACATTAAAACGAGCCGAATATAAAAAGGTGCATATTGTGGAAGAACAAGCCGAGCCTAATGGCGACTTTCCTACTGTGGCTTCGCCAAACCCTGAAGAACCAGAAGCCTTAAAAATGGCTTTAGATTTAGCGGATAAAGTTGAAGGAGACATTGTAATTGGAACAGATCCTGATAGTGATAGAATTGGTGTGGCTGTTAGAGATTTTAACGGAAACATGACCTTGCTTAATGGCAATCAAGCCATGCTAATGATGACAGATTTTTTATTGAAACAATGGCACGCTGAAGGGAAAATTCAAGGAAACCAATTTATTGGATCCACCATCGTTTCAACACCAATGATGAGCGTTTTAGCAAAAGCTTATGGAGTTGAATGCAAGATAGGCTTAACAGGTTTTAAATGGATTGCCAAAATGATTAAAGACTTCCCAGAACTCGATTTTGTTGGTGGTGGCGAAGAAAGTTTCGGGTATATGGTTGGTGATTTTGTACGAGATAAAGATGCGGTAACTGCAACACTACTTGCTTGCGAAATTGCTGCTCAAGCCAAAGCTAACGGCAGTTCATTTTATAACGAATTAATCAAACTTTACGTAAAACACGGTTTATATAAAGAAAGATTAATATCCTTAACTAAAAAAGGTATTGAAGGTGCTCAAGAAATCAAACAAATGATGGTTGATTTCAGAAAAAAACCACTTACAATTATTAATAATTCAAAAGTTATTAGAATTGAAGACTATCAAAGTTCAATGGCTAAAAACCTTGTTACTGGAATCGAAGAAATGATACCTATTCCAAAATCAAACGTATTGATATATTATACTGAAGATGGGAGCCAGATAGCATTACGACCAAGTGGAACCGAACCAAAAATTAAATTCTATATTAGCGTGAATACAACGCTAGACAATGTGTCAGATTTTATTATCACGGAACAAAAATTGGAAACCAAGATAGATGCTATCATTAAAGATATGCAACTTAATTAAATGAAAAAAATAATAAATCAACTTTGGCCATTTATAAAAAAGTTTAAAAAGCACGTTTTTTTAAATGTCTTTTTTAATTTATTATATGCGTTGTTTAGTGCTCTAGCTTTTATTTCGCTTATTCCCATGTTAAATGTTTTATTCGATAAAACATCTGTAGTTACAGAAGCTCCTGTTTGGAATGGCATAAAAGGCATAAAAACTTATGGAGAACAATTATTAAATTATAAAGTTAGTAGTTATTTAGAAGATGGAAATGCACAAATGGCTTTGGTAATTGTTATTTCTTTGGTAATTTCTACCTTTTTACTTAAAAATTTATTTGGCTATATTTCAATGCAACACATGATGTATCTTAAAAATGGGGTTCTCAACAACCTTAGAAAAGATATGTACAAAAAAATTATCGAGCTACCTTTAAGTTTTTATTCTAAAAAACAAAAAGGAGATGTCATGGCCAGAATTCTAGGTGATATTAATGAAATGCAAAACTCTTTCTTTATTGTTTTAGAACTTATTGTAAGAGAACCAGCAACTATTATTTTCTCTTTAATTTTCATGTTTACCTTTAGCTGGAAACTAACACTATTTGTTTTACTATTTATACCGGTTGCAGGACTTTTAATCTCTAGATTAGGAAAAAGCTTAAAAAGCAATTCTTTAAAAGCTCAACAAGAATCTGGAAAATTAATCTCAATTGTAGAAGAATCTTTAACAGGTTTAAAAATTGTTAAAAGTTATAATGCTGAGCCTATTTTTAAAAATAATTTCACCAGTTCAGCAGATAGAATTTTAAGGCTTTCTAATAAAATAGGACTCAAAAATAATCTAGCTGGACCTGTTAGTGAAGTTTTAGGAATTACTACTATTGCTGTTCTGTTATGGTATGGTGGCCAATTGGTACTTGTAGATAAAGTGATTGAAGGTACAGATTTTTTAGCGTTTATGGGATTGTCTTATGCTATTTTAACCCCAGCAAAAGCTATAAGTAAAGCATCTTATCGTGTTAAAAATGGCATGGCAGCAGCCGATCGTGTTTTCGAAATTTTACACGAACAGGATACTATGGCCGATTTACCTAATGCGACTGTATTATCTGACTTTAATAAAGAATTGACTATTAATAATATGTCTTTTAAATATGATAATGATCTTGTCCTTAAAAACTTCAGCATTAAAGTACCAAAAGGGAAAACCGTTGCCCTTGTTGGACAGTCTGGATCCGGTAAAAGCACCATTGCAAACTTGGTTACAAGATTCTACGATATTAACGAAGGAAGTATTAACATAGACGGAATTAATATTAAAAATGTTACTAAAAAATCTTTAAGAGATCTTATGGGGTTAGTCACTCAAGACTCCATCCTATTTAACGATTCTATAAAAAATAATATACTCATTGGAAAACCAAATGCTACCGAAGATGAAATTATTGAAGCTTTAAAAATTGCTAATGCTTGGGAATTTGTTAAAGACCTACCGAGTGGCATTGAAACCAATGTTGGAGATGCAGGAAATAATTTCTCTGGAGGCCAAAAGCAGCGTTTAAGTATTGCTAGAGCTGTATTAAAAAATCCTCCAATCATGATTTTAGACGAAGCAACTTCTGCCTTAGACACAGAAAGCGAACGCTTAGTGCAAATTGCTTTAGAGAATATGATGAAGAACAGAACATCTATAGTAATTGCTCATAGATTATCAACTATCCAAAATGCAGACGAAATTATCGTGATGCAAAAAGGTGAAATTGTAGAACAAGGAGCGCATCAAGAATTATTAGACAAAAACGGTATGTACAAAAAGCTGGTCGACATGCAAAGTTTTGAGTAAACTAGAATAAACTTATAAATTAAAAAAGGACAACATTTACATGCTGTCCTTTTTTGCTATTGTTAGACTTGGGGAAAACTAACAAATAAGTAGGTTGGTTGCTGTAAACATAAAACAAATTTGTATATAAACCAAATAAAATATGCTACTCATCGTATTAAACATGCTGTTTGTCGATGATTTCTAATTTATACTATTGATTTACAATCGATTAGCTTTTTTATTCTTTTTTGATTAAACTTTTAGTAATTTGTAGTGTCTAATAATAAAACATACGAGTGACTGAGGAATTAAATCTTGTTGAGCAACTTAAATCAGAAGACACAAAAGAGGCTGCCTTTAGAGAGTTAATTACTCAATATAAAGAACGTTTATATTGGCATATTCGAAATATTGTTAAATCTCATGACGATACAGACGATGTCCTACAAAACACTTTTATTAAAATTTTCAAAAACATTCATAACTTTAAAGGAGACAGCAAACTCTTTTCATGGATGTATAGAATAGCAACAAATGAGTCTTTAACTTTTTTAAAACAAAGAGCAAAACATTTACAAATCTCGAACGAAGAAGCACAACAACTTGCTATAAACAACTTGAAAGCTGATGTTTATTTTGAAGGAGATGATATTCAATATAAATTACAACTGGCAATTGCAAAGTTGCCTGAGAAACAACAATTGGTATTTAACATGAAGTACTTTCAAGACCTTACTTATAAAAACATGTCCGACATTTTAGAAACAAGTGAAGGAGCACTAAAGGCATCATACCACATTGCTTCAAAAAAAGTTGAAGAGTATTTAACTAACAATTAAACTTTTATTATAAAAAACAGTCTAAACATTAAGATGAAAAAGAATAGTATCCATAATATAAAAAAATCGGGATTAAAAACTCCTGAAAATTATTTTTCCAATTTGGAAGAAACTATTATGTCACAAATACATCTAAATGAGAACATAAATAAATCAGCATTTAAAACTCCTGAAAATTATTTTGAGACCCTTGAAGATAGAATTATCAATCAAGTTCAAGACAAAAAAGAAACAAAAGTTATTTCATTAATATCTAAACGACATATATTAACCATTTCAAGTGTTGCAGCTGCCATTGTCATATTATTTAATCTTAATATATTTAATAACAGTATCTCTTTTGACGAGATAGAAACCGAAGCTTTAGAAAATTATGTCTCGAATCAGGATTTAGAAACGTTAGATATGGAGGCTGAAATTATTGAAGACATCGATATTTCATCATTTATTTTAGAGGATGCCATTAGTGATGCATCTCTTGAAAACTATCTATACAATTCATCAGACTTTGAAGATTACATGTCTGAATAACATTTTATACAAATGAAAAAAAACATCCTTATTACCTTATTAATACTCTTGAGCCTCACAGGTTTCGCTCAAGACAAACACGAAAAAATAAAAGCTCTTAAAACAGCTTATATTACTGAGCAGTTAAATTTGTCTAAAACTGAAGCAGAGAAATTTTGGCCTATTTATAATAAATATGAAGAAGAAAAAAGTGCTATAAAAAGTGAAAGCCATAAAGACAGAAAAGATATTGATTATAATAAATTAACTGAGGTCGAAGCCAATGCCATGCTGGTTGAAATGAAAGCCTTAAACAATAGACGATACAAAATCTACAACAATCTGATTACCGATCTACAACAGGTCATTTCGTCCAAAAAAATTGTTCAACTAAAAAAGGCAGAAATGGACTTCAACAGAAAAATGTTTGATGAGTATCGAAAAAGGCATCATCCCGAACATAAAGAAAAACCATAAAAAAAGAAGCCAGTTGGCTTCTTTTTTTATTTAAATTTCAGCTTACTTATTCTTCCATGACCAGCTGCATAAGCAATACTATCATTTAAAAACCTTAAAGTATAAAATCCTTCCTTACTTAAATTTCGCCAGGTAACTCCTCCATCATTACTATAATCTATTCCTTTAAAACCAACCGTTACTAACTCTTTTCCTTCTCTGTTTGGAACATACCGAACACAACTTCTATAACCAGGATTTTGTCCATTGGCAATTAAGTTCCATGTTTTTCCACCATCGGTAGTAGTTATTTTATTAGCTGTATTGTTATCTGGTTTTGTATAATCTCCTCCTATACCAAAGCCAATGTACTCATCGTAAAAAGCAATAGAATAGATCCCTTCTGTTTCTTTTTCGTTAATAATTGGAGTTTGTACTACATCCCAAGTCAAGCCCTTATTTTTAGATAAATAAACTCTTCCTGATGTTGTTGCAACCCAAGTGTTATTACCAGAAATAGCAATATTGGTATTGCTTGCTGCAAAAGCACCTTCACTTTCAATTCCTATTGGCAACTTACTACAAGGCACTTTATTCCATGTATGTCCACCATCTCTAGTTATAATGATACTTAAACACTCTTCTGTAGTATCACCAATGGCTATTCCTTCTTTATCATTCCAAAAGGTCAAGGCATCGTAAAAAACTTTAGGGTGCTCTTCTAAATAGACCAAATCCATACTTCCTTTGTCTCCTGTTTTAAATAACAGAGCTGGATTACCAACACTTAACATAAAAAAATCTGTTGCTGTATGAGCAATAGACCTAAATTCTAATTGTAATGAGTCGAGTTCTTGTTTAGAAATCTGCCAATTTGCCTTCTTTGGATTATAAAGTCCATATGTGCCATTATTAGCTGCAAAAGCCAGGCTTCCATCATCTAAAATATCAATAGCTCTAATACTCAACAAAGAATCTTTTAAAATAGACTCAATTTCTATAGACTTAAAATCCCTTGGAATAAATACTTCATTTTCTTTACATGAAATCAATAATCCACAACCAAGAATAAAACAAATAAGGTATCTCATTTTATAATTTTTTGAGGAAAGATAAGTCTATTCATCTAAATAATAAAAACATTCGTGAAATCGTAGCAATTAACGTAACTTTGCAAGCTTATAAAATTACAATGAGATTACACAGGAATTTATGTTTTGCAACAATTGACGGTTTAACGTTAATCTTCAATGAAGGAAAATATGCCGATAAAGTTATTCAACAATTATTAAAACGAGATAAACGTTGGGGAGCAAGAGATCGTGCTTTTGTTGCCGAAACCACATACGAAATAGTAAGATGGAAGCGCTTATATAGTGAAATTGCTGAAGTAAAAGAACCTTACAGTCGTGAAGATTTATGGCGAGTATTTGCTGTTTGGGCCACCTTAAGAGGTATCAAATTACCTGATTGGAAATATTTCGAAAACACACCTACACGAAAAATTAAAGGACGATTCGACGAACTTTCTAAAATTAGAAAATTTAAAGAATCTATTCCAGACTGGTTAGACGAAGTAGGTGAAAAAGAACTTGGAAAAGCTGTTTGGACCAAAGAAATTGCTGCATTAAACGAACAAGCAGATGTTATTTTAAGAGTGAACACCCTTAAAACAACAAAAGAAAAATTACAATCTGAATTATTCGATCTAGACATTGAAACCGAATTTATAAAAGATCATCCTAGCGCTTTAAGATTAAAAGAACGTGCCAATGTTTTTACTACTGACGCTTTTCAAAATGGGCATTTTGAAGTTCAAGACGCCTCTTCACAATTAGTTGCAGAATTTTTAAATGTAGAACCAGGTATGCGTGTGGTTGATGCTTGTGCTGGTGCTGGTGGGAAAGCTTTACATCTAGCTTCTCTAATGGAAAATAAGGGTCAGATTATCGCCATGGATATCTACGATAATAAATTAAAAGAATTAAAACGTAGAGCTAAACGTAATGGGGCACATAATATAGAGCCTAGACATATAGATTCTACTAAAGTTATCAAAAAATTATACGGCAAAGCTGATCGTGTTCTCATAGATGCACCTTGTTCTGGACTTGGTATTTTACGTAGAAACCCTGATGCTAAATGGAAATTACAACCAGAATTTATTGAAAACATCAAACAAACACAACAAGAAATTCTTCAGCAATACTCTAGAATGGTAAAACCCGGAGGACAGCTAGTATATGCCACTTGTTCTATTCTACCTTCTGAAAATAAAAAGCAAGTGGATACTTTTTTAACATCAGAAATGGGAAAAGATTTTACCTTTGTAAAAGATAAAAGCATTTTATCTCACAAATCTGGTTTCGACGGATTTTACATGGCATTATTAGAAAATAAAAAATAAATACTTATGAAACACATTTACTTTATAATAGGATTATTATTAGTAGCTACAACTGCTTCTGCACAAATTCCAACAAATTATTATAGTTCTGCAACAGGAACTGGTTACGCCTTAAAAACACAATTAAAAAAAATAATTGATGATGTAAACGATGGTTTATCAACCGAGTACACATCAATTAATCTTAGTTATGGTGATCTATATGATACGTTTGAACTATCAGATAAAGATTTTTATTTCGAAAACAATGGAACACTTTTAGACATGTATTCTGAGGGTGTTATAGCTGTTCCTGGACCAGCAAATGGTATAAACGATACAGATTCTTATGAGTATACTTATGGATCTGCTCAACAAGATGATGGTACATTGGGTACAGAAGAAGGACAACGTTTTAATAGAGAACATATCATTCCACAAGCAGTTTTCGATGGAGATACACCAATGAAAAATGATGCGCATTTTGTTGTACCTACTGATAAATATGTAAATGGCCGAAGAGATAATTTCCCTTTTGGAGTTGTTCAAAATGCAACTTTAATAACAACAAATGGTTCAAAATTAGGAAACAATTTAAACTCTGGATATTCAGCAGGTTATACAGATACTGTTTTCGAACCTATCGATGAGTTTAAAGGAGATATAGCTAGAATGTATTTTTATTTTGTAACTAGATATGAAGATGACATGACTAGTTTTAACCAATACGATATGTTTGATGGTTCTAACGACAAATGTTTTACAGATACTTTTTTAAACATCTTATATACATGGCATGTAAACGATCCTGTATCTCAGCGTGAAATTGACAGAAATAATAATATAGATGGTATTGGAAATACCACAAGACAAAGAAACAGAAACCCTTTTATTGACAATCCTCAATACGTATTAGATATTTGGCAAAATGAGCTTACTATAAAAGAATTTGAAATTACAAATACAATCAAAATGTTTCCTAATCCTGCTAAAGGTAATGTAGTAACAATTTCGACTAATGATGACATATTAGTTGAAGTTTATGATATTTTAGGTAAAAAAATAAAATCTCAAAACATATCATCAAATCTAAATAAATTAGATATTTCTAGACTTTCTAAAGGTATTTACTTAGTAAAACTTAATTCATCTAAGGGCAGTACCACAAAAAAATTAATTAAACAATAAGCATTGTGTAACAAAATATTAAAAAAGCGCCTTAATATTAAGTCGCTTTTTTTTTGGTGAATAACTCTAAATTTTCAATAATTTATATAGTAATTATTATGCTGAAAAAAAGTAAATTTGCACTTTAAAAGAAACAACATAATCTAACTCATACATAATGATTCATTTCTTCGGAAACCAAAACAGTAAAATATTTGCTGTTCAAGCAACAAAAGAATTATCAACCGAAACCATATCTAAATTAGTGTGGTTATTTGGCAACCAACCAAAAATAGAACAAGCATCTCTAGATGCTTTTTTTGTTGGACCTCGCGCTGCCATGATTACACCTTGGAGTACCAATGCTGTGGAAATCACGCAAAACATGGGTATTGAAGGTATTATCCGTATTGAAGAGTTTCAAGCAACTGATGAAGATTTCAAGGATTATGATCCTATGATTTCGGAAAAATACAACGGGTTACATCAAGATTCTTTCTCTATTGATATTAAGCCAGAAGCTATTTTAAATATTGATAATATTTCGGCTTACAACCAACAAGAAGGACTCGCTTTAAATGATGAAGAAATAGCATACCTAGAAGGCGTTTCAAAAAAAATAGGCAGACCATTAACCGATTCAGAAGTTTTTGGTTTTTCGCAAGTAAATTCGGAGCATTGTCGCCATAAAATCTTCAATGGCACTTTTGTAATTGATGGTGAAGAAAAACCAAGCTCACTTTTTAAATTAATAAAAGAAACATCTAAACAACATCCAAACTCCATTGTTTCAGCATATAAAGATAACGTGGCTTTTGTAAAAGGCCCACGAGTAGAACAGTTTGCACCTAAAACGGCTGACAAACCTGATTTTTACCAAATAAAAGAATTTGATTCTGTTATTTCACTTAAAGCAGAAACACACAATTTCCCAACAACGGTTGAGCCTTTTAATGGAGCTGCAACAGGTTCAGGTGGTGAAATTCGCGATCGATTAGCAGGTGGAAAAGGCTCATTACCATTGGCTGGAACAGCTGTTTATATGACAGCCTATTCCCGATTGGAAGAAAAGAGATTTTGGGAAGAAAAAATGGAAGCACGTCCTTGGTTGTACCAAACACCAATGGATATTTTAATTAAAGCCTCTAATGGTGCTTCAGATTTTGGAAACAAATTTGGACAACCACTTATTTGTGGTTCTGTGCTAACATTTGAACACGAAGAAAACACAGCATCTAGTAATGCAAAAGCAAGGAAACTGGGCTATGATAAAGTTATCATGCAAGCTGGTGGCATTGGTTATGGCAAAGCAGATCAAGCGATAAAAGACACACCAAAAGAAGGCAACAAAATAGTTATTCTTGGTGGAGAAAACTACCGAATTGGCATGGGTGGCGCAGCCGTTTCATCAGCAGATACGGGAGAGTTTGCTTCAGGAATTGAATTAAATGCTGTTCAGCGTTCCAACCCAGAAATGCAAAAACGTGCTGCAAATGCAGTTCGTGGTATGGTGGAAAGTGATGAAAATTTTATTATTTCTATTCACGATCATGGTGCTGGTGGTCACTTAAATTGTTTAAGTGAATTGGTTGAAGACACTGGAGGTAAAATTGATTTAGATAAATTACCTGTTGGAGATCCTACCCTTTCGGCTAAAGAAATTATTGGAAACGAGTCTCAAGAACGAATGGGATTAGTGATATCTGACAAACATATTGAAACCTTACAAAAAATTGCAGAACGTGAGCGTTCGCCAATGTACACGGTTGGCGATGTTACAGGTGATGACCGTTTTACGTTTGAATCTAAAACCACTGGTGAAAAACCTATGGATTTAGCCTTGACAGACATGTTTGGAAGCTCTCCTAAAACCATCATGACAGATAATACGGTTGTCAGAAAATATAAGAATCCAAGATATAAATCGAAAAACGTACTCATCTATTTAGATCAAGTTTTACAGTTAGAAGCTGTGGCTTGTAAAGATTGGTTAACTAATAAAGTAGATCGTTGTGTTGGAGGAAAAGTAGCCAAGCAACAATGTGCTGGCCCCTTACAATTGCCCTTGAATAACTGTGGCGTTATGGCTTTGGATTATAAAGGAAAAGAAGGCATTGCAACATCTGTTGGTCATGCACCTATCTCAGGATTAATTTCACCAAAAGCTGGCAGTAGAAATGCCATTACAGAATCGCTTACCAATATTATTTGGGCGCCTTTAAAAGATGGATTAGAAAGTGTTTCATTGTCTGCCAACTGGATGTGGCCTTGTAAAAATGAAGGTGAAGATGCACGGCTATATGAAGCTGTTGAAGCGGTTTCAGAATTTGCCATCGATTTAGGAATTAATGTTCCCACTGGAAAAGACTCACTTTCCATGAAGCAAAAATATCCAAATGAAGACGTTATTTCCCCTGGAACGGTTATTATTTCAGCTGCTGGAAACTGTAATGATATTACCAAAGTTGTAGAGCCTGTTTTTCAAAAAAATGCGGGAAACATTTATTATATCAATATATCCCAAGATGATTTTAAATTAGGTGGAAGTTCATTCAACCAAACCTTAAATGCCATTGGAAATGAAACGCCAGATGTAACAAATCCAGAATTTGTAAAAACCGTTTTTAATACCATTCAGGATTTAATTAAAGCTGACAAAATTGTTGCAGGACATGATGTAGCTTCAGGTGGTTTAATTACAACACTTTTAGAAATGTGTTTTGCAGATGTGAATTTAGGAGCCGAATTAAATCTAACGGACTTGGCTGAAACAGATTCTATCAAACTCTTTTTCTCTGAAAATACAGGAATTGTTTTTCAAGCAGCTGATGATTCAATTGAACAGATATTAACAGACGCAAATATTAAATTCTTCAATATAGGAACCGTTCAAGAAAGTGATGTGTTAAGCATTATTAATGATGATGAAGTTTTCACATTAACCATTTCAAGACTACGTGATGTTTGGTATAAAACATCCTTCCTATTGGATCAAAAACAAACGGCAAACGGTTTGGCACAAGACAGATTTGATAATTATAAAAACCAACCATTAGAATATATATTCCCTAAACATTTTATTGGGAAACTTCCTGCCATTCAGAACGCTAGTGAAAAATCTCGCCCAAAAGCCGCTATACTACGAGAAAAAGGTTCAAACTCTGAACGCGAAATGGCTAACGCCATGTATTTAGCTGGATTTGATGTGAAGGATGTTCATATGACCGATTTAATTTCTGGTCGTGAAACACTTGAAGATATTCAATTTATTGGGGCTGTTGGTGGTTTTTCAAATTCAGATGTATTAGGTTCTGCTAAAGGTTGGGCAGGTGCTTTTAAATACAATGAAAAAGCCAACACAGCTTTAAAGAATTTCTTTAAACGTGAAAACACACTTTCTGTTGGTATTTGCAATGGCGCACAACTTTGGATGGAACTGGAATTGGTTAATCCAGACCATGATACACATGGAAAATTAACGTATAATAATTCCAAAAAACACGAAAGTTCATTTACTTCTGTGGAAATCCAGAAGAACAATTCTGTTATGTTATCCAGTTTAGAAGGCTGCAAATTAGGTGTTTGGATATCTCATGGCGAAGGTAAATTTAGTCTACCTAACAAGGAGAAAGATTATAACATTGTTGCTAAATATGGCTACGAAGGTTATCCTGCAAATCCTAATGGTTCAGATTTTAATACGGCTATGATGTGTGATAAAACAGGAAGACATTTAGTAACCATGCCGCATATTGAGCGCTCAACATTCCAATGGAACTGGGCAAATTATCCAGAAGGCCGAAAAGATGAAGTGTCTCCTTGGCTAGAAGCATTTGAAAATGCTAAAAAATGGATTGAGAACAAAAAGTAACTCGTTAATTAATTATAAATCAAGGGACTTGAATAATTCAAGTCCCTTTTTTTATACTGTCAATTTATTATCAGTTTTTTTTCCTATTTTGCAAGTCTTCAAACCTCATAGACAAATGACAGAAATTACCAGACTTTTTGACTTTCCATATTATCAACTTGAAAAATATAATTTGGAAGCTGCACTTGTTACCAAACAAAATGGTGAATGGGTAAAGACTTCTACCAAAGAATATCTAGAAAAGTCGAATGCAATGAGTCGTGCGCTTTTAAAATTAGGTATTCAAAAGAATGATAAAATTGCAGTGATTTCTTCTACAAATAGAACGGAATGGAATATCATGGATATAGGTATTCTTCAAATTGGAGCTCAGAATATACCTATCTACCCAACGATTTGTGCTGAAGATTATGAATATGTTTTAAATCATAGCGAATCTATCTACTGTTTTGTTTCAGACGAAGAAGTTCTAAAGAAAGTACGTAAAGTACAATCAAATACAAAAATAAAAGATGTGTATTCTTTTAATCATATTGAAGGCTGTAAGCATTATTCAGAATTACTAGACCTTGGCAAAGATGAAAGTAATCAAAATGAGGTACAGGCTCGTAAAGATGCCGTTTCTCCATTAGATTTAGCAACAATCATTTATACTTCAGGAACAACAGGTAAGCCAAAAGGAGTCATGTTGTCTCATAATAATATTACAAGTAATGCTCTGGATGCTTCTCATCGATTACCAATAATGAGTCATAAAGAAAATAGAGTGTTAAGTTTTTTACCTATTTGTCACGTTTTTGAACGTGTCCTTATTTATTTATATCAATATGCAGGTGCTACTATTTACTTTGCAGAAGGCATTGACAAGATTGGGGAAAATGCAAAAGAAATTAAACCGAACTTAATGAGCGTTGTTCCTAGACTTCTAGAAAAAGTCTATGATAAAATCATGGTTAAAGCCGAAGATTTAACAGGAATAAAAAAAGTGCTTTTCTTCTGGGCAGTGTCACTAGGTGAGCAATGGGAACCCTATGGTCAGAATGGTTGGTGGTTTGAATTTAAACTTAAAATTGCTAATAAGTTAATCTTTAGCAAATGGCGTGAAGCCTTGGGAGGAGAATTACATACCATGGTCTCTGGTAGTGCTGCATTACAAACAAGATTAACTAGAGTGTTTTCGGCTGCAGGTATGCAGGTGATGCAAGGTTATGGACTTACAGAAACATCTCCAGTAGTTTCTGTTGAAATGTATAAAGACAACAACTTTAGAGTTGGTTCCGTTGGAAAACCAATTTTGAATGTTGAAGTTAAAATTGCAGAAGATGGAGAAATCTTAATTAAAGGACCAAACGTAATGATGGGTTATTATAAAGATCCAGAAAAAACTGCAGAAGTAATGACCGGAGAATATTTTCACACAGGTGATAAAGGCGAAATTGATTCAGATGGTTTCTTAAAAATTACAGGTCGTAAAAAAGAAATGTTTAAAACCTCTGGCGGAAAATATGTTATTCCAACACTATTAGAAAATGAATTAAAACAATCCCCTTTTATTGAACAAGTTATGGTTGTTGGAGAAGGCGAAAAAATGCCAGCAGCATTAATTCAACCAAACTTTGAGTATATTCAAAATTGGATTGATAGAGAAGAAAAAAATATTGGAAAATCTGAAAAAGAAATAGCAAACTCTGATGAAATTATTAATATCATTCAAGACAAAATAAATACCTGCAATAAAAATTTTGGTAAATGGGAACAAATTAAACGCTTTGAGCTAACTCCTGATGTTTGGTCAATAGATGGAGGCCACCTTACTCCTACTATGAAAATGAAGAGAAATGTTATAAAAGAAATCTACAAAGACCTCTACGAAAAAATATATCGCCCATAAATTTCAAACTCCTTTTTTTATTTAAGGAGTTTTTTTTATTCAATTCCATGTTAAATTTTTACAATTTATTATGCGTGCATAATAAATTTTCATATCTTTGGTTTTCATAAACACTAAATATGAAGGATAAAACCATTGACTATGTATTACGAACTACCTGGTTAACAGTTCAAAAAATGTACAATGAAGAAGCTTCAAAATTCGAAAGCACTATGGCTACCGGATTTACTTTATTAAGCATAGACCCAGAAGAAGGAACTCCCTCTACCTCTCTTGGACCAAAAATGGGAATGGAAGCAACAAGTCTTTCAAGAATATTAAAAACGATGGAAACTCGAGGATTAATTGAAAGAAAGCCTAATCCTGAAGATGGACGAGGGGTTTTAATTTATTTAACAGATTTTGGGAGAGAGAAAAGAGGCTATTCTAGAGATCGGGTTTTAAAATTTAACGAAGCCATTAGAAAAAATGTACCATTAGAAAAATTAATCACGTTTTATGAAGTAGCCGATACCATAAACGATTTAATTTCTAATAAGAAAATATATACCAACGAAGTAAACAACACAAATATTAATAGATAAAATCGTTTAGAATAAAATGAGTATAAGACGTATAAAAAAAATAGCAATTGTTGGTTCTGGAATTATGGGATCTGGTATTGCATGTCATTTCGCCAATATTGGTGTTGATGTGTTATTATTGGACATCGTTCCAAGAGAACTAAATGACAACGAAAAAGCTAAAGGACTAACTTTAGAAGATAAAGCAGTTAGAAATAGAATTGTTAACGATTCTTTAACGGCCTCATTAAAATCGAAACCTTCTCCTATATATCATCAATCCTTTGCTAGTAGAATTACTACTGGAAATCTAGAAGACGATATTTCCAAAGTAAAAGATGTCGATTGGATTATGGAAGTAGTTGTGGAACGTCTAGATATTAAAAAGCAAGTCTTTGAAAAACTTGAAAAACATAGAACGCCAGGAACTTTAATTACATCCAATACGTCTGGTATTCCTATCCATTTTATGAGTGAAGGAAGAAGCGATGATTTCCAGAAACATTTCTGTGGTACCCACTTTTTCAATCCAGCTCGATACTTAAAATTATTTGAAATTATTCCTGGACCAAAAACAGATCCTTCTGTTCTAGAGTTTTTAAATGAATACGGTGAAAAATTCTTAGGAAAAACATCTGTTGTTGCTAAAGACACTCCTGCATTTATAGGAAACAGAGTTGGTATTTTTAGCATACAAAGTTTATTTCATGCCGTTAAAGATTTAGATTTAACTATCGAAGAAGTAGATAAATTATCTGGACCAGTAATTGGTCGTCCAAAATCGGCAACCTTCCGTACAGTAGATGTTGTAGGTTTAGATACTTTAGTTCACGTGGCAAATGGTATTAGAGAAAACTGTCCTAAAGATGAACGTTTAGAGTTATTTGAATTACCAGATTTCATCAACACCATGATGGAAAACAAATGGTTAGGAAGTAAAACTGGACAAGGTTTTTATAAAAAAGTTAGAAAAGAAGATGGATCTTCAGAAATTCTTTCTCTAGACTTAAATACCTTAGAATACCGTTCTGCAAAACGTGCAAAATTCGCAACTTTAGAAATGACTAAAACTATTGATAAAGTAGTAGATCGTTTTAAAGTATTAGTAAAAGGAAAAGATAAAGCTGGTGATTTTTATAGAAAAAGCTTCACAGCATTATTTGCTTACGTTTCAAACAGAATTCCGGAAATTTCAGATGAGCTTTACAAGATTGATGATGCCATGAAAGCTGGTTTTGGGTGGGAACACGGACCTTTTCAAATTTGGGATGCTATTGGTGTAGAAAAAGGAATCGAATTAATGAAGGCTGAAGGTTTAGAGCCTGCTGCTTGGGTAAATGATATGATTGCTTCTGGTAATACATCTTTTTACTCTGTTAAAGAAGGAGCTTCATACTTTTATGACATTCCTTCTAAAAAACAAACTAAAATACCTGGACAAGATAGTTTTATCATCCTTGATAATATTAGAAAAACAAACGAGGTATTTAAAAACTCTGGTGTTGTTGTTGAAGATTTAGGAGACGGAATCCTTAACCTAGAATTCCAATCTAAAATGAACACGATTGGAGGCGACGTTTTAGCAGGATTAAACAAAGCTATTGATATAGCCGAAAAAGATTTTGCTGGTTTAGTTGTTGGTAACCAAGCTGCCAACTTCTCTGTTGGTGCAAACATCGGAATGATTTTCATGATGGCTGCAGAACAAGAGTACGACGAACTTAACATGGCTATTAAATACTTCCAAGATTCTATGATGCGTATGCGTTATTCTTCCATCCCAACTATCTCTGCTCCTCACGGAATGGCTTTAGGTGGTGGTTGTGAAATTTCTTTACACGCAGATAAAATTGTTGCAGCAGCCGAAACATACATGGGACTTGTAGAATTTGGTGTTGGTGTTATTCCTGGTGGTGGTGGCTCTAAAGAAATGGCTTTAAGAGCACAAGATCTTTTCGAAAAAGGCGATGTGCAATTAAATATCTTACAGGAACATTTCTTAACTATTGGTATGGCAAAAGTATCTACTTCTGCTTATGAAGCATTTGATCTAAACCTAATGCAAAAAGGAAAAGATGTAGTTGTAGTAAACAAAGACCGACAAATTGCAGTTGCAAAACAACACGCTTTGTTAATGGCAAATTCTGGTTACACGCAACCTGTAAAACGAAACGACATACTAGTCCTTGGTAAACAAGCATTAGGTATGTTTTTAGTAGGAACAGACGCGATGCAAGACTCTAATTACATTTCAGAACATGATATGAAAATTGCTAATAAATTAGCTTACGTTATGGCTGGTGGTGATTTATCGGAACCAACTCGAGTAACAGAACAATATTTATTGGATTTAGAGCGTGAAGCTTTCTTAAGTTTATGTACAGAACGTAAAACTTTAGAGCGTATTCAACACATGTTAACCAAAGGAAAACCTTTAAGAAACTAAAAAAAATGAAACAAGCATATATAGTAAAAGCATATAGAACAGCTGTAGGAAAAGCACCTAAAGGCGTTTTTAGATTCAAACGTACAGATGAATTAGCTGCTGAAACCATTCAGCACATGATGAAAGAACTTCCTAATTTAGACAAAAAACGTATAGACGACGTTATTGTTGGTAACGCCATGCCAGAAGGTTCACAAGGATTAAATATGGCACGATTTATTTCATTAATTGGATTAGATAGTGTAGATGTTCCTGGTGTAACGGTAAATCGTTTTTGTGCTTCAGGAATTGAAACCATTGGAATCGCAACTGCAAAAATCCAAGCAGGAATGGCAGATTGTATCATTGCTGGTGGTGCAGAAAGTATGAGTAGCGTACCAATGACAGGATTTAAACCAGAACTAAATTACGACACCGTAAAAGCTGGTCATGAAGATTATTATTGGGGCATGGGAAATACTGCTGAAGCTGTTGCAAAACAATTCAACGTATCTCGTGAAGACCAAGATGAGTTTGCATACAACTCACACATGAAAGCATTAAGAGCACAAGCTGAAAATCGTTTTCAAGATCAAATTGTTCCAATTGAAGTAGAACAAACTTATATAGATGCTAACGGAAAAAAAGCAACAAAATCTTATACAGTAACTAAAGATGAAGGACCTCGTGCAGGAACTAGCAAAGAAGCTTTAGCTAAACTTAGAGCAGTATTTGCTGCTGGAGGAAGCGTTACTGCTGGTAATTCGTCTCAAATGAGTGATGGAGCTGCTTTTGTGATGATCATGAGCGAAGAGATGGTTAAAGAATTAAACCTTGAACCTATTGCTCGTTTAGTAAACTATGCTGCTGCAGGTGTGGAACCTCGAATCATGGGAATAGGTCCTGTAAAAGCAATCCCTAAAGCCTTAAAACAAGCAGGTTTAAAACAAGACGATTTAGCACTTATTGAATTAAACGAAGCATTCGCTTCTCAATCTTTAGCTGTTATTCGCGAACTAAACTTAAATCCAGACATCATTAATGTTAATGGTGGTGCCATTGCACTAGGTCATCCACTTGGTTGTACTGGAGCAAAATTATCTGTCCAGTTATTTGACGAAATGCGTAAGCAAAACATGGTTGGCAAATATGGAGCAGTAACGATGTGTGTTGGAACTGGTCAAGGTGCTTGTGGCATATTTGAATTTTTAAAATAATACTAAATACTTAACACAATTATAAAAATGGAAGCAACAGAAAAAGACATCTTACGTGGAGGTCAATTCTTAGTTAAAGAAACAAAATGCGAAGACGTTTTTACTCCTGAAGATTTTTCAGAAGAGCAAAAAATGATGAAGGAAGCCGTTCAGGAATTCAACGAACGTGAAATTATTGCACATAAAGCTCGTTTTGAAGCAAAAGATTATGCTCTTACTGAAGAAGTGATGAAGAAAGCAGGGCAACTTGGATTTTTAGGAGTTGCTGTTCCTGAAGCTTATGGAGGATTAGATATGGGATTTGTATCTACTCTATTGGTTTGCGATTACATTTCTAGTGGTACTGGCTCTTTCAGTACAGCTTTTGGTGCTCATACAGGAATTGGAACTATGCCAATTACATTGTATGGAACTGAAGAACAAAAACAAAAATACGTTCCTAAATTAGCTACTGGTGAGTGGTTTGGGTCTTACTGTTTAACAGAACCAGGAGCTGGTAGTGATGCCAATTCTGGAAAGACAACTGCTACACTATCTGAAGATGGTAAATCTTATAAAATTAACGGTCAGAAAATGTGGATTTCCAATGCTGGTTTCTGTCATTTAATGATTGTTTTTGCTCGTATTGAAGATGACAAAAACATTACTGGCTTTATTGTTGAATACGATAAAAATAATCCGAACGGCATCACTTTAGGTGAAGAAGAACATAAATTAGGAATTCGTGCCTCTTCTACCCGTCAAGTATTTTATAGCGATACGGTTGTTCCTATAGAAAACATGTTGGCTGGTCGTGGTGAAGGTTTTAAAATTGCCATGAATGCACTTAATGTGGGTCGTATTAAATTAGCTGGTGCTTGTTTAGATTCGCAAAGACGAATATTAACAACTGCTGTTCAATATGCTAACGAACGTAAACAATTTAACACACCAATTGCAGATTTTGGTGCCATTAAATACAAATTAGCAGAAATGGCTTCAAGTGCATATGCAGGAGAATCTGCGACTTATAGAGCTGCTAAAAATATTGAAGATCGTATTGCCATGCGTCAAGCTGCTGGAAATACACATCAAGAAGCAGAGCTTAAAGGAGTTGAAGAATACGCTATTGAATGTTCTATTTTAAAAGTAGCTGTTTCTGAAGATGTACAAAATTGTGCAGACGAAGGTATCCAGATTTTTGGTGGTATGGGATTCTCAGAAGAAACTCCAATGGAAGCTGCATGGAGAGATGCTAGAATTGCTCGTATTTACGAAGGAACAAACGAAATTAATAGAATGCTTTCTGTTGGTATGCTTGTTAAAAAAGCCATGAAAGGTCATGTCGATTTACTAGGTCCTGCTCAAAAAGTTCAAGAAGAGCTTATGGGAATTCCTTCTTTCGACACACCTGATTATTCTGAGTTATTTGCAGAAGAAAAAGAAATGGTTGCTAAATTGAAAAAAGTGTTTTTAATGGTCGCTGGTGCTGCTGTTCAAAAATTTGGCCCAGATTTAGACAAACATCAACAATTGCTAATTGCTGCTTCAGACATCTTAATAGAAATTTATATGGCAGAATCTGCTATATTAAGAACAGAAAAGAATGTGAAACGTTTTGGCGAAGATGCTCAAGCTGTACAAATAGCGATGGCAAAATTGTATTTATATAATGCTGTTTCCATTGTTGAGAAAAACGGAAAAGAAAGTATTATTTCTTTTGCCGAAGGAGACGAGCAACGTATGTTGCTTATGGGATTAAAACGTTTTGTAAAATACGCAAACTATCCAGACATTGTCGATTTACGTATTGCTATTGCTGAAAAAGTAAAAGCAGAAAATAAATATTGCTTTTAAAAATTAAGTTTAGTTAGAAGAAAAAAAGTCGTTTCAAATTGAAACGACTTTTTTTATTTTGATACTTTTTCATCCAAGATTAAATCATTACAAAATGAATAAAGATGGTTTTTGGTATTATTATTGTGATCGTGTCTGCAACAAGAATTATTTTTAAATTTAAAGTTTCATCTTAATCAAAAAACTATTACTAAACTCATCAATCATGAAATCATTAAAACTACTACTTTTCATTTGCATTACTTTTACTTCTTTAAACGCACAAAACAATTTTTCAACCGAATATTTTAGACAACTACGCTACAACCATGTGTCTCCATATATTCCATTGGCTGGAACTCACCAAATAGATAGTATTACTGCTCAATCGACATCTCATTATATTTTTAAATATGATGGTTCCAACAGATTGACAGAGATTATTAACAATCATTATTTTACAGAAAAAGTGCATCCATTGGCATCCATTGGAGTTTACAAATTAGTTTTTGAATACTCAAAAAATAAAGTCACTAGGACTTTCTTTGATATGAATGGGAAACGAATCAGTAACGACAGGGGCATTTACAAGGAAGTTTATTCCCACAATAAAAATGGCTTTATAAATAACCTAAAATTTTATGATCTTGAAGACAAACCTATGGAGTCTAATTGGGGAATTGCAGAGTATCAATGGGAAAAACACAAAAAATTAATAATTGAAAATAGGTTTAATTTAAAAAACGAACCCGTTCCTTTATCTCCATATTTTCAATTTGGTACCACTGGTATCTTATTAGATAAAAAAGGACTACCAAAAGCACATTATAATTTAGACACGAACTTAAACATTATAAATAACGATAAAGGGACAGCTTCTTATCAAGACACTTATGATGACAAAGATAACCATATAAAATATAGCTATCACGATGCAAATGATAATCTGATTATGAATCAATGGGGTTTTGCTTATGGCATTAAAGAATATGATAGTATTGGCAACCAGATTAGACTCAATCAATTTAATACTAAAGGAGAGCAAATTAGAACTCGAGAAATTTATTCGAATACAACCATAGAATATGCATCTTCTGCCTCCAAAAAAGACACGCTAAAAATTCACAATACATCTTTAGGATATATAAAAGCACTACAGCAATTAAAACCAGATGTTATGAATCAGGTAATGAACGATAGTCTAAATAAAGTTAGTATAGGTTATGATAGAGAAACTAAAAAAGAATATGCAAGAGCAACCACAAAAACAGACATGATGGCTTTTGCAAATAATTGGAATAAAGCAAATAACAAATTCCCTTTTAAGCCAAATGACCAAATAGAAATCCTAGATATATATAACCGAATTGCAACTGTTAAAGTATTTTCTGATAATTGGGTGGACTATCTACATTTAATAAAATTAGATGGTGAATGGAGTATCATCAACATACTTTGGCAACATAAAGATATTAATCGCTATCCTAAAGAGTAATTACTTTTTTTATTTTCATTAATTTAGTGGAAAATATGTCACATGAAAAACACTCTAATTCTTTTTACCTTTATATTCTTATTTTCATTCACTACGCAAGGACAAGGGTTACTTACAGAAAAAAATAATTTCACACACCAAGATACTCTTAGAGGAACTATAACTCCAGAGCGAGAATGGTGGGATTTAACCTATTATCATTTAGATGTAAAAATAGCGCCCGAAACGAAATCTATTTCCGGTAAAAACACCATACAGTATAAGGTGTTAAAGCCTTATGCAGAAATGCAAATAGACTTACAAGAACCTTTAAAGATCACCAAGGTGGTTCAAAATGGAGAAGAATTAAATGTTAGAAAAGATGGAAATGCTCATTTTATAACACTAACTGAAGCGCAAAAAAAAGGAAGTATCCAATTTATTGATGTGTACTACGAGGGGCAACCCAAAGAAGCTGTTCGTGCACCTTGGGATGGTGGTTTTACCTGGTCTGAAGATAAAAACGGGATTCCGTTTATTGCAACCTCCTGTCAAGGCTTAGGTGCTAGCGTATGGTGGCCAAACAAAGACCATATGTACGACGAGGTAGACAGCATGTTAATTAGCGTTAATGTGCCTAAAAACTTAACGAATGTTTCAAACGGAAAACTAAGAAGTACTGAAAAACATAGCGATAATACTGTAACCTCAAATTGGTTTGTTAGCAACCCCATAAACAATTATGGCGTCAATGTAAATATTGGCGATTACGTGCATTTTTCTGAAGTATACGAAGGTGAAAAAGGCCCATTGGACATGGATTATTATGTATTACGAGATAACTTAGTTAGAGCCAAAAATCATTTTAAAGATGCTCCAAGAATGATAGAGGCTTTTGAACATTGGTTTGGACCATATCCTTTTTATGAAGATGGTTTTAAATTAGTTGAAGTTCCTTACTTAGGGATGGAACACCAAAGTTCTGTAACCTATGGCAACCAATACAAAAAAGGGTATTTAGGGAATGATATCACTGGTTCAGGTTGGGGTTTAAAATTCGATTTTATTATTATTCATGAATCTGGACATGAATGGTTTGCAAATAATATTACGTATAAAGACATGGCAGACATGTGGATTCATGAAAGTTTTACAAACTATTCAGAAAGCTTATTTGTTGATTTTTTCTATGGAAAAGAAGCGTCTTCAGAATATGTTATTGGTTCTCGAAAGAACATAAGAAACGACAGTCCGATTATTGGTTCTTACAACGTAAATAAAGAAGGTTCTGGAGATATGTATGCAAAAGGAGGAAACATGTTACATACCTTAAGACAGCTAATTGAAGATGATGAGAAATGGCGACAAATTTTAAGAGGATTGAACAAAACCTTCTACCATCAAACGGTTACAACAAAACAAATTGAAGATTATTTAAGCGAACATAGTGGTATTGATTTAACCGCATTTTTTAATCAATATTTAAGAGACATCAGAATCCCAACATTAGAGTATATAATAGAAAATAATGAATTAAAATACAGATGGATCAATATTGTCTCCAATTTCGATATGCCAATTCAAGTCACTTTTGACGATAAAAAACAATGGATTTATCCAAATGCTGAATGGAAATTGACACCAATTGAAGGAGACACTATAGAAGTAGATCCAAATTTTTACATAGAGATAAAAAAGCTTTAACAAATTGTCAATTCCAGAAATATACTTTAAAACTGATGATGAATGGCGTGATTGGCTACACCAAAATCATGATGTTTCTATAGGTGTTTTCCTAATATTTTATAAAGTAACTCATGAAAATGAAAGCATGCGTTGGGAAGAGGCTGTTAAGGTTGCACTTTGTTATGGTTGGATAGATTCTACTGTTAAAAGTTTAGGTAACGGAAAAAGACGGCAATATTTCACACCTAGAAACTCTAAAAGTGTTTGGAGTGCTTTAAATAAAAAACATATTAAAGAGCTTAAAAAATCCAAATTAATGCATGAAAGTGGTTTACAAAAAATAAAAATTGCGAAACAAAATGGTTCATGGGCTGCTTTAGACGACGTTGAAAAAGGTATCATACCTCAGGATTTGCAGATAGAATTTAATAAAAATTCAACCGCTTTTTTAAACTATCAAAACTTTGCTCCTTCCTACAGAAAGAGCTATTTATATTGGTTAAATCAAGCAAAAAGAGAAATTACTCGGCAAAAACGTATTGTAGAAATTATAAAATTATGTGAAGCAAACATTAAAAGTCGAGGCAATTGGTAAGTTACTCTACTCGCTTTAACCCTTCTAAATCTTCAATTTTAATTTGTTTTCCTGAAGTGGAAATTAAATTTTCTTTTTTAAATTGAGATAAAACACGAATGGCCGATTCTGTAGCTGTTCCAACTACGCTTGCATAATCTTCTCTAGA
Organism: Xanthomarina sp. GH4-25; assembly: GCF_045363175.1. Lineage (NCBI taxonomy): Bacteria > Pseudomonadati > Bacteroidota > Flavobacteriia > Flavobacteriales > Flavobacteriaceae > Xanthomarina > Xanthomarina sp. GH4-25. Next base: position 144,729 of record NZ_JBJFLO010000005.1, read on the forward strand.
AAGTACCACATTTAAAAATCCTTGGTTGTTTAGACCGAAACTATTATGAATATATATGAGTGCTTCTGCCAAACGCTGCTTTACAGATTTCTGAGCCATATTAACCACTACATTATCAGACTCTTTTAAATCGTGGGCCATCTGTTTTAGCATGTCCATGGAAAAATCAGAATTATTCTTTAAGTTTCCAAAAATTTCGGCTTTAGGAATAAAACAAACCTCCATATTGTTTAGAGCTACAGCACTTAAATTAACAGCTTCGTCACTAATTAAAGAACGCTGTCCTAACAAATCACCTTTAACAACTAGTTTTACAATTTGATCTTTACCGTTTGCACTTAACTTAGACAGTTTACATATGCCATCTTTAACACAGTAAACTCCATTAAGCGTATCTCCTTCTTCAAAAATAGTTTCACCTTTTTTAATAAACTTAGATGTTTTACAACCAGAGATGCTTAACAACTCCTCCTTAGATAAAGACTTTAAAGAGCTAAACTCCCTAATGATACACTGTTCACACTTACTCATACCTATTTTATTAAGTTCAGTAAAATTAACTAAAACATGACAAATATCATATCAAAATTCTTAGTATCTTTTAATCTTTGTAAAAGGTATAAACGAGCAATCAATTATGAAGCATTCTTTATGTTTCCACTGTGGTGATTCATGTGATCGTCATGTAATTACATTTCAAGAGAAATTATTTTGTTGTAATGGGTGTAAAACCGTTTACGAGATTTTCTCTGAAAACGATTTAACTTGTTATTACGATTTACAAAATTCTCCAGGAGCCATTCCAAAAGAAATCCAAGGTAAATACGATTTTTTGGAACAACAAAAAATAATTGATAAGTTACTTGAGTTTAATAATGAAAACACACAAATTGTTACATTATACATTCCTCACATACATTGTAGTTCTTGTATTTGGATTTTAGAAAACCTCAATAAATTAAACCCTGGAATTTCGTCTTCGCAAGTTAATTTTGGAAAGAAAAATGTTCGAATCACATTTAATTCAATAACATGCTCCTTAAAAGACGTTGTCTTATTAATAAGTTCCATAGGTTACGAACCATATATTAGTTTAGACGATTTTAAAACAGGCAAAAACAACGTTAACAGATCTTTAATATACAAATTAGGGATTGCTGGTTTTGCTTTTGGAAACGTCATGTTTCTTTCGTTTCCAGAATATTTTGAAGTTGGCGAATACTGGTTAGAACAGTACAAGCATTTGTTTCGTTGGCTGATGTTTGCTTTTTCTGTTCCAGTTATATTTTATTCTGCTCAAGATTATTTCATTTCAGCTTATAAAGGACTGCGTTCCAGAATTTTAAACATTGATGTGCCAATTGCGCTTGGTGCAGCAGTTTTGTTTTTAAGAAGTACCGTTGAAATAATTTTCGATTATGGTTCTGGATTTTTCGACAGTTTAACTGGTTTGATATTTTTCCTACTTCTAGGAAGATTTTTTCAACAAAAAACTTATGCTTATCTATCCTTTGAACGCGATTATAAATCTTATTTCCCTATTGCAGTAACCAAAGTAACTTCTGATGGGAAAGAAATACCCACTCAAGTTTATGATGTAAAGAAAGGTGACAGATTACTTATTAGAAACGAAGAATTAATTCCTGTGGATGGTATTTTAATTAGTGGTAATGCATCTATAGATTATAGTTTTGTAACTGGAGAGTCTGAAACCGTATCCAAACAATCTGGCGACAAACTATTTGCTGGAGGAAAACAAACTTCAGGAGGTATAGAAATGGATGTTTTAAAAAGCGTTGAACAAAGTTATTTAACACAACTTTGGAGCAACGATGTTTTTAGTAAAAACAAAGAAGATGGTTTTACAACGCTAACAAATGCAATTAGTAAAAAATTCACTTTCACCGTTCTTGCCATTGCTTTTATATCTACAGCATATTGGTTATTTGTTGATCCTTCTAAAGCTATTAATGTCTTTACTGCTGTTTTAATTATTGCCTGCCCATGTGCCATTGCACTCTCTGCTCCTTTTACATTTGGAAACTTATTACGGATTTTTGGAAAACTAAAATTTTATGTAAAAAACGCATCAGTTATTGAACAATTAGCCGAAGTAAACACCATAATTTTCGATAAAACAGGAACTATTACTACTAGCCAAAAAAGTCACGCAACCTACCAAGGCGAAGCTTTGAGTGCTTCGGAAGAAATGCTCCTAAAAAATACGCTTCGTGGTTCAAATCATCCATTAAGTAGAACTTTATATCAAATTTTAGATGAACATAATATTATTACTTTAAATCGTTTTGAAGAACACTTAGGTAAAGGCATCGAGGCCTCTCATAACGATACAAATATTAAAATTGGATCTGCAAATTTTGTAGGAAACTTAGCAGACACAAGTGTGTTAAACACATCTGTTCACATTAGTACAAATAATATTTACAAAGGTAAATATACCTTCCATAATAATTATAGAAAAGGCTTGTCTAAACTTTTTAATACGTTAAAAAAGGATTACGATTTAGTAATTCTATCTGGTGATAACGAAGGAGAACAAGAAAATCTAAAAAAAATATTACCTTCTAAAACCAAGCTAATTTTTAATCAAAAACCAAACGATAAATTAGAATATATAAAATACCATCAAACAGAAGGTGCCAAGGTGCTTATGGTAGGAGATGGACTTAATGATGCGGGTGCTTTGGCTCAAAGTAATGTAGGTATTTCTATATCAGAAAACGTGAATGTATTCTCTCCTGCTTGTGATGCTATTTTAGATGCTTCAAAATTTAATCAAATAATTAATTATATTAGAGCATCAAAAAGCGCTATAAAAATTATAAAATGGAGTTTTGTATTGTCTTTTTTATATAACACAATAGGGCTTTATTTTGCTGTAACTGGACAGTTAGCTCCAGTAATTGCTGCAATTTTAATGCCGTTAAGTTCTATTAGTATTGTAGTTTTTACAACTATTGCTACTAATTTGTTAGGAAGAAGATTAGAATGATTAAAAATAAACAAATATGATAAAAATCATATTTTTAAAACGGTTACAAAAGTATTTTTGAACCTTAACTTTGTGTTGGTATGAGTGCTATTTATATATTATTAGGTATCAGCATTTTAGTTGCTATCTTCTTTTTCATAATCTTTATTATGGCGGTTAGAAGTGGGCAATTTGACGATGGTTATACGCCTTCAGTACGCATGCTTTTTGAAGATGAATTAGTAAAAAAACAAACAGAGACAACAAATAAAAAACCAAAAAAGACTAATTAACTATTATGGAAGTACAACAATTTTATTACGATAACAAAGTCGTTAGGAATTTCCTTTATGCAACAATTTTATGGGGAGTTGTAGGAATGTTGGTAGGGTTACTATTAGCATTTATGTTTTTATTCCCGAATTTAACCGATGGTATTTCTTGGTTAAGTTTTGGGCGATTAAGACCTTTACATACAAATGCTGTAATTTTCGCTTTTGTTGGAAATGCTATTTTCGCAGGTGTATATTACTCAACCCAACGCTTACTTAAAGCTAGAATGTATAGCGATGTATTAAGTAAAATAAATTTCTGGGGGTGGCAGTTAATTATTGTTGGCGCAGCAATAACTCTTCCTTTAGGTTTTTCTACATCTAAAGAATATGCAGAGTTAGAATGGCCGTTCGATATTGCTATTGCAGTTGTTTGGGTAGTATTTGGCGCCAATTTAATTGGAACCATGATTAGAAGGAGACAACGTCACCTTTATGTCGCTCTTTGGTTTTATTTAGCAACCTTTGTAACTGTTGCTGTTCTTCATATATTTAATAGTTTAGAAGTTCCTGTAAGTGCTTTTAAAAGTTATTCTGTTTATGCTGGAGTTCAAGATGCTTTAGTTCAATGGTGGTATGGACACAATGCCGTTGCGTTTTTCTTAACTACTCCTTTTTTAGGTCTAATGTATTATTTTGTGCCAAAAGCAGCTAATAGACCTGTATATTCTTATAGATTATCTATTATACATTTTTGGTCCTTAATCTTTATATACATTTGGGCAGGACCACACCATTTATTATATACTGCTTTACCAGAATGGGCTCAAAATTTAGGAGTTGCGTTCTCAATTATGTTATTAATGCCTTCTTGGGGAGGGATGATAAACGGGTTGTTAACGCTACGTGGTGCATGGGACAAAGTACGTACTGATCCTGTTTTAAAATTCATGGTTGTAGCGATTACTGGTTATGGTATGGCAACCTTTGAAGGACCAATGTTATCTCTTAAAAATGTAAATGCTATTGGCCATTATACAGATTGGATTATTGCACACGTACACGTTGGTGCTTTAGCTTGGAACGGCTTTTTAGCTTTCGGTATGATTTATTGGTTAATACCTAGATTAGTTAAATCTAAATTATATTCAAACGCTTTAGCAAACTTCCATTTCTGGATTGGTACTTTAGGTATCATTATGTATGCTCTACCTCTATATGTTGCTGGTTTTACCCAAGCAAGTATGTGGAAACAGTTTAATCCAGATGGGACTTTAGTTTACGGGAACTTTTTAGAAACAGTTACCGAAATTATGCCAATGTATTGGATGAGAGCTATTGGGGGTACTCTGTATCTAACTGGGATGTTAGTCTTAGTTTATAACGTCATTCAAACTATAAGACATGGGGCTCAAGTTGTAGATGAACTTGCTGAAGCACCTGCTTTACAAAACGTTTCTAAGAAACGTACAGCTGGCGAAGGATGGCACACATGGTTAGAACGTAAACCAATTAGATTAACTATTTATGCCACTATAGCGATCTTAATTGGGGGAATTGTACAGATTGTTCCAACCATTATGGTGAAATCTAATATTCCAACAATAACAAGTGTGAAACCTTACACACCTTTAGAGTTAGAAGGACGTGACATATACATTCGTGAAGGTTGTGTTGGATGTCACTCACAAATGATTCGCCCCTTTAGAAGTGAAGTAGAACGTTATGGAGAATATTCTAAAGCAGGAGAGTATGTTTACGACCATCCATTCCTTTGGGGTAGTAAACGTACAGGTCCAGATTTACACCGAATTGGTGGGAAGTATTCAGATAACTGGCACTTAAACCACATGTACGATCCACAAAGCACATCTTCTGGCTCCATAATGCCAGCTTATCAATGGTTGGTAAGAGATGAATTGGATAAATCCAATACAGAAACCAAACTAAGAGCTATGGTATCACTAGGTGTTCCTTACACAGAAGAATATATTGCCAATGCACAACAACATATGCTAGAGCAAGGAACTCAAATTGAGAAAAACTTGTATTCCGATCCAGATTTTGCTGAAACTTACGAAGCAGACAAACAAGCTGGTGGCGAAGATTTTATTGAAATGCGCAATCGTGAAATAGTAGCTATAATTGCTTACTTACAACGATTAGGCACAGATATTAAAGTACAAGATTTAGACGAATCAGCAACCACAATAAACTAATAAATCATGTTAAAATTTGCAAAAAATTATATGGATAGTATAGAGGGAATCGAAATTTTCCCTATCATTTCCTTATTGATATTTTTCACTTTTTTTGTGGTATTGTTTTGGTGGGTTTTTACTGCCAAAAAGGAGTATATCGACGAAGTAAGTGACTTGCCACTAGATAACCAAAAAGACCAAATATTATGAGACATTTAATCCCTTCATGGGTAAGAGTACCCGTTATATTTTTTATTGTTTTTTCATTAGTAGAATATTTTACTAATTCAGGTAAAATGCCTGCGTTTGTAGAGTATCCCATGGTGCTACTGTTTTTGGTTTTTATTCTTTTGTTAATAATTGCTATAGAGGCCATTGTTAGTTCTATAGAGAATATTCTTTATCAGAGTTTAGACAAGGAAGCCAAGGCTAGATATGATGCTAAAAAGCAACAGCCTTCTAAATTAGGTGTTTGGTTAGAAACAGTATATAAAAAATCTTTAGGCCAAAAACCAATTAAAGAAGAACATGAAATTGTATTAGATCATAATTACGATGGTATTAAAGAATTAGATAACGATCTTCCACCTTGGTGGTTGTATGGCTTCTATGCTTCAATCATATTTGCTGTAATTTATTTAGTGAAGTTTGAAGTTTTTGAAAGTTATGATCAATATGATGAGCTTGAAACCGAGTATGCTGAAGCTAAATTAGCCATAGAAGAATATAAGAAAACAGCCAAGGATTTAGTAGATTTTAATACAGTAGAGCTTTTAACAAGTGCATCCGATTTAAGTAATGGAAAATCAATATACGAAGCCAATTGTGTGGCATGTCACCAAGCAGATGGAGGAGGTGGTATTGGACCAAACCTAACTGATGAATATTGGATTTTAGGTGGAGGTATTAAAAACGTCTTTAAAACAGTCTCTGAGGGTGGTAGAAACGGCAAAGGAATGATTGCCTGGAAACAAAGTTTAAAACCATCAGAAATTGCTCAAGTATCCAGTTATATCCTACAGTTTTCAGGTACAACACCTGCAAAACCTAAAGAAGCAGAAGGAGAAATTTGGACAGAATAAATAACAAAATCAATAGATTTAAGAATTAAGACCACATCTTCCAACCAAATGTCTTAATTCTTAACTCTTTAATTTAAAGTCATGGAAGTTCCAGAAAACGAATCATTTAGAGACACCATAGGCACATTAACTGAAGATGGAAAACGTGCTTGGGTATATCCTAAAAAACCAAGTGGAAGATTTTATGAATATCGTAAAATAGTTAGCTACATTCTATTATTATTTTTATTTGCTGCTCCATTTATTAAAATTAATGGAAACCAGTTTTTATTATTTAATATTTTAGAACGACGCTTTAACATTTTTGGACTCCCTTTTTGGCCACAAGACTTCCATCTCTTTGTAATTTCCATGATTATAGGAGTTATATTTATAGCTCTTTTTACCGTTAGTTTTGGTAGAATCTTCTGTGGATGGATTTGTCCTCAAACCATCTTCATGGAAATGGTTTTCCGAAGAATTGAATATTGGATTGATGGAGACAGAAACAAACAACGCAGGTTAGACAACCAACCATGGAATGCAGAAAAAATTAGAAAACGCAGCTTAAAGTGGTTTATTTTTGTAATTATTTCGTTTCTAATAGCCAATGTATTTTTAGCATACCTCATTGGAAGTGATAAACTTTTACAATATATCGTTGAAGGTCCTCTAGAACATACAGGAACCTTATTTCCTCTTATTATTTTCACAGCTGTATTCTATTTTGTTTTTGCATGGTTTAGAGAACAAGTTTGTATTATTGCTTGTCCTTACGGTAGATTGCAAGGAGTGCTTTTAGATGATAAGTCCATAATTGTAGCCTACGATCATAAAAGAGGTGAAGGCGAGAATGGAAGAAAGAAATTTAGAAAAGGAGAAGACAGAGAAGCTTTAGGACATGGAGATTGCATAGATTGTTTACAATGTGTACATGTATGCCCTACCGGAATTGATATAAGAAATGGTACGCAATTAGAGTGTGTAAACTGTACTGCTTGTATAGACGAATGCGACCATATTATGGAAAGTATTAATCTACCAAAGGGCTTAATTAGATATGCTAGTGAGGACGAAATTGAAAAGAAGGAGACGTTTAAAGTTACTGCAAGAATGAAAGGCTATATAGCTGTTCTTGTAATTTTAACAGGAGTCCTTTTTGGAATGATGTCTTTAAGGAACGATGTAGAAGCACGTGTATTAAGATTACCAGGACAACTTTATGAACATAAAGAAGGTGACATTATTAGTAACGTTTTTACATATAAACTTATTAATAAAACCACCAAAAACATTGAAAACATTCACTTTAAACTAAGAAAATATAAGGGTGAAATAATATTAGTTTCAAACTCTAATACATTTGTAGTTCCAGAACAGGGCATGGCAGAAGGCACTTTGTTTATTGAAATTGAAAAGAAAAATTTAGAAGGAGATAAAAACAAACTTATGATTGAGGTCTATAGTGGAGATGACTTAATTGAAACGACAACTGTAAACTTTTTGGCTCCTAGAAGTTATCATTAAATTTAAAACAATAAGTATTAACTAAAAGAGATTCTTGCTTTGCAGGAAGTTAGATATGAAAATAAATTGGGGAACAGGTATCGTTATTGCTTTTATATGCTTTATAAGCTTTATTATGTATTTTGTTATAAATATGAATACCAATAGTAAATACGATCATGATTTGGTTGTAGAAGAATACTATCAAGCAGAATTAGGCTTTCAGGATGAAATAAACAAAGAAGAACATGCAAAAACATTATCTGTAAACATTAGTTATAAAAATAGCGATGAAGGTTTATTAATCATTTTTCCTGAAAACTTAGAAACTCAAGAAATTACAGGAATGGTATCTTTATATAGAACTTCTAATAAAAAACTTGATTTCGAACTACCTATTACTATTTCCAATAACACCATGCTTATTCCAAACAATAAACTGTTAAAAGGTAGATGGAATTTAAAAGTAGATTGGAAATATCAAGATAATGCTTATTTATTCAAAAGAGAAATCATGTTTTAAGCATATTTAAAAACTACAATTCTCAAATTTATAATACTAAGTTTATGCTTTGGTCTGCACTTTTATTAGGTTTATTGGGTAGTTTCCACTGTGTTGGCATGTGTGGTCCTATTGCCTTTATGTTGCCTGTAGACAGAAGTCATTCTTTAAGAAAAGTAGTTCAAATTTTCACTTATCATTTTGGAAGATTATTAGCATATAGCCTTATTGGATTAGTATTTGGTCTCGTTGGGAAAGGATTATACCTTTTTGGCATTCAGCAGCAACTTTCCATTGCTATTGGTGTTTTAATGATTGTAGTTGTATTAATTCCTACAAGAATCTTTAACAAATATAATTTCTCGAAACCTATTTATAAATTGATTTCTAAAGTAAAATCTGCACTAGGACAGGCAATGAAAAAAAAATCGGCAGATACTTTTTTAACTATTGGGTTTCTTAATGGCTTTCTTCCTTGTGGTTTAGTTTATATGGCTGTATTTGGATCTCTGGCATCAGCAAGCGCTCTACAAGGCAGTTTATATATGTTTCTATTTGGCTTAGGAACCATTCCATTAATGACCTCGGCTATTTATTTAGGTAAATTTTTAAATGCAACCATCAAACAACGTATCCAGAAAGCTATTCCTGTTTTTGTAGTAATTATTGGTTTGCTTTTTATTATTCGTGGTTTGGGTTTAGGTATTCCTTACCTCTCTCCTGCTCCAGTTGTTGAAATGGTTAAAGGCGACATGGATTGCGAATAAGCCCCTTACTTATTGAAACAATCTTTTGCTATTGCCAAAATAAGCTTGATTTTAACTCAGCTCTTTGTTTTATACAGTGCTGTTTTTTTTCTCCCAAGCGTTATGTTAAATTAGAATTCCAAAAACCCATAAAGAAATATTTTTGAACTCATCATATCTTAACAGTCTTTCAGCTTCTCTTGATTTTGATTATCTAGATAACAACTGCTTTTTATTTACACATCTTAATCACATTAGTTAATTACAAAAGATGCATTGATATAAAAATTACGCCCTTGTTGTGAAATGTTATTCCAATCTGCATAGGTTGAATAATTCGTGTCCAAGATATTTTCAATCCCATATTTTAAAACCAATTTGTTTTCTTTTAAATAGAATATATTCCCTAGATTCAGATTTAAAATAGCAAACGAAGCTGTTTCATTTTCACCATAAAAATTGCTGTAATTTGTTTGATTTCCGTTTCCGCTTAATTGCAAAGCTGCGTTAAATAAATTTCTGGAATAATTAATTTCAGCTAGATAAGAAAATGGTTTTATAAATGGTAAATACTCGTCATTACTTCCTTTTCCATAATTATAACCAATGGTTCCATTTACAGAAAACGCATCAGATAATTTATATTCAGAATTTAAATACACATCAAAAATTTTAGCGTTAGACAAGCTGTTATAGATTTTAACTCCATTTGCTCCAATTGTCATTGCACTTAAATCTGAATCAATGTCTCCAATAATATAATCCATGAGATAAAAGTAAGATGTTTCTAAACCTATTTTAAATCTGTTTAAATAAAAATTTGTAGCAGCGTTGACCTCTAAAGCTTTTTCGTTCTCTAAATTTGGATTTCCTATATAATCGAAATTATCGAAACTATTGTATAAGAAAAACCCATAACCTTCACTAACAGAAGGTGCTCTCTCTCCATAACCAACACCAAAAGTAGCATCGTAATTATCTTTTTTAATTTGATAATCTGTTGAAAAGCTCATTAAAAAACGTGTTTTAGAATCGGTTAAATCTGGATAAAAAATCTGTAAGCTTTCTAAACCAACTTCTTCGGCAATGGTATTATTATGGTATCCAAATCTAGCCGAAGCTGAAATAGTTTTATCTTCAGATAAAGCAAATGCATCTTTTACATAAATTCCGGTATACAACGTTCTAATATCTGGCCATGTGTACATAAACATAGCTGGCTGATTGGAATCGTTTGGATACATGGTCATTTCGGCTAAAGAACGATTGTAAAACCCATTTAAATTAATCAACAGACTATGTTTGTTTTCCTTTAAGGTTGCTTTGGTGTAAAAACCATAGGTATCGCTCCAACCTGGCATATCCATTCTTATAGGCACATCTGGACGTTTAGAATCGTCCATAATATGTGTAATGGTATTGAAATACAATTTAGATTCCCAGGATTTAATTCTAGTTGAATCGTTTATATAGGTATGTGTTAGAGACGTTATTAAGGCTTCTGCTAAGGACACGTCCATTGGTAAGGCAGGATAACCAACATCTGTAGCTTTATCGTAAATGATATTGGCATCTAATACATGGTTTTCTGATAATTTATAGCCTCCTTGTAATGACAGGTTATACTTTTGAAATTGAGAATAAAGAACTTCATTATGTCCTCCAGCATCATAATTATCAGATTTTCTAAAAATACCATCGGCATTAATATAGAATTTATTACCTGTATATTCTAAGTCTAAACCAGCAGACCTATAGTTTCCATTAGTTTCATAACCTAAATCGACACTTGTTTTTAAACCTGTACCATAAAACTTAGAACTAGGCATTTTTAAATCGATTCCTCCACCAACACAATGGCCATTTTCTGTTCCTTCCTGTCCAGAATCGACACTAACTTTATCTAGATTAGAGACATCGACATAAGATGTAATTGGATCCATGGTATCTGTACATGCTCCAAAGATTTGCATCCCATCGATGGTTACAACTAATCTTTGACTAGCCATATTATTCATGGTAGGTTCCCATGCATAATTCCCCCTTTTAATCATGGTTATTCTATTAGATTTCTCTAAATAATCGTCAATACTGGATAATGTTTTTTCCTGACGGTAATTGCTTAGTTTTCTTTGACCAATTAAGATAACTTCTTCTAATTTGGTAGTGTCATTCTCTTTGATATATGGATCTTCCTGTGCATAAACTAACGCACCAAAAAGAAAGCAAACACACAATAAGGTGAGCTTTTTCATAATTTTTAGTGATTTAAGCAGACACATTGAGACATCTCAATGTGTCTGCTTTGTTTAAATGAATTGTCTCTTATTAAAATTCCAATTCTAAATAAAGACTACTTTGGGAATTATCTTCAGTTACTTCTTCCCCTTTCAGAACTGTATTTAATGGGTCCATAAGTTTTAGGTTAAGTACCCAATAGCCTGTCATGGTTAAAGACAAGTCTCCTTGATACGTACCTTCAACAGGTTTATAGGTTAAATCTGTATTGTTTGGCGAACCATGATTCCCCATTCCTGGCATTCTTGGATCTAGGGTTATAGTATAGTCTTCTACAATTGGAAAAGACATCATGCTTTCCATTTTATACAATCCAACTTTCATATTATTAATCGCAATTTTAGGGTCTTTAGGATCTATTAATGCTAAGACGTAATTTGAACCATCGCTTCCCATAAAGCTAGTTACATTCTGGTTATCGTTTTGCAAAACAGTAATGGTATCCATAACAGAATAATCTACATCATTTATGGAATAATTAAAAGTTAAAGACCAACCAGAGCCATCCATACCTGTCATTTGGTAAATAATATATCCTTGATAAACAGTGTCTTTTCCTGGTGCTTTTGTAATGTCAGAATAAGGACTAGAATGTTGCATAGTTGGCATTTGCATCATTGGCATCCAACTAATTGAATAGTCTTCAAAATATGTGTCGTTAGTATGATCTTTTATTCTTAAGCTTACTTCGTTATAACCAGTTATAAAATAACCTGATTCGCTATATAACTCTATGGTATGTGAGTTATTTATAATTTCTTTGATTTTTGTTAATCCCTCCACTTCACTTATTTCTTGAGGGGAATCGTTAGTATCATCGTCTGTAGAACAAGCAGTAGTGAATAAGGCCATAAATAGAATTAGCACTATATATTTTAGTTTCATTTTTTGTGTTTTTAGTTTAAAAATTTTATGTAGCATGTTAGTCTCGCCTATACAAATAAGCCAGAAACTACTTAAACTCTTAGAGTTTATGTGATAATAAATAATTAACTAAAAATTGGTGGAGGTGTATCGATGTCAAAATACGTTTTTACGATTTTAGGCGACATATGTGATAATAAAACTTGAGGTAATTTATACTCAGAAAATTGAATTTCTAAGATATTGATATTAGAAACACAAAAAACATCCAAAGATATCCTTTTACTCTCTTGAGCAGGAATTTTACTGTTTGTTTCCGAATTATTCTCAGAGAGCTGTTTTTTTAATTGACACTTACCATTACAACCTTGCTGATTGTCTTTCTGAATACATAACGTTTTAGCAATAAAATCCTGATTCACAAGAAACTCTCCCACAATAACAAGCGTATTTATATTATGTGCAAACAATATAAATACAAGTACAAAGGCAGTTATTTTATGAGCTATTGCTGAAAACATACACAAATTTAAATAATAAAATACTTACAAAACATGATTAAAATCAGATAATTTAAAGAATTACAAAAAAATAAAAGGATAAAAAAAAGAGCTAAACAAATGGTTTGGCTCTTTTAGATTAAATATCGAAATAATTACATTTTAAATGTCATAACAGGTAATACTGCATGATTTGCTATATCTTCAGAAATACTTCCTTCAAAAAAATGTGCTATTCCAGTTCTTCCATGTGTAGCTACAGAAATCATGTCTGCTCCTATTTTATTTGCGAAGTTTAGCACGCCTCTTTCAACCGTATAATCTGAAACAAAATTAATGTGCTTTAGTTTCTCTAAATGACCATCTGCTTTCATTAGAAAGTCACTTACAAGCTCATCTATTTCATTTGTACTTCTAAATCTATCTGAAGGCAAATTAACATATAGTAAATGTAAGTTGGTGTTTAAGCTATTAAATAGTTTAACTGCTCTTAAATACACCTCAACAGAATTAGAAGAAAAATCGCTAGCAAAAACAACATCTTTTAAATCAGTTTTATCAAACCTACTTTTAAGAACCAAAACAGGAATTTCAGAATGTCTTACAACCCTTTCAGTATTAGAACCTACAAATATTTCTGAAAGCCCACTAGAACCATGAGAGCCCATAACAATTAAATCTGCATCGTGTTCTTGAGCTACATCATTAACTTCGCTAAACACTTTAAAATGCTTAACAATTGGTGTAATAGTCGCTGCTTTTAAATAAGGTTTATCTAAAAACTCATTAAATTTTTTTTCGGCAAGCCTTAAAAAGAAAACAGCTTTTTGGTATTGTTCTGAATCTGTTGTATTTATAACAGCATCAGACATTTCGAGCATGTGTAAAGCTAGAATTTCTGCATTGTTATTTTTTGCTAATTTAACAGCTGCTTCTAGTGCATATTCAGAATGTTCTGAGAAATCTATTGGGACAATTATTTTTTTCATTTTAAAAGTTTTTGTGATTTAACTTAAGGCATGAATGATGACTTAATTTAACGATTTTTACTTAGAAATCAAAGCACTAATCAACTTTAAAATAAGAGTTGCTTAAAAATCTTTTCTTTTAGATTTAAAAACAATTCTAAGCACTGGCATAATTACCCAAATTGCTAACATGCCGATTGAGACAACAAACCCGAAATTCGTTCCAAAAAACTGTTTAAAAACGGCTCCTGTATAACCTAATAAAGCAGAAATATCTAGTTTTAATAAAATAAGAGTTCTTGACAAATCGATAGGATTTAACATGGTTCCTATTAAGGATAATTTGTCTAATGGATAGTCCTCAAACAAAATTAAGGTCATTAAAAAAATACCATCGTAAATTATGGCAAGAAACAACCATAATAAAATAGCATAGCCAAAACCTTTTATTTTATTCTCGTTAGAAAGTGCAATATTAAATGCTAAAGCAGTAAAAATAAAAGTTAGGAATGTTCCAGTAATTAATAACAATGAAAAATCCCATATAGCTGAAGATTCAAACAATCCGTAAAAAATAAACGGAATTCCTAAACCTAAAATTAAGCTCATAGATAAAGAAATAGCAACACCAAAATACTGTCCTAAAAAAATGGAAGATCGTTTTAAAGGTTGCGCTAAAAGAAGCTCTGTAAACTCTTTGGAATTATAGTAATACATAACACCAAAAATGGTTCCTATTAATGGTACTAAAACAATAATTACATTCATGAGTGTTATAACTGCTTTGGAGAGGTCGTTATTTAAAAACAATAAGACTATTCCAAGCAATAAGTAGAATGCAAAGTACACGTAACTCCAACGGCTTCGCATTAAATCGTAAAAACTATATTTTAATATTTTAAGCATGATTGTCTGTTAATATGGATGCGATAGCATGTTCGAAATCTGGTTGTTTTGTTTTGTTTTTAAGCTCGTCGATACTTCCTTTAAAGTAAATTTTTCCTTCAAGCAGAAATACAATTTCATCTGAAATCTCTTCAACAAAACTCATAATATGAGAGGTAATTAAAATGGTCTTACCACTCATTTTTTGTGCTTGGATTAGTTTTTTTAACCTTAATAAGGAAATGGGGTCTAAACCAGAAGTTGGTTCATCAAGAATTACCAATGGACTATCGAACATAAAAGTTAAAACTAGGTTTACTTTTTGTTTGGTTCCACCTGAAAGATTTCCTAATTTTTTATCTAAAAATGGTTCTAGTTTAAAGAGATTGATTAAGTCTTGATCCAAAGTGGTGTTTTCACGCAAATCCTTAATCATTTTAATTAATTCTTTCACCTTCAAATTACTTGGAAAATTAGCAATTTGTGGTAAATAATCAATTTTATGCCTGTAATCTGAACCGTTTTTCACATTTTCACCCAATACAGAAATTTGACCTTTATTAGGAATAACCATTCCTAATAAACATTTTATAAGGGTTGTTTTACCGGAACCATTTGGTCCAAGGACTGCAAAAATACCACCTTCGCTAATCTCTAAATCGAGACCACTTAAAACCTGGTTTTTTCCGAATTTTTTATGTAAATTTTGAATACTTACCATACTATTTTTTTCATTTTAGGATTATTATCCAGTAAATTATCTGGCGTAAATACAGGCGATACTTTTTCAGAAAAATCAATAATATCTATAAATAAACTACGCAATAATATGATAGTTTCTGGTGTTCGGTTTACAATATAAGAAAACAACTTTACTGGTCTATATGGAATGTCTCCAATCCCATTTTTGTTTAAATCGTAACCTGTGTAATTGCTCCAATAATTTTTATCGAAAAGATTATCGTTAATGTTGCTGTTATAAGAAATATCAAAAGAATTATATAGAAAGTTATTACTTGTAAAATGATTGGTATAACAAGCGCCACGTACTTTTATAGCCCAACCATTACTAATAAAATTATTCTTTTTATAGTTAATTCTATTAGAGCCTTCGATGTTAATACCAATAGTGTTATCTTTAAAAGTATTCCCTTCTATTTCGGCATCGTTAATTTCTTTTAGAAGCAAACCATAAGAGGCTGTTCCCCAGTTTTCTTTAAAAATGTTATTATACATTTTTATTTTTTTGGAAAACATCACTGCGACTCCTGCGCCATTATTTTCGAAAATATTATCTTGATAAATATCGTCGTTAGAGAACATAAAATGTAATCCATAACGAACATTATTGGCACTTACATTGTTTTTAATTATACAATCATCAGAAAATTCTAGATAAATTCCATCTCGAACATGTTCAATAAAATTATGTTCTATTTCTATATTCTTACTATACCATAATTGAATGCCATTTCCAGAATTGTATTCTTCAACAGCATCTCCAATAATTTTATTATGAAATATTTTTCCATTGCGTCCTTTTTCAATATAAATTCCAAAAAAAAGTTTTTCCAATACCAGGTTTTGTATCACAAAATCATTACTCCTTTTGACACGAATGGCTGCATAATCTTCGGTATAGCTTGTTCCAACATTTATAATAAATAAGCCATCAACAGTTACGCTATCTGAAACTATGGTAATTATTTCACCTTTCATTTCGCCATCAATTACTGGATAGTTTTTACCAATAATAGTTAATGGTTTATCTACTAAAATATTATACTCTTTGTAAGTCCCTTTTTTAACAACAATGGTATCGAAGCTTTTAGCAACTTTTATAGCATCATTTAATTTTGAAATCGGACAATCTTTGCATACCTCAATTGTTTGTGCATGCAAGCCTCCAACTAACAAAACAATTAAAAAAGACACAATCTTAATTTTCATGTTATTGTTCTTTAAAATGAATCAATAATTCGTTCCATGTATAAAGTGTTCCTTCTTTATCAGCTTGAACCATTTCAGCATCATTTTTTGTTTTAAAAGCTGTTAAAAAAGCTCCCATAGGACTTGGAACATTTTTACTAATTAAAAAAGTAGCTTTGGTAGCGTCTACAAGTGTTTCTGGTTCTGTATATATGTTTGTTAGATATAGTTTTATTTCAGAGTCATCGAATTCTTTTTTAAAGTTTATCATACATTCTGAAGCATCAAACTTGTAAATTTTACCTTTATTTGTTACTATTTCGGCAGCATGTACTTTATCTACTATGGTCATTTTACAAAAATGACACCCATCGTTTCCATAATCTATAGCTTGTGGCCCTACGTTACAACTAGCAAGCATCAATAGCATGACCACAAAGGAATATTGTTTTAATCTTTGCATAATTTTAGTGTTTTATTTAAGAAATTAATAAGCTTACTCTTTTGCCTTTATTAAGCTAAATTTTCTACCTAACCAAAAAGCTACAAGAGTTAAAGACATACCAACAAACATCAAGTAACCACCTATATGTGGCAAAGATGTCACATCAAAATTCAATAGTTTTTGGTGTCCAAATAAAGGGGGTTTGTAAGACATTGGTGTCCCATCTGGATTGTTTAATTTTAAAATAGCATGTGGATCTAAATCACTTCCATATTCAGTGAGCCAATTATTAAAATCGTACATGCCTAATAAGCCTAAAACAGACATTAGCACAAACCATCCAATAAAGAATTTATAACTTACTTTACCTGCAAATCCTAATAAACCAATAAGAACTCCTAGTAGGCTCATTCCAAGAATGACTTTAGGAAAAACTGAAAACTCCCACATATCTTCTGCTTTCGGAATGGTTTTCATGCCTATATAATGATTTAAACCATCAATATTTTGAAGATCAAATTCTTCGACACCTTGAATACCATCCAAGTAAATGTTCATTCCTAATGGTTCTGGATATTGTGGAGCACCAAGCATAATGTTCCATAAAGGGAATTTAAAAAGCCCAAGTAACAAAAGTGATCCGATTACCATTATAATTCCAGCCTTTTTCATAATATGAATTATTATTTAGTTAACCATTTAGTTAATAGTGATTTAAAAGAAAGGCGAGAGAGACAAATCTACTCTCGCCTTATATAGGAAAATAAACACTAAAACAAAATTTTCCTAATTGTATAATATGGTTAATGATAAAATTTAATCTTCACCTAAAGACCATGATAGCTCTATGTTAGAGTCTGCTGGAGATACACGAATATATCCTTGCATTTCTTGGTGAAGTGCCGAACAGAAATCTGTACAATAGAATGGCCAAACACCAACTTGTTTTGGCTCCCATGTTAAGGTTCTAGTTTGACCTGGAGCTATTAACAGCTCAGCGTTATTTGCACCAATCATAGCGAAACCGTGAGGTACATCGAAATCTTGCTCTAAATTAGTAACATGGAAGAATACTTTGTCTCCTACTTTAACACCTTCTATATTATCTGGTGAAAAGTGACTACGTATCATGGTCATGTAAACATGCACATTTTTACCATCTCTAACTATTTTTGCTTCAGCATCGTTAGTTGCTTTTCTTGGGTGCTCATTTTCAGCTAGTCTATAGATTTTTTTCGAATTATTTTTAATGATTTCTGCTGGAATTGCTGCTGCATAATGTGGTTCGCCATGTGTAGGGAAATCTAAAAGTAATTCCATTTTATCTCCAGAAATATCATATAGTTGTGCAGAATGCTCCATCTCTGGACCAACTGGTAAATAGCGATCTTTTGTAATTTTATTCATAGCGAACATATATTTACCAAATGGCTCTCTTGAGTTTCCTCCAGGAATAGTTAAATGACCCACAGAGTAATACGTTGGTTTTCTATCAATAACTTCCCATGTTCCTAATTTCCATTTTACAACTTCAGAAGAGATAAAGAACGTAGTATAAGCGTTTCCTTGACCATCAAATTCTGTATGTAAAGGTCCTAAACCTGGTTGTTCTACAGAACCTGCAAGCACGTCTTCGAATTTTAAAATTGGAATACCATAAGCATCGCCATCAAATTTTTTGTTTTCGATGGCATCTAACATTTTAGAAAATGAATGCACAGTTAGGTTAGCAGATAATTTACCATTACCTACAATGTACTCTCCTGAAGGATCCACATCACAACCATGAGGTGATTTTGGAGTTGGTAATAAGTAAACAGCTCCAGGAACTTCAGCTGGATTAACCACACGTACTTCTTTCTTCATAGTAGAAGTTGCTGTATGAGTTGCTTCATCATAAACATTATGAGCATAATTTGCTGGCATCATGGTACCACCACCATTATTTACATATTCTTCAATTTTCTTCCAGTTTATGGCTGCAATAAAATCTTTGTCGTTTTGTGATGCATTTACTTCTAGCAATGTATTTGCTTCTTCTGTATTATATGTTGTAAAAAAGAACCAACCATGAGATTTTCCACGTCCAGGATGTGACAAATCGTAATTAAATCCTGGCATTAACACTTGGAATTTAATATCCATATGGCCATGCTCTGGATCTACTGATATAAAAGACAAAGCCCCTTTAAAGTTTCCTTTATAATCTTTAATTGACATATCTCTTTGTGGCACTGGCACAGAAAAACGTGTTCCAGCAACTACATATTCAGTATTTTCAGTTATAAAAGATGAACTATGGTTTCCGGCACTATTCGGAACTTCAATAAT
The DNA here is from genome assembly GCF_045363175.1 of Xanthomarina sp. GH4-25. Taxonomy (NCBI): domain Bacteria; kingdom Pseudomonadati; phylum Bacteroidota; class Flavobacteriia; order Flavobacteriales; family Flavobacteriaceae; genus Xanthomarina; species Xanthomarina sp. GH4-25. The sequence continues at coordinate 164,229 of NZ_JBJFLO010000005.1, forward strand.
TTCTTCGGTTTCAAAGGTTTCAAGACTAATTCTTGCAATACGTGGTGTGTTGTTTCCATTAATAAAAACCCAACGGCCATCTAATTTACCATTAGTTTGAGAAATGTCTGGATGATGAGAATCATCCCAAGGAATAAAACCATAAGAAGTTTCTAGCAATGGTTTAGTTTCTTCAGAATACCCATAACCATTTGTTGGAAATTGTGAGAATACTGGAATCTCTTTAAACATTCGTCCAGATGGCAAACCGTAAACCGTTAGGTTTCCACTATATCCACCAGAAATGAAAGCGTAATGTGAATCATGTTCTCCTGGTGCAACATATACTTTCTCTGCATTACTCGATTTTAAAGCTCCACCCGTTTTGCTAGATTTTTGGTCGCCACAGCTTGTAAAAGCTACAACCGTAATTAAAAAACCTATTGTTAATTTATAAATGTTTTTCATTGTTATAATATTTTTAATTTGTGTTTATTCTGTTGGTGGTAACATAACTTTATCTACCACATGTACAATTCCATTTCCTGCTGGAACACTTGCAATTATTTTTGCACCTCCAATATACACGTCGTCACCTTTTACTTCTACTGCAACATATTCATTATTGGCTTGCCCTAATTTTTTAAACTTTTTTAGAAAGTCTTTAGAATAGTTTCCAGGCGTTACATGATACTTCAAGATATTTGCTAAAGCATCTTTGTTTTCTGGTTTTAGAAGGCCTTCAACTGTACCATCTGGCAAAGCTGCAAACGCTTCGTTTGTTGGTGCAAATACCATTAATGGACCAGCATTAACTAATACATTTTCTAACTGAGCCGCTTGCACTGCTGCAACAAGTGTTGTATGGTCTGGTGAACCTATTGCTATTTGCAAAACATTTGGTGTAGCTTCATCGTCTTGGATAAATGCTTGCCCTTGTCTTTCAGGTGCTTCTGTTGATGCCACTTTTGTTGATTCTTCTGATTGACCTGTTGTATTAGCTTCATTTTTGCAGCTAAAAAACAAGACAACTAGAATTATCGTGACTAAAAATTTTAGGTTAGTAGTTTTCATATTAAATTATTTAAGTGTTCTAAAATATTCTAATACAGCTCTAGCTTCTGCTTCTGTTAAATTCTGATTTGCCATTGGCGAACCATTAAATTCCATTAACAATTCTTTGGCTAGAGGATCTGATTTTGTCATTTCTTCTGGATTTAGAATCATGTTCATAACCCATTCTGGAGTTCTACGTTCTAGAATGCCAGTTGGAGCTGGACCGATAAATTTTTTGTCGGTTCTATGACAAGCTGTACACATTTTTTTAAATACATCTTCTCCTTTAGTAGCCATAGACTGATCTATATCTGCAGATAAGTCTACTGATTTAATTGGGCCAACTCCCTTATTAGTTAAGTCGATCTTCTCAGATGCTTTAACTGTTTTTTCTACTTTAGGGGCCTCTTTTTTCTCTGTTGCCTCCTTTTTTTGGTAAGAAAATGTTTCTTCTTTTTTCTCTTCTTTTCCTCCACAACTTACAAGTAGTGAAATAAATAAAACGGTAATAATTTTTAGTGTTAACTTCATGGTATATATTTAATTTATTAAGACAAATTTAAGGGCTAGATTTAGAATAAAATATGATATAAATCATATTTAAGATAATTTGGTCTTTTTTATAAAAAAAAGAGTTGAACAATTGTTCAACTCTTTTAAACTCTGTTAAAGTTACTAACTAAAAATCTTATTTAAATTTTAAAGGTCATGACTGGTAAAGTAGAATGATTAGCAATATCTTCAGAGATACTACCTTCAAAAAAATGAGCAACACCTTTTCTACCATGGGTGGCTACAGCAATAACGTCTGCACCAATAATATTTGAAAAATTTAAGATACCTTCTTCAATGCTATAATCATTTACGTAATTAACTTCGTTCATTTTTTCAATTCCACCATCGGCTTTTCTTAAAAATGTTGCTACTTGTTTTTCTATTTCTGCAGAACTTCTAAATTTGGTGCCTGGCATATTTACATAAACCAAATGCATTTTTGAATCTAATTTTTTAGCCATTTCTTTGGCTCTTAGATATTGCTGTACAGCTTCTTCTGTAAAATCGCAAGCAAAAACCATATTTTCAAACTCCATTAATATTGGGTTATGTTTAATAACCAACACTGGAATGTCAGAATGCCTTACTACTTTCTCTGTATTAGAGCCTACAAGAACTTCTTTAATACCACTTGCGCCTTGGGACCCCATAACTATTAAATCTGCTTGATTTTCTTTAGCAACTTCATTGACTTCGCTAAACACTTTAAAATGCTTAACAATAGGAGTCACTTTTATGTCTTTTAAATAGTCTTTATTTAAAAATTCTTTGAATTTTTTTTCTGCCAATTTTAAAAAGAAAAGAGATTCCAATTGTTTAATATTATCTGCTTTATTAATTACAGCTGTAGATATTTCCAACATGTGCAATGCTAGAATCTCAGCATTGTTTTTTCTTGCCAAAAAAGATGCTGCTTCTAAAGCATACTCAGAAAATTCTGAGAAGTCGACAGGTACAATTATTTTTTTCATTGTATTTGGTTGTATTTTTCTTTAAATAGTCATAGAAAACAATTGAGTTTCTGGCATTTTTTCTTGCAATAATAAATCGAATGCCATGCAAATGTTTCGTACATATGGTTTTCCTTTTTCTGTAACCTCTATGTTGTTTAAATTTATTTTTAACAAACCATCAGCTTCCATTTCTTGAAGTTTTACAAGTACTTCTGGAAGTTCTTTGAAATATGATTCATCTGTATCCCAAGATGTTTTAAACTGACACATAAGATTTAATATATGTTTTCTTATTATCAAGTCTATTTCGTATAAAATATGACCTCTATAAACAGGTATAATATTTTCGTTTATTAAATGATAGTATTCTTCTAATCCTTTTACGTTTTGTGCAAAACCATACCAGCTATCGCTTATGGAAGAGACGCCTAAACCAATCATAACCTGTGTTTTAGATGCTGTATAACCCATAAAATTTCTATGCAATTTATGCTGTTTTATAGATTTATAAAGAGCATCTGTTTTTAAGGCAAAATGGTCCATGCCAATTTCAACAAAACCAGCTTTGGCTAATAACTCTTTGCCTAATTCGTATTGTCTTCTTTTGGTTTCAGGAGATGGCAAATCTTCATCTTTAAAACCTCTTTGTCCATTTCCTTTTATCCATGGTACATGCGCATAACTATAGAATGCCAAACGATCTGGCATAAGTTCTTTAGTCTTTCTTATGGTCTCTTCTACGTGTTCAATAGTTTGAAATGGTAATCCGAAAATAATATCATGACTAACAGATGTATATCCAATTTCTCTAGCTTCCTCTGTAACGCGTTTAACATTTTCGAAAGGCTGAATTCTGTGAATAGCTATCTGTACCGTTTTATTATAATCTTGAACTCCAAAACTAACCCGTCTAAAACCTAGATTGTAAAGCGTTTGTAAATGATCTTTGGTGGTATTGTTTGGATGCCCTTCAAAACTAAATTCGTAGCCTTCAGCTAAAGTGGCTCTTTTTAATAAACCATCTATTAGGCGTTTTAAGTTAGCTGTCGAAAAAAAGGTTGGTGTACCACCTCCCAAATGAATTTCTTTAATATTTGGTTTCGAATCAAATAAATTACAATACAAATCCCATTCTTTAAGAACAGCTGTTATATATGGAGATTCAACTTCATGCCGTTTAGTAATTCGTTTATTACAACCACAAAAAGTGCATAAGCTTTCGCAAAAAGGCAAATGCAAATACAGACTTAGACCTTCAGTTTTATTAGTCTCATTAAACGATTTTACTAACGACGTTTTCCATTTTTTAGATGAAAACGTATTAATATCCCAATAAGGAACTGTTGGATAACTGGTGTATCGTGGTCCAGCAACATTGTATTTATTTACTAACGACTTTTTCATTACGAAGTTATTCAGATACAAATGTATATTTAAGACACTTTTTAAAATATGACTTTTATCATATTAGCAGGTTTAAAATTTTAAATCCTTCTAATATTTATGTAACTTTGAGTAAACATTAAATAATATTTCAAAATGAAAAAATCGATAATATTTGCGCTATTGCTAACTTTAACATTTGCAATAAGCTGTAAAAATGACAAAAAAGAAAGCACTGAAACAGAAGTAACAGCTACTGAAGAAAAAGTGGTTGAAACTGTAAACGAAGAAGTAAAAAAAATAAAGATTAAGCTAGAACCTAAAAGCGATAGTAACGTAAACGGAAGTGCTATATTTACTGAAACTGAAGGAAAAGTTACTATGGTTGCCGTTTTTGATGGTCTAACTCCTGGAACTCATGCTATTCATCTGCATGAAAAGTCTGACTGTTCTTCTCCAGATGGAAAATCTACTGGTGGACACTGGAATCCTACTAACGAGCCTCATGGAAAATGGGGAGACGCTAAAGGTTACCATAAAGGCGATATTGGAAACATGGAAGCAGATGAAAATGGAAATGCAACTATTACATTTAGCACAGACCAATGGTGTATAGGTTGTGGAGACGCTAATAAAGATATTTTAGGAAAAGCGATTATAGTACACCAAGGTGTAGACGATTTTATTTCGCAACCAACTGGTGATGCTGGTGGACGTGTAAGTTGTGGTGGTATAATAAGTTTAGAATAAGATTTAAAAATATAGATTTAAAAAATGCTGCCTATTGGCAGCATTTTTTTGTTTAAAGTTGTTGCTATTTTCTCTTGATTTTACACCTAATAAAAGTAAGCCTTCATCATAAAGCCTCCTATTTAATTTATTGTCATATCTTTAGAGAAACCAACCATTAAGATTCCCGATTTCTCAGGAAATGAATATGATAAAATTCTTTAGAAAAATTAGACAAAACTTACTAATGGAAAACCCAATCTCTGCTAAAGCTTCGGCTGGCACGAAAACAGGCAAGCCTGCCTTGTCGGCAGGCAGGTACTTTAAATATGCTATTGGCGAAATAATTCTAGTAGTTATTGGAATCTTGATTGCCCTTCAAATTAATAATTGGAATGAAAAAACCAAATTAAAAACTGAAGAAATCAAACTATTAACAGAATTGAAGTCGGCATTAATTAGTGATAAAGAAGATATAAAATCAAATATTGGTGAACACGCTTCTACAGCAAACTCTATTTCAATTTTGTTAGAACATCTTTCTAACCAATTACCTTACAATGATTCCCTGGATTTTCATTTTGCAAATGCTTTAAATACTACAAGGTTTGCTCACACTTCAAGCCCTTACGAAACTTTGAAGATAAAAGGGCCAGACCTAATTGAAAATGATAGCTTAAGAGTGATGCTAGGAGACTATTACGATAAACATGTTGGATATCAATTTGAACTGCAGGAATTGAGTTTGGAGAATTTTAATTTAGCTAAAGAAAGACAGTTTGAACTTTTTACAAGTTTACGTTTTTGGGATAAAATGAAACCAGTTGATTATAATTTGTTAGTTAAAAACACTTATTACAATTCTTGGTTAACACTCACTGAAGGAATGCGAAAATGGGAAGTCAAAAAATTCCGAATACTAAATGAAAAAAACGAACAATTACTTAACCTTATAAATAATGAGATTGATAAAAGCAAATAATGAACATTTAGCATTAATCCATGATAAAATTCTTTAGAAAAATACGCTACAACCTTATGGAGAAAAACTTGCCTTCCGGACAGGCAGGCAAAACAGGTAAATACCTAAAATATGCTATTGGCGAAATAATCCTGGTGGTAATTGGTATTCTAATAGCTCTTCAACTTAATAATTATAAAGAAAACGAAAAACTAAACGACACCAGACAAAAGTATTATCTACAATTATTAGAGGATTTACATAAGGATATTCAATTTTCAAATAATATTATAAATAGGTTACAAATAGATAGACAGGCTTACAATAATTATCTAGAACATTTTAATAATACGGAATTAAAACCCATGGAGGTTTATAATGAATTGATGGCCTTAAACATTCTTTCTAGTACTATTGATTTCAATTCAAGCACCATAGAATCTCTTAGAAGTAGTGGCGAATTAATTCTTTTCCCTTTAGAAATACGCAGTAAATTAATTGACTTATTACGTATGCAGGAAGCTACCTTAAAGATTGTGGCAGATAATGATGGTGGCAAATCCGATCTTTTAATGAATCTAGGACTAGTTCGTGGTGCATCAACCCTTGTTAATAGATTACATAATAAGCCAGAATTAAAAGCTTATTTGAACATTGAACAGAACCTACCTCAAATAATTCTTGGATTAGAAGCTGCCCATAAATGGAAAGATATATCTGAAAAAAACACCATTCATAATTTAAATGAAGTGATAGAGAATATTGAATCTATTATTGACATGATAGAATCAGAAATGAAAAACAACTAAAGTCTGACCATAAACCCATGATAAAATTCTTTCAAAAAATTCGCTACGACCTTATGGAGAAAAATAAAACAGGTAAATACCTTAAATATGCTATTGGCGAAATAATTCTTGTTGTTATTGGTATTTTAATTGCCCTTCAAATAAATAATTGGAATGAAGCCCGAAAACTTAATGATTCCATGAAGAGTGTGTATTCCATCATAAAAACAGACCTTGTAACTGATATTGAAAATATTGATAAAGTTTTAAACGGCAGTGTACGAAGAGATAGTATTCTTAAAAGAATTATTAATGGTGATATCACTAAAGAAGAGTATCTAAATTGTGAGTTTTGCAGTTTTATTATACTTGGTTTCCCAGATATAACTTTAAACACGCGTGGCGTAAAATTATTAGAAGATAATAGCGCTTGTTTTCAATTCTCACCTAGATAGTCTTTCTATCGATATTAGTAATTTTTATGGGTATTCCAATACCATAATCAGCGTTGCACTTAAGGAAGTAGGAAACAATTATAACGACGATTTTTTCTACTTTAAGAATAACAAAACTTGGTTCAAAGACTATATTAATTACGTAAAAAATGATGACTTATTAAACTATGTTCTTACATCAGACGATTATATGAATAGAGCGAACTCCTTTTATTTATTATATTTTCAAAGTTATCTAAGGCATTTAAGAGATTTCAAAAAAAATGCTCAAGTATTAATAGAAAAAATAAATACGAAAATAGAATAGCCAAAGCCTGCCAACAGGCAGGCATAACCACTAGTTTAGTACTTGTTTACATGAAACAATAACCTAAATTAATAGGCCATTAAAACCTATAACTAACATTCGCTTTTAAAAAGAAAGGCGTTCCAGGTGTAAAATGTATTTCTTCAACTGGCTCTAATTCGTTTTGTAATCTAGATTCTGTTGCAAATTGTGTTTCATTCCATTCAGTATCTAAAAGGTTTTCAATAGCAATCCCAAAAACTAAATTGTTAGTAAACTCGTAACTTAAATTTAAATCGGTCACAAAATAACCATCTGCAACTATAGAGTTGTCTTCGTTTGCAGGTCTATCATCTATATAACGATAGCGAATTCCTCCAGAGAAACCTTTTAAATTATTAACCGATAAGCCTCCTGTAAGCGTAAAATCTGGTGCTAAAGGGATATAATCTTCACCTGATGGTTCATCGACACTTCTAGCATCTGTAAAAGTGGCATCTGTATCGAAATATAACCAATCTGCTATTTGATATCTAAATCCTAAATCCAATCCATAGCGTCTAGATTTTCCACTAGGTTCTACAATTCCTGCGTCTCCAACATATACAAACTCTTGTTCTAAGAATAAGTACCATAAAGCTGTATTAAAAACCACTTTTGGAAAGGGTTTCCAAATAGCACCAAAATCGGCTCCATAAGCTCTTGGCAAAATATCTTCGCCTTGTTGTTGTACTACTACTCTAGTGTCGTTAGAGTGAAAACCAATACCAGTTTTTAAGAACCATTGCAAGTTTTCATTTTGATTAAAGAAGACGTTTACTTTTGGATTTACAATGGTTTTGTTTTCAGATAAGGTTTCGTAATCGCTTACCAACGCATCGTTATACATAAATTTAAAATAATCTAAACGTAAAGCTGGGGCAATAATAAACTTCCCAAAATCAATTTCAGCATTGATATAAGCAAACATATTGGTTTCATTAACATCACCTAAAGACAAATAATTTAATGTTTCATTTCTATTTAAAGTATGAGATAATTCTACATCGTTTACAAAATCGTAACGCATTCCAAAACCACCTGTATAAGTAGCATCGGCAGATCCTAATTTTGAATCACGTGTAAATTCTGCATTAAAACCAAAAATATCTCTAGCTTCTTTCTGTTTTATCTGGTCGCCATTTATTGGGTCTTCTAAAAAGAAGGTGAAGTTGGAATACAATTCAAAATTATATTGCGAATAAAACACATTGGATTTAAACTGTAAATCTTCAGATAAAAGTGTATTGTATTCAATGTTTACATTGGTTCTAGACGTGTTTCCTCCTTCGGTATCGTCTATAGAACCCCAACGATCTATCAAGCCCGAATCTATAGCTCTTTGTGGAATTTGCCCTGAAGCATCCCAACGACTTTTAAAATGTGATAAGGAAACCGATAATCTATCATTCCCCTTTAAATACGTGGTATATTTTCCAAAAAGATTGATACGATTGAAATTTTGAGGAGATTGGTAAGGTCCATCAAATTGAATATATTCGAAAGCCACATAAGCATTTTGATTTGGTGTATTTCCTAATAAATCGAACATACCAAGCGTTCTTAAAGAGTTAAATTGTCCGTAACTAAAGTTTATTTCACTAGAACCAATATCTTCTTTGGTATTAAAATCTACATAACCAGCCGTATTAAAATCGCCTTTATTGGCATAATAAGGTCCTTTACCAAAGTTGATATTATTAATAGTTTCAGGAATTAAAAAGTGTAAATCACTATAACCTTGTCCATGCGCATGAGACACCATGTTTACTGGCATGCCATCTACAGACAGACTGATATCTGTTCCGTGATCAATATCGAATCCTCGAAGGAAAATTTGTTCAGCCTTCCCTCCTCCTGCATGTTGTCCAATAATCAAACCAGGAACTTTTCGTAATATTTCTTGAGATGAGTTTACAGGATTGGTTTCTAAATCAATTTTCGAGATACTGTTTAAGGCATCTATTTGTTCAGTAATCACCAACTCATCCAATAAAATGGTTTTACTTTTTAAAGCTACTGTAACGCCTTTGTTAAAATGATTCTCATCTAAAACCATTAATAATTTGCTATAACCCAATAAACCTATGGTTAAAGTATCTCCAACCTTATTATTTTCTAAAACAAAAGACCCATTTGCTATCGTATGTGCATGACTGGAAGAGTTGGTATTGTAAATGTAGACACCTTCAAGAGGTTGTAGATTTTTATCTGTGACAACCCCTTTTATGTTTTGGGCATTGAGGTTAAAAATTATTAAAAGACTAAAAAAAGTAAAAATCTGCTTCATATTTGAAAGTTTTTGGTTGATAATGGATTAACTGGTAAAAATAAGACGACCTAATCAAGACCTTTTTATCATTAACAGCTTTTTAACTTTTAAACACTGTTAAAATTATAGTCTTAGGTGTTCTTACTATTACCTACGAAAAAAAGTGCGAGTCGGTTTTAAAAAAATAAATTTTACAAATAAAAGCCTGTTACTTATTACTCCTTAGTATTTAATTAGTATTTTAGAACTCTATAAAACAATGTATGCAATTAGAACAACTAGTTTCTAAATTTCAAGATAAAGATGAAAAGGCTTTCGAAACCTTATACAACATGTATAGCGAAAGCATGCTAGGTGTTATTTATAATATTGTTAGAGATCATGATATAGCACAAGATGTGATGCAAGAAGTTTTTATTAAAGCTTGGCATAGTGCAGACAGCTATTCTTCAAAAAAAGGACGATTTTTTACATGGCTAATAAACATTTCACGAAATGCAGCCATTGATAAAATACGTTCTAAAAGCTTTAAAAACTCAGGTAAAAACCTCAACGCAGATTATTTCGTAGATATTATACAGGACCATGACAATTTGGACGACAAAACGGATGCCATTGGTATTAAGAAGTTTGTTGGGAAGTTAAAAAAGAAGTGTGTAGAAGTTATTGAGCTTTTATATTTTAAAGGTTTTACACAAAAAGAAGCTTCAGAAACATTAGAAATGCCCATTGGAACTATTAAAACAAGAAATAGAAATTGTATCAACGAGTTAAGGTTGATGCTTGAAGTATAATATGGATATTAAAGAATACATAGAATCTGGAATTTTAGAACTGTATGTTGCAGGAATACTTTCTGAAAAAGAAAATCAGGAAATCTATGCGCTTTTATTAAAACATCCAGAATTACTTGACGAAGTTCTAAAAATAGAATCTGCCATTGTAACATTAACTGCAGCTGTGTCTCCAACAGACACCAAACATCTGTTTAAAGCTGTAAAAGAAAAACTAGGAATTACCAATACTAATGACACACCAGTAAGACCACTACACAAACCAGGAACAAATTGGTTTAGTTATGTAGGTTGGGCAGCAACACTTGTTATTGGACTTGGACTAATGTGGTTTGTAAACCAAAATAACAACTTAAAAGACCAAATACAAACCGTTGAAACTGATAAGGAATTATTGGAAGTTACACTTGAAAAATACAGTAATGAATTAACCGAAACCAAACAATTAATCACCTTCTTAAGAGACAAAGATATTATTGCTGTGCCACTAGCTGGACAAGCTGTATCTCCAGACTCTTATGCTAAAGCCTATTGGGATAAAAAAACCAATACAGTTGTTTTAGACGTACAAGGTTTACCAGAACCACCACAAGGAAAAGTGTATCAAGTTTGGTCTTTAACATTGAATCCGTTAACGCCTACAAGTTTAGGTACTATAGATGATTTTAGTACAGACGACAACAAACTCTTTACTATAGAAAATGCCAATGCCACTGAAGCCTTTGGAATTACTTTAGAACCAGCAGGTGGAAGCGAATCTCCAACACTTGAGCAACTTTATACACTTGGTGCTGTTGAACAGGCTTCTTAAATTTTTTATCTTCTATTTACTTACTATTCATAAACATTAATAGATAATTAATATATTAGTGTGTGTAAAACTAGTTTCCCACAATACGAAAAAATAGTTCTAAATGACAAAACTTAGAGTTTTAACAGCAATAATTTTCGCAACTATTCTGATTGGTTGCAACTCTGAAAAATCAAAAAACAATTTTGGAAAAGAGAATTTAATTCAAACGGAAATAGAATCGGATACTCTAACGAAGCACTTAAAACCATTCAAATCGGAATTGCCAACAATCGGACTTTTGATGTATAACGGAGTTTTACAAAGCGAAGTAATTGCAACTTCTGATGTTTTCGCAAAACCAAACGAAAAAGGAAAACAAATTTTTAATGTCATCACAATTGCAGAAACTGAAAAACCAATCACAACTGAAGAAGGAATCAACATTTTGCCTGATTTTACATTCAAAAATTGTCCAAAATTGACTGCTCTTTTTGTGCCAAGTGCTTATGATATGTATGCACAAATACACAATAAAAAAATTGTAAACTTTATAAAAGAAAAAAATAAAGAAACTAAATATGTTGTGAGTAATTGTGCTGGGGCTCAATTAATAGGAAAATCTGGAATTGCAGATGGACATAAAATCGTAACTTGGATTGGTGGTGGAGAACAATTACAAAAAGACTATCCCAATTTAATAGTTCAAAATGATAGTTTGGTGACTTTTGTTGAGGACGGAAAATTTAGTTCATCAAATGGAAATTTGGCAAGTTACATTTCAGCATTGAATTTATTGGAGAAAATGACAAGTTCTGAACATAAAAAATTCGTGGAAAGTTATTTATATCTTGACCGACTTCAAAATTGGTGAAAATAATAGTTCTTAGTGCAACAACGTACTTAATCCATTGCTAGTTAGCCTATTTACAAAAGTCTTCGCAGATATTATATGCATCAGTCCACTATCGTTAAGTATAATTTTAAAATTGCCCCAGAAAACGTAGCTACTTCAAAACATCACTTTGGATTAGGTTTAAACATCCGAAATGGGAAAAATCTCTGGAAAAGTGGACCTATAAAAACGTATTTTAGATTAAATGGTATTAGACATCCTGATGATATGAGTGGAATTATTTTAACCACATATCATCGTAAACTGAACAATAAACTAATTAATTTCAAAGAACAAAAGAAATATTATAAGCAATATTGGAAAATTTCAAAAATAAGTTCAGACTCACTTAACAAATGGTATAATTATAAAAACCCGGAAGACCTGTTTCAAAAAGAAGAAGAAGAAGAAGAAGAAATCTATCTTTCAAATTTCAATAAAGGCAGAATGGTTTTAGGTTCAGGATATACTTGGAAGTATTGGGATAATGGCAATGCTTCAGGTAAAGATGTTAAATTAATTGCAGAGATAATTGAAAAAAATAAGAATTCATTTTTATATATCGAGATTTATAGATATGTTTGTAGTATGAATTTGAAAAGAGCAACAGAAATAGGAAAGTGTTTATCGAACCAAATTAGGTTTCAGATTATGGAATGGCTAAAAGAACCAGAGAAACATTTCCCACCACACGAGACATTAAAACATTTCGATGATGGTGTTTGCGTTACATATATACAAGAAAAAGCAGGGTTATCACAATCGACCATTTCGACCTATCTAACTAATATGGAAAAGTGCGGACTTTTAATTTCTACAAGACACGGAAAATGGTCATATTTAAAAAGGAACGAAAAGACAATTAAACAGTTTAAGGATTTTCTATCATAAAAAAAAAAAATTACTATTACATATCGATATTTCGCTATATAACAAACTATGGAATTATTAATTGACATTTTAGGTTGGTCAGGTTCAGGCTTCATAATTATTGCCTATGCATTAACACTTATAGAAAATAAAAAATATTTAGACTATGGTAAGTATTTAAATTTGTTTGGAGGACTTTTAATAGCTGTAAACTGTTATTTCTATAATGCAATTCCACCATTTGTAACCAATTTACTTTGGAGTGTCATTGCAACTTTAACGATATATAAGTCAAGAAATACAAACGAGAAATGTAACAAAACTCAATGTTTAACTTAAAAATGATAACAATGAAAATTTTAATTATTGGAGGAAACGGAACAATAGGAAAAACTGTTGTTTCACACTTTAAAGAAAAGAACGAAATTTTAATAGCTGGAAGAAGCAATGGAAACGTAACTGTTGATATTGCAGATAGTAATTCCATAAAATCCATGTTTGAGAATATTGGTAAAGTGGATGCTATAATTTGTATCGCAGGTGAAGCCAAGTGGGCAGATTTTAATGAACTTACTGAAGATGATTACTATATTGGATTAAAAAGTAAATTAATGGGGCAAGTCAACCTTGTACGCATTGGACAGAATTACTTAAATCCAAATGGTTCGATTACTTTATCAACAGGAATTTTGGCAGACGACCCAGTTGTAAAAACAACAAGTGCCTCTATGGTAAATGGCGGAATACATAGCTTTGTAAAAGCGGTTGCACTTGAAATTGAAAACGGAATTAGAGTAAATGTGGTTTCTTCGGGAATGGTTGAAGATGCTTACGAAAAGTACAAAGATTATTTTCCAGGACACAATCCGATACCTATGAAAAAAGTAATTAACGGATATGTGAGAAGTGTAAACGGAAAAGGAAATGGCGAAATAATTAGAATTTACGACTAACAAAAAGCCAGTTGCCTACAACGTATAAAATTAATTGTTAGTTCTAGCTTACTTACGAAGGTCTTCACAGATGTTACATACACCAGCCCACTACCCTCGTTTCTATTTGGGTTTTAATTGCTAACTTTATATCTAAACGTATAAAACAAAAAGCGCCAAGTTTAAATAAACTTGACGCTTCCCAAAAAACCAACAAAAAACACTACCAAATCCCTCAATTTTATTTTTTATATTAAAAAAACAGGTTTTTCGTTGGTTACGACTACTTCAATTTTTAATATTATATTTTTTGTATATCTCTTTCCATAAGTGGTCCAAGCTCAAAAGTGCTTTCTAATAAGTCTTTCTTTAAAGCTTCTGCTTTAACTAGTTTCCCATTAGCTTTATAAATTTTAGCTAAATGAAATAAGGCCTCTGGTTCAAAGGTTTTCTCTGCAACATGTTCTTCGGCAATGACTAAAGCATTTGCATAATTTCCTTTATTGTAATAAGTCCATGCCAACAGATCGTATGACTGTGGCGTTGGTCTGTTTTTAATTTCGGTATGGGCTATTCGCAAAGCCTCATCAAGTTTTTGTAATTCTTCGGCATATAAAATAACATTGTATTTATTATACATATTGCCATATTTCGTGTTTGCAACTGCTTTAAAATAAGCATTCAGGTTTTCATCTTTGGCTTCAAAATTGTTCTGATATTCAGCAATTTCAGCTTTAAACAAATAATAATCTGGTGATTGATGATTTTCAGAAATACTATTTAATATACGAAGTGCTTCGTCTGGATTTTTTTCGTAAGAATATACAATCCAAGCAATGCCTTTTTTAGCATAAGCATTGTCTGGATGTAATGCTAAAGCTTTTAAATAATATTGATAAGATGCATCAATTTGTCCATCATGACCATAAAAATCAGCAATATTGGTATACGTCCACTGTTTGAAACCTGCTACATTTGAGGCTTCAGAAATTGCCAGTGCTTGTTCCATATACTTTATGGCAGACTGCAAATCTCCTTGATGATCGCTCCATTTTGATAAACGAATTAAATAATCGAAATCTGAAACATCCTTAATTTTATAGAGGTATGTTTTTGCCAATTCGTAATCTCCTAGTTCTAAGTACACATCAAAAAGCATTTTTTGAGTTCCTTTTAGATTCTCTCCATGAGTTTCTGCTTTCTTTAATAGCTCTAAAGATTCTTTAAATTTATGTTGCGAAATATAATTTCTTGCTAAAGCTCGTAAATAACCTGATTGCTCATAATTAGTACGTTTGTTTGCTTGAATCAAGCTTTCTTCAGCTTGAATTAGATAATCGATATCTCCAGTAACATGGAACATTTGAGATTGTGCCGAAGCAATTTTAGCCAAATATGGATACTGACTCGGTTCTTTTTCTAGCTTTTCTTCCCAAAAATTTAGTTCCTCAGTGGCTTTTTGCTTCGTTATATTTTCTTTTGTATTCAGATATAGATTGTAATCTTCTACATCTGTAATTTTATTTTGGTTTGTATGACAACTTGTTAAAAACAGAAGTAATAAAACCATTGGAAGGAATTTGTTATACGTGTTCATCTTGTTGTTGTTTTTTGTTGTTGTTTTTTTTGATTTTGGCTTTATTAAAACCATTAGAGCATGGCAACCATACTCTAATGGTAATGATAATATTACCAAGCCGAAGCTAAGTAAGGGAATGAGGCAGAAAAAGGTTTGTCGTTTGCATCTACGTTATCGTTAGATAGCTGAGGATTTTCAGAGAAATCTTCACCTCCAAAAATTAGGAGTAATTCTACTGTAATCACATCGTCTGCTAAAGCACGACCTGTTAAGACATTGGTGCCATCGTAAAACGTTGTTGTTCCATCTAAAGACAGGTTTAAGACATCTGTTGCTAATAAACCTGTAAAGGTTGCTGCATCTAATCCTAAGGCATTGGCATCTCCAGGATTAGCATAAGCTGGGCTTAAAGCCATTAAATTTGTTTGAAACATGCTTTGAAAAGCATCACCTTGTTGCGAAGGTGTTGTTACGTTAAACATATCTTTACTTGAAGGTGACACAAAAACAGTATTTACAGCTGGTCTTCCCATTTGATCTTGTTGCATGTACGTTCCAGAAAAATCAGGACTTGATTGCATTGGCATTACATCGTTCATATCATCATCGTTTGAACAATTAAAAGCTAATCCAGAGATCAAAAGGACTGCAACGATGTTTTTTATATTTAATATAGTTTTCATAATTCTAGTGTTTTTTTAAGATTTTTATTGTTTTCTTTTAGATTCTACCCACGTATTTACGGTTCCAGAACCTCCTAACATCACTTTTGGTACTTCTACTACAATTGACATTACGTTTGTTCCAGCAAAAGTATCTGAGCCAGGGTTATTAAATCCGGTGGCATTTCCAGCAAGTATTTCGCCATATTGCGCAAAATCCATAAAGAAAGGATCGTCACGAGGACCTGCAAAAATTTTCAGTCCATTACTCTCTTTTACAATCGCATTAGAACCATAAGGTGTTACTTCGACCATAGATTGTGGTGCAGAAGTTTCAACAGAACTGTTTAGACCTACACTTCCAGGAGTTGTTGGTCCAAAGAAATACATCTTCCCATCTCGTGGAATAGCTTGTATCACTAAATCTTCAACATTGTCTCCAGTTGTGTCAATGTTAAATTCAATCATAACGTTTTCATCGAAGCTGGCATCTGCTGTAGCCGAAGGACTTAATAATCCTTGAACATTTGCTACAAATACCACATTGTTTGTGTTCTGCCCTTGGAAGGCATAAAAATCTGTGATATCGCTTGTACCACCTTGTACTGCAGGAGCATCTATATGATCTGCTGCTACCATAAAGAAACCGGCAACTGCAATTGCACCGATTCCTAATAATACTTTCATTTTTTTCATAATAGTGAGTTTTTTGTTAATTAATAATTGTCTCTCATCCATACCTACGAAAAAAAGGAAAGGCCGGTTTTATATTTTTTTTTAAAAACCGATTCAAACATCTAAAAACACAACAATCCATAAGATATTCATTTGTTTGTCAGCGACTTAAATCATGTTTTCTGAGAAATATTTTAATAAATAATAATTCAATTCAACTTAAATAAACAACATTTCAGTAGTATAAATTTCTTAAACCCAAGCTTAAACCCGTATTTTGGTTTAAACCTTTAAATTAATAACCATGGAAGAGACTCTTAGAATATTTATTTACATACATGCCTTCTTTGGTGGATTAGGGTTAATTGTGGATTGGGAAGTATCACTGTAAAAAAAGGAAATCTGCTTCATAAAAGGTTGGGGAAATTATTTTCGGTTGGGATGATTATTAGTTCTTTAATCTCTATACCAATTTCTTGGTTACCCAATCATAAAAATCTATTTCTATTTCTTATTGGAATCTTTACTATATACCTGGTAGTCTCAGGAAATAGGATGATAACTTTTAAGTCTAGAAAAAAGAAACACGCTAATGCTATCGATAAAATAACTTCAGGAACCATGTTAATTCTTTCATCTTTTATGATTGTATTAGGTGTTTATGGTTTATTTAATGGTCATTATGTCCATATACTTTTTATTCTTTTTGGTGGTTTTGGTCTTTTCTTAACAGTTATGGATTTTATTTTTTACAAAAACCTCTCTAACCCAACAAACAACTGGCTAATTAATCATGTTCGAAAAATGATTGGTGCTCTCATTGCTTCCATAACTGCATTTATTGTTGCAGGATTAGGAATAGGAAATTTAATAGCTTGGATTTTACCTTCCGTTATTGGAACCATCTATATTATATATTGGAGAAGAAAATTGACTGCAAACACAGAATAAGGCTTCACTTCCAGTTTATATACCAAAAATTTACAGAAGTTGTTTTAAATATTTTTTACACCTAAAAGTTTTAGTTGATTTTCGATTTAAAATATATCTTTACAGCCAAGAAATATTTTAATCATGAATCCATCAGCAAGTGGCTGGATAAAAAAATTACTCAAAGAGTTAGAGACAACCTCTATCTGGAATCATACAGATAATCAATCGTTTTATGATTCTTTAAGAGAGAGTGGTTTTATATATGGAAGTAATGTTAAGGTTGTAAAAGAATATCTTGACTATTCTGAATTTACCGAAGAAGAAATTTGTAAAGTCAACTTTTTACTTGCTTTAAAATATATTTTTCAAGAAAACAAAACGACTCAGGTTGATTTTGTTGAGAGTGTTATTAATTTTTACATTGAAATAAATGCCTATTCAACTTCTATCTTTTCTGAAATTTTAGGAGGAAAAAAAACAGAATCTTTATTAGAAAAAATAATTCATAAACGCATACAAATTGACGATAATTTAATTGATAGAAGCTTTAATTATTTTATAACTAATGCGTTACTTTTTACAGACATATTAGCTTATAAGGCATTTTTGCAAACTCAAGAAATATCTGAAAAGCATATACAACACCTAGAATCTGCTATTGAAGCCATTGTTAGCGAGGTTTTAAATTCTAAAACAATAAAAACCGAATATGACAATAGTTTAATAAAATTAGTGGAGCAATCTGTAAGATATAAATCTCATAAAACACTTACATTTCAAGAGGCTTTAGAGTTTGTAAACACCGATTTGGAGAAATATTATATTATGGATATTGCCAGTATGGCAACTTGGGGAGATCTAAAAATTGATAAAAATGAAAAATCGCTGCTTTTAAAACTTGGTGAAAATCTAAATTTAGAACAGGAACGCATTGATAACTCCCTACTTTTTATTGAAATATTTTACAACAATAATAAAGATAAAATCGCCTTATTAAGCTCTCAGAACATTGTAAAAACCTTTTATTCAAACTCGAGTAAAATGGTTACCAAATTAATTTCTAGGAATAGTAAGAGGCTTCAAAAAGAGCTATTGGAGAGTAAAGAATTAATGGTTTTGCTAACAAAATCGACCGTTCGAGATTTAAATGACGAAGAGCAAAAAAAAGTACAAGGGCAATTATTAGATATTTTTAAATCCATACCTAGTTTGGCCATTTTTTTACTACCTGGAGGCGCTTTACTTTTGCCTTTGGTTATTAAATTTATACCAAAATTACTTCCTTCTTCCTTTGATGACAATAGAATTGAAGATTAAATTACTCTAACCAAGCTTTAAAGTCTTTAACACGTTCTCTGGCAACAATAACTTCTTGCTCGTTATAGGTATGTAGTTTTATTTGCAAACGCGAGTTTGTATAACTTATCATGTCTTTTATAGCGTTAATATGAACATAAAAAGTTCTATTGACTCTAAAGAACAAATCCGGGTTCAACTCACTTTCTAACTGTTCTAAAGTTATATCTATTAAATAACTCCTACCATCGTTTGTGTATAAATAGGTGCCTTTATTTTCGCTATAAATACATTCAATGTTTTCAATGGAAATGAGTTTTAGATGCTGCCCTACTTTTATTGAAAAGCGTTTTTTATATTCTTTTTCTTCTCTCTCAATGGGGTTTATTAATAGTTTTTTTATATCGTCGAAATTTAAAGTTATGGGCTGATTAGATTTATGGTTAGAGTTAAACTTATTTAGAGCTTGCTCCATTTCTTCAGCATCTATAGGTTTTAATAGATAATCGACACTATTTAATTTAAATGCTTGAAGTGCGTACTCATCATAAGCTGTTGTAAAAATAATAGAAGATTTTACCTCAACCAGATCGAAAATCTCAAAAGAAAGTCCGTCGCTCAACTGAATATCTAAAAATATCAAATCTGGATGTTCATTTTCCTGGAACCACGTTACAGATTCTTCAACAGAATGCAACATGGTTTCTGCCTGAACCCCCATTTTATCTAGCATTCTCTGTAAACGTCTTGCTGAAGGTTTTTCATCTTCAATAATAATGACTTTCATGTGTGTATATTTATAGCAATTAGAAAAGTTTACTTCCAGTGTTTTTTATCTTTATTCATTAACTCTTTTATTTTACGCTCTTCCCAGTTATTTCCCAATAAAAAATCTGGTAAAAACACACTTAGCCCATGTACAGCTAAGCCAATTCCCCAGAAAAACAAAGTAAAGAAATTTTTATACTGAAAATAACTTTCACCAGGATTTAGATCTTGAATGTTTATAATAACAATCATGATGTTAATTACAATATAAACCAATAAGTGGGAGTAAAATCCTTTAATTTTTTTCACCCGTTTTCTAGCACGTTCTAAACGTTCTAGTTCAGAAAAATCTCGTTCCATAATTATTTCCATTTATTTTGATTAGACTCTTCTTCTTTCTCTAAAATCTCTTGTATTTTACGTTGTTCCCAAGATTTACCATACCCAAATACGGCAAATCCATGAAAGATCAAGCCCATTCCCCAACCTAACATAGGGAACCAAAACCATTGAAAACTCCATGATGTTTGGTAATTTAAAAATGCTAAAAAAGGAATAACTATACAATAAGAAAGTAAATTCCCGTAAAAGCCTTTCATTTCTTCTACTTGTTTTTTTGCTCTGTAATATGCGTCTTCTCTGTTGTGTTCTGATTTTGTTTCCATAATGGTAATTTGTTTAGTAAGCATTGGAATTGCAACTGCAAAACTATCTGCTTGTTGATTGATGATGACTTTTCGTTTGGTTAATAAATCGTAGCGTTGCATGATATTACTCAAACCTACGCCACTGCTCTTTTTTACTATTTGTTTAATCTGTAAATTGTTTTCTACGAGTAAAAGTCCGTCTTTTTCGTAAATTTTTATATGCAACGGGTTCTTTTCTGTAACCATATTGTGTTTAACTGCATTCTCTAATAATAACTGAAGAGATAAAGGCACCACTTTACTGTCTGGGTTAGATGCTTGTTCTGGAATATCGAAAACAATACTATCTTCAAATCGCATTTTTAATAAAGACATGTAAGTTTTAGCAAATTTAAGTTCTTCGTCTACAGACACTAAATCTTTGTTTTTTTGCTCCAAAACATATCGATAGATTTTAGATAAGGAGGTTGTAAAATCTTGTGCTTTGTCTGGGTTTTCTTCTATTAAGCTTGTCAACACATTTAAGCTATTAAAAAGGAAATGAGGATCTAACTGATTTTTTAAAGCATCGAATTTAGCTGTTTGCGTTTGGGCAACTATTTGCGATTCTTTAACCTTTTTTTCCTGATTCTTTTTAAAAAAATAAAACGCATGGAATGTAATTACAATGCTTAATGTAATCCATAAACCAAAGGTGTAATTTCTATAAGATTCGTTAGCTATAAAAACTTCAATCGATTGGCCATTATAAAACATGGCTGTTAACATTCTTAATAAAAACAGTCCAATAAGAGTAATAACAACAGAACCTACAATACCTAAAATAATTCTTTTAATACTATCATTTTCTTTCCATGGATATTTTTCTAGATAACCAAAAAAATACATATTAGAATATCCTAGAACAAATGCATATAGTTGATAGAATGAAAAATGGATCAATAACTCATTAACACTTTCAAATTCAAAACCGTTAAAAATGGCATTACCTATTACAAAGACAATACAGCCTATACCAAAGGTTATTAAAATATTTTTAGTGTTACTATTCATGAGTATTATTATTTACAATCTTTTAAAATTTCTTCGGCTCTTTCTTTTCCCCAAGATGGTGCAAATTTAGATTCTGGTTTAAAGGTAGCAAAAAGTTCTAAGGCTCTTTCTACATCTTTACAAAATGGCTGAGTATCCTGACCAAAATAGCGGGCTCCACCAATTTCCCAATCAGCTTTATTTAAAACAACTCTGGGATTGTTAGGCGCAATGGCCTCGGCTTTAGTATATAATGCCATAACTTTTCCAGATAACGTCATCCCATATTTAGCCCCATCGCTTGCCACATAAACCGTATATAACAAAGCTTGCATAACCATTATTTCAGGATTTTCTTTTGAAATAGCTGTAGCATCATTTAAAAAATTTTGTGCTTGATTTAGCTGAGCTTCTAAAGCACTTTTGTCGTTTAGTTTTGTAAAACCATTCAAAATCAAAGTTTCGGCAGCATAATATGGAGGCAACCAATTATCAGGTTCAGCGTTTGCTATACGTTCAAACAGCTGTGAAGCTTCAATTGGGTTTGTTTCCCATAAATCGAATGCTTTCTGCATACCTTGTTCATATTGTGTTTGAGATTGCATGTTTGCAGTAAACAAAATGGCTGCAATTAAAATAAAATGTTTTAAGATTGTCATTGTATTCGTTTTTAATGTTGAGACAAATATCTGATTAATGATACAACAAATAAAAAGTGATTAACCGAACTGTAATATTTTAATTCTGAATTGTTATTAAACAATAAACACTTTCATAAATTTACAAAAGTGTTTATCTAATGAATTACATAGATGCCAATTAATTTTCAATCTTAAAATTAATAGGAATACTATAAGGTACTGTTACTGGATTTCCTCTTTGCAGACCAGGTTTCATTTTTGGAAGCAAGCCAATAATACGTTCTGCTTCTTTTTCAAGCATCTTATCTGGTCCACGAGATCTAATATTGGTTACGTTTCCATCTTTATCCACTTGAAAAAGGACAATAACTCTTCCATACACTCCTAGCTCTAAAGCTGTTTGTGGGTAAGTGAAATTTTTAATAATATGATTATTAATTTTTTTATTAAAACACTCTTTTAATGCTTCATTGGAAGTGTCTAAACATCCAGGAAAAATAGGCACTTTCTCTACTACTGAAAAAGGAATGCTTACGTCTTCCTCGACTTCTTCAACTTGTACTTCTTCAACTTGCACTACTCGCTCTTCAATTTTTTCCTCTTGATCTGTTTCTGTGCTTTCCAGAACAGTTTCTTCTATTTCCTTAGTGTTCTCAACAACAGTAATAATTTCTGGAGTTGAAAGTACTGTTGGTGGTGGTGGTGTTACACTTAAATCTGTAATAGGAATGTCTTCTTCATACAATTCTTCCATTTGAACATTATCTATTGAGACTTTTGTCCTTTGGTAAGTTTTATGCTCTAAAGTAAGATACGTAAAAAGTAACATGACATTTAAGCCAATGGCAAAATATAGACCACTATTTCTGCCAACTTCAACCTTTGGATTTTTTTTAGTTTTCATAACAATCTCATTTAGTCTCTTAAAGTTAAGACACTAACCATCAGATTACTATGATATTTATCATGTTTGCAACAAGCTAGGAACTGAAAAAATTATAAATTTTTAAGTTGATTGTCTGTGCCTTTTTCACTTATAGTCCAAAAGAAACCAACAAAAAAGAATTGATCGGCTGCTGGCCTTAAAGTTCTACTTGCGTAATTCCCATTACTATCTGGTGTATCTGCATATTGATATCCATTGACATTCTTGATTCCTAAAACGTTGTTCACCGATAGGTATAATATTTTTTGTGGTGAAATTAAATAAGCCCAATTCACACTTAAACTGTTATACGATTTTGTTTTCTGATTTAAAAACCCTGCCATATTTGGGTTGGTATAGGTTCTTCCAGATGCAAAAGAATAACTCATTCCAAATTGACTTCGCCAGTTCTCAATCCAATATTTAGTAACCAGTGACAGGTTATGAGTATTTACGAAATTTGGTGTGGCCTCTATAGGATAATTATTATAATCTCTTTCGCTATCTAAAAAACTGTAACTCACCCAATAATCTAAGTTTTTAATACTTTTACTGTCTCTCCAAAACAAATCGATTCCCGTTGCATATGCAGAACCAGAATTGTTGTAATTACTATTAAAATCGGCATATTCTGTATCGTATTTTATCAAGTGTTTATAATCTTTATAAAATGCTTCAGCTCTAAAAATCTGTCCATCATTATTTAACTGATAGTTTAAGATATAATGTGCTGTTTTTTGAGTATTTAAATCTTGTTCAAATTTCAATATGTTGTTGTTAGGATTTTGGAAAAAATTACCATAAGCCAAAGAAACTTGGCTCTTAGCAGATGTTTTATAAGCCAAAGATAGTCTTGGAGATAATGTTAATTGCTCAAACAACTCACTATACTCCATTCTTAAACCTGCTTTTAAAGCCAGGTTTTTTGAAAAAAACACATCGCTTTCAGCAAAAGCTGCTGAAAGGTTATTTTTAAATCCGTAAGAAATGTCATTTATAAATGGATTATCATAAGCTTCATTAAAATTAGTTGCAAAATATTCTGCTCCAAAATTTAATTTAAATCTATTGCTAAAACGATGATGTAATTTGAATTTGGCATGATACGAATTCTCTTTATCGGCTATATTATCGTCCATCACTTCAAATTCACTTTTATTGTATGTATAGCTTAGGCCTCCAAAAACAGACCAATTACCACCTAAGCTTCCCTTATAAGAGCCATTAAAATAAAGGTTTTGGTTGTTCATTTTATTATGAATTCCTTCCGAGAAATTAATATCCTCTTGAATTAAATCAAAACTTCCAAACTCGAAGGCTGAATACAATTTCAATAAACCTGTATTTGTTTTCTGTCTAAAAACAGCTTCTCCCGATCCTCCTTGAAAAGGTTTAATCCAATCGTTTCTATCTGGAAACAAAGCAACATAAGGTGCTAGATTAATATAAGAGCCATTAACACTTAGGGAGCTGGATTCCCATTTTTCTGTATGACCTAAACTAGCTCCCACGCTCATAATACCAATATCTGTTTTTTCTTGATCTGGTTCTTCAACTGTATTTAATAGAAGTACGGAAGATAAGGCCTGACCAAATTCAGCCGAATAACCACCTGTTGAAAACGTAATACCATCAAATAAAAAAGGAGAATAACGACCTCTAGTTGGTGTGTTATTAGTTGTAGGTACATAAGGTGTAAACACCCGAATACCATCTATAAAAATTTGAGTTTCTTCTGCTTCACCACCACGTACAAATAACCTGCCATCTTCGGCAACTGTTGTGGTTCCTGGAAGAGTTTGTAAAGCGCCAACAAAATCCCCTAAAGCACTTGCTGTGGTAACAACGTCTAATGGCTTCAAGACTGAAATTTTACTATTGTCTCCAGCTGAGAACGTACCTGCAGAAATAACAACTGTATCTAAAGCATTCACGTCTTCTCGTAATTTAAGCTGTAAATTGTTTAATTCGGAAATGTCCTTTGTTAACAACAAAGTTTCAAAGGCTAAGAAGGAGACTTTCAAAGTTTTGAATCCTGTTTCACTGGTTTTGAATGAAAAGTTTCCATTTTCATCTGTAGTGGTACCATCGTATGTGCCATCTAAATAAACATTAGCACCTTCTATGGGTTGGTTTTTAGTGTCTGTTACATTTCCATTAATAATCGTTTGTGAGGTTGCAGATAAGGTTAAAAGGTAGAAAAAGATTAAAAAGGTTTGTTTCATGATTGATTGTTTTACTGTTCGATTTTTTGATTGATGAAACAAATCTCTTTAGAAAATGATTGAACAAAAACAAAAAAAGACCGAAATGTAAAAATTATATGATGAATTGAATATATTTGATTTCAACCTAGAATCTATGCTAACCAAAACTGAGAAATCCTTTGCTATTCTATTTATTTTTCTTCTCATATTAGAAATTGCAACATCAAGTTACGAAAGTATTTCTAATCTAAACTATATAGCAAAACCAGCTATTCTGATTTCATTAATCATATTTTTTTGGACACAAAGTTCAAACCTAGAAATCAAGTTAAAAACCATGATATTATTAGCCTTAGTTTTTTCTTTGCTTGGAGATATTCTACTCATGTTTGTAAGTCAATCGGCAAA
The DNA here is from genome assembly GCF_045363175.1 of Xanthomarina sp. GH4-25. Taxonomy (NCBI): domain Bacteria; kingdom Pseudomonadati; phylum Bacteroidota; class Flavobacteriia; order Flavobacteriales; family Flavobacteriaceae; genus Xanthomarina; species Xanthomarina sp. GH4-25. Next base: position 189,739 of record NZ_JBJFLO010000005.1, read on the forward strand.
CTATTTTATTGGAGGGTTAGTCGCTTTTTTAACAGCACATATTTTCTATGTTTTAGTGTTTTTAAAACATAGAAACACTTCAAAAAACAGCATCGTTTTTATTGGATCTTTACTAGCTTATGGCGTTCTAATATTTTATATTTTAAGAGATTCTTTAGGCAATATGTTAATCCCAGTTATACTATATATGTTAGTTATTTTTGCAATGGCAACTGCAGCATTTTTAAGAAAAGGGCAGGTTGTTAAAACTAGTTTTACTTTAGTGTTTATTGGTGCTATTTTATTTATGATTTCGGATAGTATTTTAGCTTTAAACAAATTTTATCAGCCCTTGCCATTTACAAATTTTAGTATTATGTTTACTTACTCATTTGCACAATTATTTATTGTTTTCGGACTTTTAAAACAACGATAGATTAAATCTATAACTTATATTTAACATATTGTAATCCATAGTTTTACAACAATTACATAAACTATTAATTTAGCTTTTTAAAAGGTCTAATAATTAATCTAGCTGCTTTATCAAAATTGATATAATTATAAGTCCAATTAAATAAAACAACAATTTTATTTCTAAAACCCACCAAAGACATTAAGTGTACAAACATCCAGACAAACCAAGCAAAAAAACCAGAAAACTTATACGCTTTTAAATCGACTACTGCTTTATTTCTTCCTATGGTTGCCATAGAACCCTTGTCTTTATATTCAAATTTTTTCATCGGTTTTCCTGCAATCAAACTCATCAGATTTTTTCCTAATAATTTTCCTTGTTGAATAGCTGGTTGCGCAACTTGAGGATGTCCATTTGGATAGGCTTCGGTTTTCATTAAAGCAATATCTCCAAGAGCAAAAATAGCATCATATCCTTCTACTTGATTATAGTTGTTTACACGATATCTGTTAGCTTTTTCTATAAGCACATTCTCCAAGCCTTGAATTGGGTTTCCAGTAACACCAGCTGCCCAAATTAGGGTTTCTGTTTCAAGTATTAAATTGGTGTTTGTAGATACTTTTAATCCGTCGTAATCTTTTACAAACGTATTACAATGCACAACAACTCCTAATGTATTTAAAAATTTTAGGGATTTTTTAGAGGCATGTTCACTCATTGGAGGTAACAATTTAGGTCCTCCTTCTAAAAGGTGAATTTGCATATCGCTAGAATTCAGATCATGATAATCTTTAGGCAGAATATGGTTTTTAAGCTCAGCAATTGCACCAGCAAGCTCCACTCCTGTTGGTCCACCACCAACAATTACAAAATTGAGATAAGCTTCTCGCTCTTCTTTAGAATTAGCAATTGCCGCTTTTTCAAAGTTCTGAAGGATTAAACTTCTAATGTTTAGAGCTTGTGGCACTGTTTTCATTGGCATACTATTAATCTCAATAGCTTTATTACCAAAATAATTGGTTTTTGTTCCTGTTGCAATTACCAAATAGTCGAAAGACAATTCTCCAATGTCTGTAACAATCTTTTTAGAAATTCCATCAATTGAACGAACCTCTGCTAATCTAAAAAATGTATTAGGTTGGCTTTTTATAATTTTTCTTAATGGATAGGCAATCGAATCAGGCTCCAATCCAGATGAAGACACTTGATATAATAATGGCTGAAACGTATGGTAATTGCGCTTATCTAACAGAACAACTTGTACACTTTTATTTGCAAGCATTTTAACCAAACTAACACCTGCAAAACCTCCTCCTATAATAACAATTCGTGGATTCTTAGATTTAGGAATATTCATAATATGTAGAAAAAAAATCTATTTCAAAGATACAACTTATGCTTGTTTAACACTATTTTTAAATAATGTTTCGAGTAACTGTAACAAATTTTAAAAAAGACTACTTATAGTATAACTAAACCATCCTTTTGAATAAAGAATTAGAACATAATTTTATTGAAGAGTTAGAAAAGAATCAAAACATTGTGCATAAAGTGTGTAGAATTTACACAAACAATCAAGAGGCACATAACGATTTATTTCAGGAAATAACCATACAACTTTGGAAAGCTTATCCGAAATTTCGAGGCGATTCAAAATTTAGTACATGGATGTATCGTGTTGGTTTAAATACTGCCATAACACTTTATAGAAAACGTAAACGGTCTATTAAAACTGAAGAATTCGACTCGTTTCAATATAAAATTTCATCTGAACCTTATGATGATACTGAAGAGGAACAATTAAAATTGTTATACAAAGCAGTACATCAATTAAACGATATTGAAAAAGCACTTGTCTTCCTTTATTTGGAGGACAAAAACTATAAAGAAATTAGTGAAACAATAGGAATTAGTGAAGTTAATGCGCGTGTGAAGATGAATCGAGTAAAAAACAAATTAAGAACTATTTTAAATCCGTAAACATATGGATGAATTAGAATTATTAAAAAAAGACTGGAAAAAAGATGAAGATACAAAGTATCCGAAGCTATCCTATAATGAAATCTATAAAATGATTTTGAAGAAATCGTCTTCTATTGTCAAATGGATCTTTATTATTAGCATATTAGAATTTGCTCTTTGGACTTTAATTTCATTTGCTTTTAAAAACACCGATTATAACAAGCGTTTTGAAAGTTATCATGCTGAAAATATCATGATTCCATTCTTAATATTAGGCTATATCATTTTAGCTTATTTTTTCTATAAATTTTACATGAATTATAGAACTATTTCGGCTACAGATAGCGCCAAAATTTTAATGGAAAACATCTTGAAAACAAGACGAACCGTTAAACACTATGTTGGTTTCAACCTTATTTATATGGCTGTTTCGGCGTTTGTTGCCTTGGGTATTCAGTTTGATAGAGATGAAGACATGATTTCCTTGGTGGAAAAAGCTTCGGCAAATGGTGAAGCCTTTAAATTTTATGCAATTACCATTGTTTTAACCCTTGTATTTTTAGCAGTGTTTATTGCCGTTATTCTAGGTTTTTATTATTTAATTTATGGCATCTTATTAAAACGACTTAATAAAAATTATAAAGAACTTAAAAAACTAGAAGTGTAAATATAACACCTCTAATAAGGTCCAGAAATCAGATTAATAATCATCTTCAAGACGCCATTTTCGTTTTTTATTTAATTCTTCTTTTTCCTCTAATTCTTCACGAGGTATCACTTTTAAAAACGAAGGGTGCTGTTCGATGGCATATTCTATTTTTTCAACGATATCTGCAATACTTTCATTATCATAATCGATAACAAGTGGTTCTTTAACTTCAAAAGTTTGTAAGATATTTTTCTTTTTTACACGCAAACCTTTCTTATCAAAAGATCGTCTAAAACCATCAATGACAATAGGTACAACCACAGGTTTATAATGTTTAATAATATGGGCTGTTCCTTTCCTTATAGGTTTAAATGGTGTGGTGGTTCCTTGAGGGAACGTAATAACCCAACCATCGTCTAAAGCTTTCTTTATATTAGAAATATCGCTCATTTTAACCTGACGCTTAACATCTTCACCTTTAGATCGCCATGTACGTTCAATACTAATCGAACCAGCATAAGCCAATATTTTTGGCAATAATCCAGACTTCATCGTCTCTTTTGCTGCAACGTAGTAGATATTTAATTTTGGGTTCCACAAATAACCAATGTTCTTAATATTGTCTCCTCTATTACTTAAACTTGCATTAAAAACATGAAACATGGCAACGACATCAGCAAAATATGTTTGGTGATTTGAAATAAACAAGACGTTTGTTTCTGGTAAGTTTTTAATTATTTCTGAGCCTTCAATTTGAAGCTCATTAAACCCTCTAAACCTTCTGTGGGAGAGAGAACCAATGATTCTAATAACCCATTTTTTTATAAAAAGTAAGTGTCCGAAAGGATTTCTTTTAAACAAACCCATAAAAGATTTTTTTCTTAGTTAGATAGCACAAAGATACTAAAAACAGAACCTTTACATAGCCTGTTTTAACAAGTCTTTAATTTCGCTTAACATCATAGCTGTTGCTCCCCAGACTATATGTCCGTTTAAATTAAATGCTGGAACCACTACATCTCTATTATACGAAGTAGCAACCGTTTTTTGCACCACATTTATATCGTTAATAAAATCTTGCAATGTCACTTCTAAAATATCTTCCACCTCTTCGTCCTGCTTAATAAAACTAGGAGTGATTCTAGAAATTCCAATAAAAGGCTGCACAAAAAAGTTGCTAGGTGGAATATAAACTTGTGTTAGTTTTCTTAAAACCTCAATGCAATTTTCTGGCACACCAACCTCTTCAAAAGTTTCTCTAACAGCAGCAGCTTCAATGGAAGCATCTGATTTTTCTAACTTCCCACCAGGGAATCCTATTTGTGCAGAATGCACACCTTTATAGGTCTTTCTTAATATTAAAACCAGATTTGTCTCTAAGTTCAAATTCGGATAAAATAGCGCCATCACACCTGCGTGCTTAGCATCTTTAATTACATACTTTTGTTTTTCTTTCAAAGCTTCTCTAAAAGGTGGCGACATTTTTAACTGAGAAGGTTCGGCTGGAAGTGGTATATTTTCTATTTTTGAAATGAGCTTACAAAATTTATCAAATTCCATAGTTTTCTAAATGCTATCAAAAAACATAAGCAACCATTAATAAATCTGAATATAAAAAAGGATCAAAATTCATTTATGAAGTATATTTTTCTAGTTGTAGTTAGTTTGTTCTTATTGAATTGTGAAGATAAACAATCTGATAAAAAAACAAATACATCGGTTACAGAAACAAGCAAAAAAAATAAAAAAGACACTTTTTCTGAGAAAGATGTCGAAATTAAAACGATAGAGAAAGAGCCTGAACGTTTAACAGACGAAAATGCTATGGAGTTTTTTCTTCAATACGAAAAAGAAAATCCTGAAAATAAAGTACGCATCACCACTCGTTTTGGAGACATTGACATTTTATTATTTAATGAAACAAAATTTCATCGTGCTAATTTTATTTTTTTAACGAAACAAAACTATTTTGAAGGCACACAATTTTATCGTGTTATCAATAATTTTATTATTCAAGCTGGAAACTCTGACGATTCTAAAGTGTCTAAAAAACGCAACAACATTGGCAGGTATCTTTTACCTACCGATACTAAGCGTGGTTTTAAACACGATAGAGGTGTTATAAGTATGCCTAGTGGTGAGATAGACAATCCATACAAATTAGCATCTCCATTTGAATTTTTTATTGTTCAACAAGAAGGTGGTGCACACCATTTGGATGGCGATTATACTATTTTTGGAAAAGTAATAAAAGGTTTAGATGTTGTTGATATGATAGCCAAACAAAAAACAGATGTTGGAGATTGGCCTTTACAAAACATTTACATTGAAAAAGTTGAAATTTTAGAATAGTTAAAAAATTGAAATCAAAATTAAATTTCAATTATGATTTTATTAGTCTTTATACAAACTTGGTAGACTAATTTTAAATCGAATAGCTAATAATCTTACCAAGATCACAATAAATCCTGCAATAACAAAAGCTATGTCGATATCTATTGGGAGCTTTTTTATTAAAAAATAAGAAAACCCACCAACAATACAAGCAGTAGCATATATCTCTTTCCTAAAAATAACTGGAATTTCGTTGCATAATATATCGCGAATAACACCACCAAAACAAGCAGAAATAGTCCCTAAGGAAACACAAATAATAGGGTTTAATCCTGCAGATATGCCTTTTTCTACACCAACAACTGTATAAAGTCCTATTCCAATAGTGTCGAATAACAGCAATGATTTTCTTAAATAATCTATTTTAGATTTAAAAATTACGGTAAATATGGTAGAAGCTAGAATAACATAAGCATACGTCATGTTTTTCATCCAACTAACTGGCGTGTCTCCTATTAAAATATCGCGTAAGGTTCCACCACCAACAGCTGTTACAAACGCAATTATTAAAACTCCAAAAGGATCCATTCTTTTGTTTAAAGCAACTAAAACACCAGATATGGCAAAAGCGATAGTTCCTAATATATCAATGGCGTAAAACATATTTTATAAATTCTTGTTCTAAAACATTCTTCTTAAATAGATGTACAAAATAAAGGTAAAAGCACTCAATAATAAAGCTAATATTGATTAAATTCTGATTAAAACAGAATAGATATATACAATTCAAGCAATTAAATTTACAATTGGGTAAGTATTCTTATCTTCACATGCATAATAATTAGACATTTGAAAAGTATTAATCAATAAATCAACAAAAATGAAAACACTAACTTTAATTTTATCACTTATTTTAACTTCAACATTAAGTTTTGCTCAAGAAAGTACAGAAACCTACAGTATTACTGTAAAAGTAGATAATGCTTTAAGTGATGAAGGTCACATGTTAATTGGTCTGCATACAGAAGACACTTTTATGAAAGCAAAAGGGGTTCAGATCTCTAAAAGCGAGATAGTAGATGGCACTGTTGCAGTTACTTTCGACAATGTAACACCTGGAACTTATGCTATTATGGTGTTCCATGATGCAAATGATAATGAAAAAATGGATTTCGATACTACAGGAAGACCTAGTGAATCTTATGGTATGTCTAATAACCCTGTACTTTTTGGCCCACCAAATTTTACAGACGCAAAATTTGAATTAGTAGATGAAGATATAGAAGTTGTAATTCGATTCTAATTCATTATACATCTATAAATAAAAGCGACCAAATAAATATTTGGTCGCTTTTTTATTTACAACACATTTAATCTATTATTAACACTCATTGTTATAAATTTTATTGATAGTTTTTATATTTTTATAGTCTAAATTAATTGGCATGACCATTACACAACTATATTATGTTTTAGCTGTCGCTGAAAATCAGAATTTTACAAAAGCTGCTGAAAAATGTTTTGTTACGCAACCAACATTAAGCATGCAAATACAAAAATTAGAAGACGAATTAGATGTTTTGATTTTTGATAGAAGTAAGAAACCCATTGAACTTACTGAAGTTGGTAGAAAGATTGTTAATCAAGCAAAAAACATTGTCAATGAATCCTATAGAATACAAGACATAGTCGATCAACAAAAAGGTTTTATAGGAGGCGAATTTAAACTTGGTATAATTCCAACTATTATGCCGACACTTCTACCCATGTTTCTAAAAGCTTTTATTAAAAAGTATCCGAAAATTAAACTTAAAATAGAAGAATTAACAACTGAAGATATTATAACTAGGTTAAACGAAGGGCATTTAGATGCAGCTATTGCTGCAACTCCATTGGAAACCGATAGCATTAAAGAACGAGTCTTATATTTCGAACCATTTGTTGGTTATATTCCCGAACATCATAGATTACACAGTAAACAAAAAATTAACACTTCAGATTTAGATATTGAAGATATGCTACTTCTAGAAGATGGGCATTGTTTTAGAGATGGTGTTATTAATCTTTGTAAAGCATTTAAAAGTCAAGTAGATTCGCATTTCCAAATAGAAAGTGGTAGCATAGAAACCTTAATTAAACTTTCTAATGAAGGTATGGGAATGACACTTCTACCCTATTTACACACTTTAGATTTAAATGAAAAAGCGAAACTTAATTTACATCATTTTAACGAACCAAGTCCTGCCAGGGAAGTCAGTATTATTTATCATAAAAGTGAGCTTAAAATGCAAATAATAGAAGCCTTACAGAATGTAATTTCTGGCATAATTAGAGGTGCTATTAAATTCCAAAATGTCGAAATAATTAGTCCATTACCTAAATAAAAAAAGCGACCTGTTGGTCGCTTTTAATTTTATTATTCTTTTAGATAGATTAGACATTGATTTAAATCTGGATTTTGCAGTACAAGAGATTGGATATAAATCTTTAACTCTTCAATTTCATAGGGTAATAATCTTTGAAGGGCTTTTTGTACTTCTTTGCAAAACAACGTAGCATCAAAACTAACTTTATTAAGTACTGTTTTGGTGTACTCGAACATTGCTCTCGCCATAATTATTTTAGGTTTTGGTTTAAAAAAGTAGATTTGTTAAATAGGCATTTATGTTTAGTTCTATGTCTAAATTTACTAAAAAAAAGCATTGGTTTTATATTTAAACAAAACTTTAACAGTACACATAAATTTAAAACCTGTTATCTCCATCAAGCAAATCTCCTAACCCTCCTAAGACACTCCCTTCTCCTTTGTCTTTCCCTCCTCCTTTTGGAGCTGAAGCTAAAACTCGTCCAGCCAGCCTACTAAAAGGGAGGGATTGAATAAATACAGTTCCTGGACCTTGAAGTTTTGCAAAAAACAAACCTTCACCTCCAAAAATGGTGTTTTTTATACCTCCAATAAATTCGATATCGTAATCAATATGTTGTGTAAAGCCTATAATACAGCCTGTATCTACTCTTAATATTTCACCTTGTTTTAATTCTTTTTGCACCATGGTTCCACCAGCATGAACAAATGCTTTACCGTCTCCTTCAAGCTTTTGCATAATAAAACCTTCACCCCCAAAAAGGCCTCTGCCTAATTTTTTACTAAATTCTATTCCAATACTAACACCTTTAGCTGCGCATAAAAAAGCATCTTTTTGACAAATAAACTTCCCGTTAAAAGCCGTTAAATCTATCGGAATTATTTTTCCAGGATATGGTGAGGCAAAACTTACTTTACGTTTTCCTGTTAAGTTATTATAGAAAGCAGTCATAAATAAACTTTCACCAGTAAGTATTCGTTTTCCAGCTCCAAGTATGGAATCTAAAAACCCTTTGCTTTTAGCAGAACCATCGCCAAAAATAGTTTCCATTTTAATCCCGTCGTCCATCATCATAAAACTTCCTGCTTCTGCAACTACGCCTTCTTGTGGATCTAATTCTATTTCCACAAATTGCATTTCTTCACCGTATATTTTATAATCTATTTCGTGTGCTGTCATAATAATTTATGTTTAATTTATACTTTATATGTTGCAGAAAATAACATTTTGTTACAATTAAGCTCTTACTTTTACAGACCAAGTGAAAGTAAATCTTGACACTTCTATGTTATTAGAGTTTTTGCCAACAACATTTAAAGTAATTTGCTCTCCTAACTCGGTTTGTATGGCTTTATTAATAACCTCATCTACCAAAAGCCCTTCGGAACACTCAAAAGTAATTCTTCCAGTGGCTTTTTTAGAATAGCTTGCATCATTTTTAACTAATAGCATCGCAATATTTTTACCACTTGCTTCTATTTTATTTATTATTAATGCCCCTGTAGTTAATTCGGCAGCCATACCTTGTACTGCCCAAAATAAAGATTTAAACGGGTTTTGATTAATCCATCGATGTTTTACGCTAACAATACATCTTTCTGCATCTAAATGTTTTGTACGAACTCCAGTAAAATAGGCCGACGGTAATTTAAAAAGTAAAAAGCTATTAAGTTTTTTGGGAGTTATTTTCATGTTTTGATTTTGAAATTAAAAATAGGATTTAATCATTCAAAGATAAGATTTCAATAATTTAAAAAATAATGGACGCTTATTTCTTTTCAACAACAAATGCTGGAGGATATGTTGTTGTAAACAACCCATTCCAACTACTGGCAAAAATCATTTTTGTTCCATCTCTATTTACAACAGCTTGAGCTTGCTCTTCATAACTATCATGGTAGGTTGCATGATGTTCTCCAAACCTTTCTATGGTATTGCTTGAATCTAATTTTATAGCAAATAGTTCCTTTTTTCCTATCGTCTCACAACATCCTTCACTCACGTAGGCCCAACCTGGTCTTTTTGTATTTCTACAACTTATATGTCCTCCCCAAACACCAGTAGCTTCTGTGTATTTAAAGAGTGGTGTAACTAACCCATCGGAAAGCCGAACCATTTTCATATAAAAATGATTAGGTCTGGTTGTTTTATCTCCAAAAGCGACGTACACTTCATTTCCTTCAGTATCAATTCCTAAATCTGAATGTGTAGTGTAATTATTTAGATGCCTTTTATTCGTCAAATCTATATCGTATGCTTTTAATCCCTGATTTTCTTCTTCCCCATCTTCAGAAAAAGCAGTAATAGCAAAATTACCTAAAGGACTTACCGAAAACCAGGCTAAATTAACAGCACCAAGATAATCTGTGCCAACAATTTGATTGTTTTGAATATCGAACACTAGTAACGTTAATTCGTTTTCATTAACTCCTACAATGCCAATATATTTATCATTATAAGACATATTCCCTTTATTAAGTCCATAACTAATTTTTTCAAAATCACTGAATTCATAAATTTCTCGAATGTTATTACTCTTTAAACTATAAGAAACCAACCTGTTTTTTAAAGTCCCATACATCACATCTGGATTGGTATTAGACCAGGTAGCAGAGTTTGGAATATCTGCCCATTTAATAAATTTATAAGTGCTTCCATCAAGAATGGCTGCTGGGTAACCAGATAGTTTAATAAAGGTCTCATTACTGTTCCATGGAGAATCTAAACTATAGTGATGTCTTAGTCTTTGACTATCTCCTTCAAAGACAGAAACATCGCTTATTCTTGTTATTTGATAACCAAACTTATTTGTAAAAGGCTTTAAATAATCTGGTGTATTCGTTGGAGACTGATACGTTTTCCAAGCAACATCCATAATATTTTCTTCAACAGGATGAGTTTGAGAAATACAACTTGAACACAGTATAGTCAAGACATAAGCGAATTTTTTAATCATAACTTAGTTATAAATTAGACGATATTAATCGTACCCCAATTTATTAAAAATAACCGAACTACAATTTGTTAATGTTTTGTTAAATTTTAGTACTTTGTATTGCATAATACCTTCTTTTAGATATATATTTGCATAAGAAACTATTATATGCTTTTAAAATGTTAGACAATCACCAAAAAAATATTGCCACATTTATTCATCTTTCAACCTTCTCTAGATTTATTATACCTCTTGGGAATTTTATAGGACCTTTAATATTATGGATTGCAAATAAAGACAAATCAGAATTTGTAGATGCTCATGGAAAACAAGCAATTAATTTTCAGATAAGCATTTTATTATATGCTATTATTTTAGGAATGTTAACAATTCCGTTCTTTGTTTTTAATCTATTTAGTGGTTTAGATTTTATAAATATTGACACGTTTGACAGCATTCATTTAAGCTTAACAAAACCTTCGCCACTTTTATATATAACAGGTGGATTAGGTTTTATAGCTTTTACGGGATTCATACTAGAGCTCGTTTTTATTGTAAAGGCTGGTTTGGCAGCAAAAGATGGCGAATATTACAAATACCCATTAACCATTAACTTTTTAAAATAAAATCATCAATTCTTCTTTGTTAAAACATAGAAGTATAAATCAAAATCAAAAAATGAACAGTTTAAAAAAATTAAAACGATTGACACTATGAAGATAGAGAACACAAAGGCACAAATGCGAAAAGGTGTTTTAGAATACTGCATTTTATCTGTCCTTAAAGATGAGGATGCATATGTAGCAGAAATTTTAGGCACTCTTAAAGACGCAAAACTGTTAGTGGTTGAAGGCACCATTTATCCTTTACTAACACGTCTTAAAAACGCAGGACTTCTCAATTACAGATGGGAGGAATCAACATCAGGACCACCAAGAAAATATTATGGTCTAACAGAAACAGGTAAATTGTTTCTAAACGAATTAAACACTACTTGGAGTGAATTACAAAATGCAGTTAATATAGTAACCAGTCAAAAAAACACAAAATAATGAATAAAACAGTCAACATAAATTTAGCAGGTATCTTTTTTCATATAGATGAAGACGCATACATAAAACTACAACGCTATCTTGAGGCTATAAAACGTTCATTTACAGACTCTCAAGGAAGATCTGAAATCATAGCTGATATTGAAGCAAGAATTGCAGAACTTTTTGGCGAACGTGTCAAACACGAGAAACAAGTTATTGGAAATAAAGAGGTTGATGAAGTCATTACCATAATGGGACAACCAGAAGATTATCTTGTGGACGACGAAATCTTTGAAGATGAACCAAAGACACATCAAAGCAGACCTTCAGGTCGTGCAAAAAAACTATTTAGAGATACAGATAACTCTTATGTAGGAGGTGTCTCTTCTGGGCTTGGGCATTACTTAGGTATTGATGCACTTTGGATTCGTTTAATCTGGATATTATTAATCTTTGGCGCAGGAACAGGTGTCTTACTTTACATTTTATTATGGATTTTAGTTCCAGAAGCTGTAACCACTGCCGACAAGCTAACCATGACTGGCGAGCCTGTTAATATTAGCAACATTGAAAAAAAAATCAAGGACGGCTTTGATGGTGTTTCAAATGCCGCAAGAAATGTATCAGATACGCTTTCTGAAAAAGCAAAAGATGTCTCAAATACTGTTTCCGACGCTGCTAAAAACGTCAATTTTCAAAAGCAAGGAAATAGTCTAAAATCGACATCTAAGTCATTTTTCGATACCATTGGAGATATCTTCATGTTTTTCCTTAAAGTATTTGCGAAATTTATAGGAATCATGCTTATCATTATTGGTTCTGCAACGTTAATAGGACTCATAATAGGATTCTTTACAGTTGGCGCAACCGATTTAATTCATGTTCCTGGTTTCGATTTTATAGACGCAGCAAATGCAGCTAATACACCTATCTGGCTTGTGTCTCTATTAATTCTTTTTGCTATTGGCATTCCATTTTTCTTTGTTTTCTATTTAGGATTAAAAATTTTAGTAAACAATTTAAAATCTATTGGAAACATTGCAAAATTCTCATTACTAGGTCTTTGGTTTATTGCTGTAATTAGCCTAGCGGTTATAGGTGTAAAGCAAGCTAGTGAACATGCTTTTGATGCAAATGTAAACACCAAGGAAACTCTTAATATTACAGCAAACGATACACTTAAAGTTAAGATGACTACAAATGATGCTTATAAAAATAGTGTGTATAGAAATAGTAATTCTGTAAGATTGGTTTATAATGAAAATGATGAAAAAATCATCTATTCATCAGACATTCGTCTTATTGTAAGATCTACTAAAGATAGTTTGGCTTCTTTAAGAATTGAGAAAAGTGCAGAAGGAAGCAGTTATCAACAAGCAAAAGAAAGAGCAAACAACATTAATTACAACTATGTATTAAAAGACAATGAGCTTTTATTAGATGCTTATTTAACAACTGCATACGAAAATAAATTTAGCGATCAAGAAGTAGAACTTATTCTGTATTTACCTGAAGGTTCAACCCTTTATGCAGATGATAACACTTATAGTTTTCATAGAAATTCAAGCTATTACGACGATATTTTAGAGAATGGCATGGAAGAAAAGTATTTAAAAATCATGAATAATGAAATTTTATGTTCAGACTGTCCAGATGAGGATTTTAAAATAGACATCAACGACAACGATTCTCATATTAAAATAAATGACAAAGGCATAGAGATAAAATCGAAAGGTTCTAATCTAGAAATTAATGATGCTGGCGTCAATGCAAATAGCGAAACAATGAAAGTAAACATCGACGAAAACGGTATTAATATTACTTCTGATGATAATCATACAGTTGAGTAATATTATCTAACAGTTCAGAAAAGAAAACTTTTTAAAAACTTAATAAAAAGCAATCTTTGAATCATCAATAAAATCATCAATCAAAAAACGAACAATTATGAGTACACTAACAAAAATCATGGCATCAATTATACTAGCCATCTTAATGATGTCATGTAATTTCGACGGAAATTTTGGAACAGGAATAAATGGAAACGGACAAGTAGTAATTAAAGAACGACCTTTAAATGGCACTTTTAATTCCATTAAAGTGAGTAGAGGTATTGATGTCTATTTAACACAAAGTGATACAGAACGCTTAAGTGTAGAAGCAGACGAAAATCTTCACGATATTATTACTACAAACATTGAAAACGATGTGCTTATTATAACTGCAAGTGAAAACATTGGAAGATCGACTTCTAAAAAAGTGATGTTGCATTTCAATCATATTTCATCTATCAAAACCACAAGTGGTAGCGATGTCGTTTCAACAAATACCATTCGTGTTTCAGATTTAGAATTAAATTCTACTAGTGGAAGCGATATAGAATTATCAATTGATGCCGAATCTGTTTCCTGTCACTCAACCAGTGGTAGCGATATCGAATTAACAGGTAAGACAGATAATTTTATTGCAGAAGCAACAAGTGGTAGTTCTATTGAAGCCGAAAATCTAATGACATTAAATGCGCAAGTAAAAGCTACTAGTGGTGCTGACATTAGAGTAAACACTTCTAAAAAACTTACTGCAAAAGCCTCTAGTGGTGGCGATATTAGATATTCAGGAAATCCAGAAGTTGTAAAAACTAGCGATGGTGTCTCTGGTTCAATAAAAAGAAATTAAACCCCTAACTAACAACCAAAAACTAAAACCATGTCAATCTTTAAGGGATTGAGATGGTTTTTATTAATCTTCATAAAACAAAAAAATCCAAAAACTTTCGTTTTCGGATTTTTTAATAATTTATAATATGCTATTTAGTTATAGTTAGACGTAGACACTTCAAACGAAGCATCTTTAGAAGCCAACCATCTTTCGGCATCTAAAGCTGCCATACATCCAGTTCCTGCTGCTGTAACAGCTTGTCTGTACACATGATCTGCTGCATCTCCAGAAACAAAAACACCTTCTATATTGGTTTTAGAAGTTCCAGGTACATTGATAATATATCCTGTTTCATCTAAATCTAAAAAGTCTTTAAAGATATCTGTATTTGGTTTGTGTCCAATAGCCACAAAAAAGCCAGTTGCTGGAATCTCGTGCTTTTCTTGAGTTTGATTATTAAATACTCTTACTCCAGTCACAACCTGTCCATCTCCTAGAACCTCATCGGTTTCTGTGTTATAAAGAATTTCAATGTTCTCTGTATTTTTAACACGAGCAGCCATAATTTTTGAGGCTCTAAACTCATCACGTCTTACCAACATCGTTACCTTTTTACAAAGCTTTGAGAGGTAATGTGCTTCTTCGCAAGCAGAATCTCCTGCTCCAACAATCACTACTTCTTGATTTCTGTAAAAGAATCCGTCGCAAACAGCACACGCAGAGACACCTCCACCAAGCTTTAAATATTTCTGTTCAGAATCTAACCCTAAATACATGGCCGAAGCTCCAGTAGATATAATTACTGTATCGCAATGAATTTCTTTTGTATCATTTACCCAAACTTTATGTACACCTCCAGAAAAATCAACTTTTGTTACCCAACCGTCGCGTACATCTGTTTCAAAACGTTCAGCTTGTTTTTGTAGCTCAATCATCATTTCTGGTCCTGTAATCCCATCTGGATAACCTGGAAAATTTTCAACTTCGTTAGTTGTTGTTAATTGACCTCCTGGTTGAGTTCCTTGGTATAAAACAGGTTTCATATTTGCTCTGGCAGCATAAATAGCTGCAGTATATCCTGCAGGTCCAGACCCTATTATTAAGCACTTTACTTTTTCTATTGTATCAGACATAATGAAATGTAATTTATATACAACAAAAGTAGAATTTTTATAAGAAACCTTACATGAAACTTATTAAAAGTTATTATTATCATATTAGTTTCTTTGATGCTATTTTTTTATCTCAAATAAAATTAAGAATCATTTTCATTTTCTAAATCCTTTTGATTCTCTTTTGCCTCCTCTTGATCGTTATAAAGCAACGGGTGATCTTGTTTTAAACCTACAATCAAAATAATATTTCGAACTGTATTATAAAGCATGAGTATTACTAAAACCATTAATCCACTTAACATTGATGACATGATTAATGTGAACCAATAAATAGCTTTAAACCATAAGTTTGGCACATTATCTGATTCGGTTATAGGAATATTAAAGACCTGAAATAAAACAAGTGTCACTACAAATAAAAAAGTATCTATTTTGGCAATGCTTAAAACCTCTAAATAATGACTGTCTTTTAGTTTAGATTTGGTTCCAGAGCTAATTCCTAATAAAGTTAAAAGCAATGCTAAAATGGTTGCTGAAGCTAGAATTATGGTATTACACAGCATGTTAATCCCCATTAAAGAGGAACTTAACAACTGTCTGGCTTCGTATCCAGATATATTACCTAATAAAAAAACACTCATACTAATTAGCACAAACGTAATCAATGCTCCATAAATGGCTCTTTTGTTTTGTTTTAAAAATTCTGTCATTGTTAAACAAGTAATTTTATATGAATTAATAATATAATTTTTACAGTTAGTAGGACACTTTTTAAAAAGGTAGATTTATTTATTAAAAAACAAATTATGGGAACAATTGCAATAGATAAAAGAAAAATCATTCTTTATTACCACTCAGAAAACCAATTAGGCAAACAAGCTTATAGTTATTTACAAGCGACAAATAAAAAGATTTTGGCTGTAGATATTTCTAAAACTAAAGTAACTGGAACACAATGGTTAGAAATTTCAGAAAATTTACACACCATACTTTCTAAGTTAATCAATCAAGAACATCCAAATTTTAGAGATTATTACGATTCTGGTATCACCTTAGATAAAGAAGACTGGATAAAAGTACTACAAAAACATCCTGAAACTTTACGTTGCCCAATATTAATTAATGGTGAAAATTACCATCTTATTGAAACGCCATCTGAAGTTTCTAAATACTTAGAAAACGAAGACATTTCTAAGGATGCTCGCTCTAAAAGCTAAATACATTAAATATTTTCATTAGATCGATCGTTTTCTTTTGGAATGTTTTTAAAAAATTCATCCAATTCTGTATCGCTATTTACACCATAATTAGCAGTTACCATCCCTTTTACACCATCGTGTGTTTTAATAACATATAAAATTGACATGTCCGATGGGTTACTCATCCCTTCAAACCTGTGTTCCCTTTCAATAATAATTTGTTTAGGTGAATACATGTTTTTGGTGTCAAGTTCTATTAAAGAACCTTCTTCACATTTAAAATTACTTGTATAACCTTTGTTTTGGTATTTTGTAATAAGATCTAATTCGTTTCTATCGTGTTTCATAATATATTGTATTAATTTAAAAAAGGCAGACGAGCTTTTAAGAATGCTTACCTGCCTTTAACTACCAACCAACTAACTAATCTTTACTAACTAATAAGTACTTGATTCTAATTATTAGTCAAATACATCTTCTACTTCATCTGCAGCGTCATCAACAGCATCTCCTACATCGTCTGCAACATCTTCAATATCGTTGTTTTTTTGCTCTCTACAACTTGGTAAGACCAAGGACATTGTGAATGAAAATAGAAATATATAAAATAGTTTTTTCATGATATGACGTTTTTAAGTGTTAGTGTTTAAACTCGGTTTTTAAATTTTTTTCTTTCCCATAAATAATGAGATGATGAATAATACTATAAATACAAAGAATAGTATTTTAGCAATTCCTGCTGCTGCTCCAGCAATTCCACCAAAACCTAAAATTCCGGCGATTAAAGCAATTATAATAAAGGTGATTGTCCAACGTAACATAATGTTTGTTTTTTAAGGTTAATTATAAGCTAACTGACTATCAGTTCTCTATAATATAAAGATCGTTATATATTTTTGTTAGAGTTTGCTCTATCGAATCATCCTTTAACTCAAATAAGTTTGTTGAAGTTGATTGGTAGTAAAACAATAAAAAGGGTCTTTAAAAAAGACCCCTTGATTTAACTATGTAAGCTGATGATATTATTGTATATCCTCCAAACGCTTAATTGTGTTTAGCTCTTGAGATATGGTGTTTTTTTGATTTAACACAAGATCTCTTGTTGATGTTGGTAAACTTGCTTCTTTAAGAACTTCATTATATTCTTCAACAGAAGCTTTTTCACCTCTAATAGCTTCTTCCAACATGGATTCTTCATTATCTGTTGAAAAAAGTGCTTTTACATCCATCCAGGTTCTATGAGCTGTTCCTGTTGCACTGCCACTTTCTTTTGGGTTTTCGCCAAAATTTCTAATTTCAGACTTTAATTGATGTCCAAAGTCGTATCGTTCTGCAGCTTTACGATTAAAATAATTTTTTAAAGCGGAGTTCTTTGTGTTTTCTGCTGCTTTTTTATAGCCTTTTTCAGCATCATAATTTTTCTCTAACAAGGCGTTTAACTTGTTTCCAACTTCTTCTGTGTATGAGTTCATAATAATATGTATTTATGTTTTGAGCAATTTTTTTAATAGATGCTTGCTGTTTGACATCCTATCAATTATTTTTTTTGATATAATAAAATTACGAAGAGACTAAGAGGTAGATTAATCTGAAAAAAATAAAAATTAACCCAATGAATTTGATGGGTCTATTTTAGACAAGAAACTATAAGTTTGATTTCATATGTTTTTTATAATCTGTAGCCAATGACTTTTTTTGAGTTTCATTAAATACTTTTCCTGCCATTTGAAAAAACGCATGTTCTTCGTCTTCCAAATGATGCTCTACTTTATGTTTTAAGTCTTTGGCAATTTTTAACCAGGCAGAAGAATCGTAATCGGTTTCTTCCAATTGTTCTATAAGCTCGTCTATTTCATGATGTTCTGCTATACCATGTCTAGCATGTTCTTGCATCATGTCGCTACTAATTAAAGGTTTATAAAAATGACGCTCTTCGGCATCTGCATGCACATGAAGCTGTGTTTTTATAGCTTTAAAAAGCGCATCCCTTTTATTTGTGTCTCCAGAGGTTTCAATAAGTTTTTTTAATAAATCACGTTGTATATCATGATCTTCTCTTATAGCTTCAAAAATATTCATTGTATTGTTTTTTTTTAGATAGTTTAATAAATGTATGTGTGTTTATCATGTCTTAATAGCAGTATCAACGCTTTGTAAAAAATTTTCTTAGCAACATAAACACACCATATTTACTTGCTCCTTTAATAATTGGCTCTACCCAATTAAAAGGTTTGAAACTTTCTTTGAAATCCGTTTTTAATAATTTCATTTCTTCCCAAGCAACTTTACGCTCTAAATCAAATTGTTTTAAATCTGTTTCAATTTGTTCAAAATTGGTATACGTTGGTTTCATAAACACTATCTTTTAATTTATATGAATTATTGTTTTAGGAGAAGAATTTGAGACCTATTTTTTGTATTACTATCTTATTAATAATTGCTCTTCCTATATAAATAAATAATCCTATAAGAATAAAAATTGCACCTACAATTAAACACCCTAAGAGCATGTTATTTAAAACTTCTCCTATAGCTATGGCAGCTGCAACAGCACAAAAAACAAATCCAGTAAAAACAAATACACTTATTGCAAACAATTTCATTATCATACTAACTGACAAGGTTAATTGCTGAAATACTTTTAACTTAAGATATTGGTGAGATGCCTTAATATATGTCTCACCAATATCTGTTGCTTTATCTGTTGTCTCTCCTAAAGATTCAAAAACACTCATAATTTATGATGCTTTTTGAAATTTTTTATTTTTAGCTTTCAAATCTTTTAGCTTGGCTTCCAGAGTTGTAATTACATCTTCAGCTTTATAACTTGCATCTGAGGCAATAGATTCTACTTTGGCTTCTAAAGTGTTTTTCTCAGCACTTACGGTGTCGGCAATCTTATCTCTTAAATCGGCAGCAGAAGATGTTAATCTATCTCTTTGCAATTCGGCCTGATCTGCAATACGTTGTCTTGTTACACTTCCTTTGTCTGGAGCGAATAAAATTCCTAAAACAGCACCAGCTGCTGCTCCTACTAAAACTCCTAATCCTGTACTTCCATTATTTGTCATGATCTAATATATTTTTAATTAAACTTTTTTGTTATATATCAAATTTCAGAAAAAATACCTACATCCCTTAACGCTAAAAATTAAAATATTGCCTTAAACCAAAATACTTAAAAGAGTTAATTGTTTTATGGAATAGGTTAAGTGTTAAAGACTTAAAAAGGTACATTTAATAAATTCAAAAAAAAGAAAACAACATGTCTTCTAAAATTATTTCACAGAATCCATATAATGGAAAAGAAATTAATAGCTACAAACTATTTTCTAAAACTACAATAGAGACATGTGTAGCTCTTTCAGAAAAAACATTTAATACATGGAAACATGTAGAAATCTCAGAACGCGAAAAGCTATTAAAAAACCTTTCTAAAAACTTAATTAAAAACAAACAGACATATGGTGAATTAATAACTCAAGAAATGGGCAAGCCTATTTCTCAAAGTTTAGCCGAAATTGAAAAATGTGTGTTTCTGTCGGATTTTTACGCTAAAAATGCCGATCAATTTCTAGCAGACGAACTTATTGAAACAGATGCTGAAGAAAGCTTTATAAGTTACGATCCTTTAGGTTGTATTTTAGGAGTTATGCCTTGGAATTATCCATTTTGGCAAGTTCTTCGATTTGCTATTCCAACCATTACAGCTGGCAACACCGTGTTATTAAAACACGCCAGTAATGTTACGGGTTGTGCATTGGCACTTCAGGATTTATTTGAGGATAGTGGGTTTCCAAAAGGTTGTTTTCAAACACTCATTGCAAACCACAATCAAATAGACCAAATTATAGAAGACCCAAGAATTAAAGCAGTATCTCTTACTGGAAGTGAAAAAGCAGGAAGACATATTGCCGAAATTGCTGGAAAACATCTCAAAAAAACAGTCTTAGAACTTGGTGGAAATAATGCGTGTCTTGTTTTAGCTGATGCCGATTTGGATACACATTTAGAAACTATGGTAAATGCCAGGATGCAAAATACAGGACAAAGCTGTATTGCTGCCAAACGGTTTATAGTTGTAGAAACTATTTACGAGGAGTTTGTAGAAAAATTTAAAAATAATGTAGAGGCTTTAAAAATTGGAGATCCAATGCAAAACTCTACTGAAATTAGTGTTTTAGCTAGAAAAGACTTAGCAGATACTTTAAAAAAACAAATAGATAATGCCATTAAAAAAGGTGCTAAGGTTTTAATAGGAAATAAAAAAAACAAAGCATTTTTTGAACCAACTATTTTAACAAATGTTACTCCAGGAATGCCTGTATTTGATGAAGAAACATTTGGTCCTGTTGCTGCTATTGTAAAAGTAAAAAATACCGAAGAAGCTTATAAAACTGCCTGTAATTCTAAGTTTGGTTTAGGCACCATGGTTTTTACCAAAAACATTCAAGAAGCTAGAGAAC
This sequence comes from Xanthomarina sp. GH4-25, assembly GCF_045363175.1. NCBI lineage: Bacteria > Pseudomonadati > Bacteroidota > Flavobacteriia > Flavobacteriales > Flavobacteriaceae > Xanthomarina > Xanthomarina sp. GH4-25. The sequence goes on from NZ_JBJFLO010000005.1 coordinate 210,854, forward strand.
AAATATTGAGAATTGAAGATGGTGCTTTTTTTGTTAATGAATTAGTAAAATCTGATCCTAGATTGCCTTTTGGAGGCACCAAAGCTTCTGGTTTTGGAAGAGAACTTTCAAAAGAAGGCATGCTTGAATTTGTAAATAAAAAAACAATATATATTAACCTTTAAAATTAAAATTATGCCAATTATTAAAGACAAAGATTCAAATAGAGAAGATTACTTACTCCAAAACGATAAAAAGACGAGATTTGGTGCAAAATTTATTATTATAACTTTAATTATATTAGTTATAGCAGTAATAGCTTCAGGTCTGCATTTTAAATGGTTTTAATGGTTAGTTATGTAAAACTATTATAAACATTCATGTTCCACAGTTACCAAATTTAAAAAGTTAACTTACTGGAACATGAATGTTTAGTTTAAATTTCCTGCTTTAAAATCTTTAAATAAAAAGACCCAACAAATGTTGGGTCTTTTTTAATGTATTTGTATTCTATAACTTTTAATCAGGTGATGATTCTATTTAAAATTATGCTGAAATGGCTATAGTACGTTGTGCAAATTTGTAATCTTTCGGACTACAGTTATACTTTTCTTTAAATATTTTAGAAAAATAACTTCTACTAGTCAAACCAATGGTATAAACTACTTCCGAAATATTCATGTCTGTATTTTTAATAAGCGATTCTGCTTTTTTTATACGAACTTCTCTAATATATTCAGTTACTGTATGTCCATGCATTAATTTAAATCCTTCTTGTAGTTTTGAAGGTGAAAGACCAAACTGACTATAAAGTTGAGAAATGGTTATTTGAGATTCAGAATTCTCATTAATGAATTGACTTACTTCTTTAATAGTATTCATGTCTCTTAGAGTTAAAGAGCCTTTTTGAATATGACTATTATTTAAATCGTCTTTATGTTGTTGTATTTCTAATGCTAAAATAACATGTACCAATCCTTGAATTAAAAGACTTCTTACAATCCCTTTTTGAGAAATGGCGTTAAGTTGTTTAATTTTTTCAGCAATTTTTAAATTATGAGATCCTATATAAATATAATTTTCGTCAGCCTTTTCATTAAAAAAAGTTTCTTGTAGCTTATCTTTTAAACTATCTGTTCCAGGATTATTATCCTTTTTAGTATTCTGAACGGTAATTAAGGTTGATTTTAATTGTTCATTTTTATTAAAATACAACACATTCTCTTCGTTTTTATGACTCGTTAAAATTCCGGTCTGATAGCTTTCCAGTTTACGTTTTTCTCCTTCCGAACCAAAACTATGTGTTAATGTTCCCTTAGAACAATATGTGAAAAAGATAGGTTTTCCGTTTGGTGTATTGATTGCCAAAACTAGATCGTGATAGAAAACCATATCAAATTCTAAATAAGTAATCCCTCCTTTAAGAGACATTCCTTTTATAATTCCTTTGCCTATGTCGTTATTGATTTTTAATGTATACTCTTTCAGCTCTTTAGTTAATGTTCCACCAAAATTTGTCTGTAACTGTTCTAACATGGCTTTAATAACATTTGATTCAATATATGTAGTTTTCATAGAATTTTGATTTAGTTAAACGATCTTTTTTGTAGTCATTACAAATGTCGTTACAGAATCATGTTTTTCTATTACACAATTTTCGCATTGTGTTATACAACTATAGGTTTTTGGTTAAAAAGGTGTTAAAAAAGCTTAAAAACGAAGTAAAAATGAGCTTTTTGAAGCAAAAAGCATCAAAAGCAGTTATTATTAATTTATGTAAGAAAAACAAAAAGAGTCTAATAATACCATTAAACAGGTAAGTAAATTATGAACTGAGCTCCTTCTCCTAGTTTTCCTTTAGCATGCATATATCCACTATGGTTTTCAACAATTTTTTTACAAATTGCTAAACCAATTCCAGTTCCAGAATATTCGCTTTTTTGATGCAAACGTTGAAAGACTTCAAATATTTTTTCTGCATAAACCTCATCGAAACCAATACCATTATCTATAATAGAGATTTTATGATACTCTTTTCCAATAGTAACAAACAACTTTGGAATATTAGTTGCTAATACTTTTTCATATTTAATTTGGATAACAGGAATCTCAACAGTGTTTTTATATTTTAATGCATTAGAAATAAGATTGGAAAATAATTGTTCCATTTGAAAAAAGATTCCTTTTATTTCAGGAAGCTTATCAGTATTAATTTGAGCATTAGTATCCTTAATATTTGTATTTAAATCTTCCGTAACTTTTTCTAATACATGATTTAAATCTATATTTTCAAAATCTGTTTTAGAGCTATCTATTCTAGAGTAAGCTAATAGGTTTTGAATTAAAGACTGCATACGTCTTCCTCCTGTCTTAACTTTTTCAAAATAGGTTTTTCCTTTATTAGAGAACCTACCAGATTCCATGTCTTCTATCCTAGAAATAAATAACTGTATTTTACGAAGTGGTTCCTGAAGATCATGACTAGCAACACGATTAAAAGACTCTAATTCAGCATTACTCTGCAACAGTTCTAAATTGCTTTTACGTAAATTTTCTTCGGCAACAATACTATGTGTGACATCTTGCACAACTCCAATCATCACTGTTTTATTCTCTTTATTTATAAATTGTCCGTTGGTTTTAAAATATTTTACATCTCCCTGTTTTGTAATAACGCGATAAGTGTATTCGTTAGGCTTTAAGCTTTTAAGTGCTTGTGCATATTTTTTTTCAACCATATTTAAGTCTTCAGGATGAATAAACTTTTTAAAGGTTTTAAACGAAGATTTGAATTCGTTGGTTTGATAGCCCAATAAATGAAATAAATTCTCTGAAAAATCTGAAACATCTGAATCTACATACCATAGGAAACTTCCAATTTTTGCAATACTTTCGGCATCGCTTAAAATAGAATTTCTAATAATAAGTTGTTCATTTACTTTTAATAGTTGGTTTGCTCTTTCTTTTTCTTCGGTGATATCTCTAGTTGTAACAGTTACGCCATCTCCAAATTTTATAGCTGTAGCATGAAACCAAAAAATTTGCCCATTCTTTTCATGAGACACCTCATACTCTTCAGGTTTATTTAGTTCAACTGCATTTACAAGATGATTGAAAACACCATTTTCAAAAATATTAGTAAAAACTTGAGATAGTTTTTTGTTTTTTAACTCTTCTGGTATGTCTCCAGTAATAGGGTTGATTCTATCGTTTACAAATAAAATTTTAAAATCTATAATTTTTCCTTCAGCATCTCGAATACATTTAAAATTCATAACAACATGCGATATACTTTTAAAAATATTGCTTAAAAAAGCACGATTATCTAACAGTTTAAGGTTCTGATTTTCTAATCTCTTTTTAAATGCTAGTTGAACCTGTTTGGTTTCTTCTTCAGCTGTAGAGTTTCGAGCTGTAATTAAGATTCCGTCTGATAATGGCGTAACAAAACTTTGAAACCACATATGAGAATCATTCATATTCACTTCAATATCAAAGCTTACTTTTTCTTGACTGTTATAACTTATTTTAAACTTGCTAAAAGCTTCACTTCCTTTTAAGAATGGAAAAATCTCAAGCACTGTCTTCCCCATCATCTCATCAGGTTCTAATCCAAAATAATCTCGGTTACAGTCGTTTGCATAAATAATTTTAAAATCTATTATCTTATTATCTGCATCGAAAATTGGCTCGTAGTAATTAACCACATTATCAGTTGTCGCTAGAATATTTTTCAAGAAAGCTTCAGACTCACGAAAACGGAGTTTATTTTTATAAATACGAATAAATGAAAGAATAAAGACTAGTAACGCTACAAAAGTCAATGCTAATAATGTTAAAGGGGCTAAAGACTTATAAGAATCGTATTTGCTTTTTCTTTCATGCATTAATTGTTGGGCAGTAACAAGCATATCACTCTTAATGCTACGAATATGATACAAAGTACCACTTACTTTCATTTTCTGTGATTGTGTGTAAGATTGAGCTTCTTGAGTGTTTTTAAAATTTACTGCTTCTAACAATTGAAGCTGTTTATATAATCTTTCCAATAAAACACTTAAAGAATTTAAACGGTCTATTTGCAAAGGGTTGTCTTGAGTAAGCACTTTTAAACTATCAATTATAGCTAGTCCTTCTTGTCTGTAGGCTATAAAATCTTGACTAGCTCCTCCAGTTTTTAATAATTTATTTCTAAACTCCTCGGATTCTGCTTGAGAATAATGAGTTGTTAAATTACTAATACCATTATAAACTTGAAGCGTATGTTTAATTGATTCTGAAGATTTTTGCATATTTATTATCTGCAAATAAGTCATGCTTGCTGTTGTTACAAGCAAAACCAAAGCAACAATCAATAAAACAATATACGCTTTAGAAGAAGTATATACACGTTTAAAATCCATAATATTATATCATCTTAAATACGGAAGAGGAAGGTTTCTTTATTTAAATTGGACGTATGGTATTGCCAATTGAGTTGTAGAACTTTCTCCACCACTTCTCGCAATTTACTAAAGTTATTGGGCTTATTTACATATATGTTTGCCCCATTTAAAAAAGTTTCTTCTATATCGTTTTCTGAAGAAGACGTAGAATAAATGGCTATACATAAATCTTTCAGTTTTGGATTATTTCGAATTTCCACCAAACATTGTTGCCCATTTTTTATAGGCATATTAAGGTCTAAAAAAATCAAGCTTGGAAGTACAATATTTGGTAACGTTAAATAATCCATTAATTCTTGACCGTGATTAAAAAGCGACAATTTTGTACGAATGTCTATTTCTTCAATAGCTTCGCTAAATAGCATTCTATCATCTTCATCATCGTCTGCTAATGCTATATTTAATATGATATCGCTCATGAAGGCAGGTGTTTTTAGTTAGTTTTAGAGTTTTTTCTTATTCATAATTCTCTGGAATGCACTTGGTGTAAGTCCAGTGGTTTTTTTAAACTGTCCAGATAAATGTGCCACACTACTATAATCTAAACGGAAAGCTATTTCGGTAAGTGTTAAATTGGTATTACAAATTAAATCTTTTGCCAAATCAACTTTTTTTAGAATCATGTAATTCTCTATAGAGGTGTACGTGTTTTCTGAAAAAATAGTAGACAAATGTGCATAAGAATAATGTAGTGTATCTGAAAGATATGTTGATAATTTTATAGAACGGAACTCTTTGTTTTTTAAATAATCATCAACAGCATTTTTTATTCTATCTATTAAAGTAACTTTTTGTTTTGATAAAATTTCAATGCCATATTTTTTCAAAGATGTTGTTAAAGTCTCTTGTTTTTCTTGAGACAAAACTCCCTTTATAATTAATTCTCCTAAACTGTTTAAAGTATAAGATATGTCTAAGGCATCAAGCTGCTCTTTTAAAAGTGTCTTACATACCAAATCGAAATCGTATTTTACAAATAGTGTCATTGATAATAGATCCTTCTACATTAGAATTTTAAAGATATATCAATTATTTCATATAAATAAAATTGTTTGAAAATAATTAACAGCCTTATCACATTCAAAGGCTTTGTCAGGTTATATGAAACAAAAACATTCAATCTTTATTGATTTTGCTCGCCACTATTGTTTTCAATTTGCATGTTGTTTTTACTAAAATCCAGAGTACGAATTGGAAAAGGAATATTAATACCATTCTCATCAAAACTACTTTTAATTAACTTTATAGCTTTATGTGTTTCGGCATATTTTTCTTTGCTTTTTACCATATCAATCCAAAAACGGGTTATAAAATTAATAGAACTATCGCCAAATTCTGTGAAAAAAAACTCTACTTCTTCACCATTATTTTGTTTGAAATTTTCGGAAATTACACGTGTAACTAAATCTTCAACCTCTTGTAAATTACTTTCATAACCTACACCACATGATACTGAAATCCTACTTCTTGAACTTAAAGAGTAGTTAGTGAAGGCATTATCAACAAATTTAGAATTAGGAATTATAACGTAATTATTGTCTGGCCTTCTTAGTACTATGCTACGCAAACTAATTTCAGACACAAACCCTTTAACACTATCTGTTTCTATATAATCGTTAATCTTAATCTTTGGCATAAACGATAATATCAAGCCACCAAACGTATTACTTAATGTACCTTGTAGTGCTAAACCAATGGCTAGACCTACAACACCTGCTCCTGCAAGAATACTTGTTAAGACCTTGTTTAGTTCTAATACACCAAGGGCAATAAAAAAACCAATTAATATAACAATTAAGAATATTATTTTTGAAATAATATCTTGAATGGATTGTTGACTAATACTTTTTAGAAGATATTGTCTAAAGATTTTTTTTACTCCTCTTGCTATAAAATAAAACAGGATCATGATTAAAACAGCCATCACTAAGTTTGGCAACTTCAAGATGATGGCTTCTAACCAGCCATCCAATTTGTCCCATAATTTACTTATCGCGTCTTCTATTGAAAAATTATTATTCATATTAATAGTTTATAACATTTTGGTTAATAAAAAAGTAGCAACTATCCACAGGATTAAACTAAGACCTCCACCAATAAACAAGAAATGTCTAAAACGATAATTACCTATACCGTAAACTAATGCGTTTGTTTGATAACCTACTGGAGTAAAAAAACTAAAATTAGCAGCAAACATTACTGCTAGTATAAAAGGTTTAAAATCTAAACCCATGCCTTGTGCCACGGATATGGCTATTGGAGTCATAATAATAGCTGTCGCATTATTACTTACAACACCACTCAATACCATAGTAACAATAAATAAAGTTCCTATGATAATATAATTAGGTTGGTGATGTAGAAAGCCAAGTAATTTTTCCGAAATCCACATATCTGTTCCCGTATTGTGCATCGCAACTCCTAAAGGAATCATACCAGCTAACAAAAAGAAAATTTGCCAGTTTACTTTTTTATAAATAGTATTTAAATTTAAATTGTTAGTGACTAATAACAAACAAATTCCTGTCAATGCACTAACCATTATGGATAACAACCCTGATGCTGCCATGGCTATCACTAGTAGTAATACAAAAAAAGTAAAATACCTTTTATTCTTGGAGATTGAATGGGTCTTGTCTAACTGTTGCAAGACAACCACATTCTCCATAGTATCTAAAGCAAATAGTTTTTCTTTAGAAATCTCCACTAAGAGTCTATCTCCAGCTTTCAGTTCAAGCTTATCTGTACTACTATGGATCATTCTTTCGTTTAAATTTACAAGTGTTTTTCTTTTTTTGATAGCAATAGGAATCGCATCTTGTATCATAAACCTTCTTAAGTTCCCTAAAGTTTTACCTAATAAAGAAGCTCCAGGTAACATGAGTAATTCAATAAATACATGCTCGTCTTTTTCAACCTCTTTAGCTTCGGTCTCAGCTTTAACGTTCTTTGATGTATTTTCTTCAATGACATTTTTATTTTCCTGAACAATATTCATGTTCTCGGACTTGCTTATACGTTCTAAATTTTCAAGATCGCACATTAAGAGTAATTCATCACCAACTTTTAAACTAATGTATTTTCCTGGAGAATTATGAGCATGATTATTTCTTGTAAGCCTTAAAAGAGTGACATCCGGATTATTATGTAAAAAACTTTTATTAATTCTTCTTCCAACCAATTTTGAATTTGGGGTCACACAAACACTTGTAATATAATTGTCTATTTTATAGTCTTTGTTAAGATTTTGTTTATCTCCCCAAGGCAACCAACGTAGCGTAAACGTTAAATAAACTATAGAAATACTTAGAAAAATAAGACCCAATATTGAAAATTCGAAAAAACTTAATTTTTCAGCTCCAAGGTTTGTGGATACAGAATTGACAATTAAGTTTGTTGATGTGCCCATTAATGTACAAGAGCCTCCTAGAATACCTGCGAAAGAAATTGGTAAAAGCAGTTTTGATTGAGAAATATTATATTTTTCGGAAAGCTGGTTAACCATTTTTATAAAAACTATTACTACAGCAGTAGTACTAATAAATGCTGAGATACCAGCAGCAACAAACATAAAAATTGGTGCCATTACAAATACTGGCATTGATTTCACCTTACTCATCCCTGAAGTTAACCAATTTATAACACCATTTTCTTCCATGGCAATAGCCAATATCATAAGTGCAAGAACTGCAATAGTAGCTGTGTTTGAAAACCCACTTATACCCTCTTCTGGTGTTACCAACCCTAATAAAATTAGTAACACAATGATGAAAAAAGCGATTTTATCCATTGGGAAAATCTCAAATACAAAAAGCACTACTGTAGTAAGTAGTACTAAAAACATTAAAATGATTTCCAAACTCATCTATTAATTTATTAGTGTGTGTTTTTTTAAGCATGTCTTCTTTTATTAAAATTAATAAATTAACATGAAGTTTATGAATGTTTTTATTGAGTACCTTAAAAATCAACCTCTTAAAAAACCTCTAGTTCTATTTACCAACTCTTTAAGTTTTCCTATTTCCATGGATCTACCATAAATTTCCTGATTTGGATCCATAATACTAGAATCACTTAAGCTGCCAATATAAAAGGCATCAAATCCAATGTCTTCAATAAGCTTTTTACCAATAGCTTTGCCTTCTTCATCTTGAGCTGCATAAGGAATGGATAGTTTCTCGTAATCTCTAAAAGCCTTATCACGCAAATCCTCGGCTATAATAGTATTAAACGCTTTTATGGTGTTAGCAGTACTAAATTTCATTGCTGTATATTCTGTTGCATTATAATTAGCATCTCTAACTTTTTGTGCCATGTCTCCATCGCGTTTAGGATAAGGATTTGTAGCGTCGATAATTATTTTATTATCATATTCTCCAGCGTATAATTCTGAAATTTGATCGATTGCTTCAAATGGGATAGCCAAAAGATAAGCATCAGCATGAGCATTAAAAGCATCTGTAACACTAACGGCTTTTGCGTTTTCTCCAGCATCATGAGCTAAACTAATAAGCTCTTTTGGGTGTCTAGAACTAAATAACACTTCATGACCTGCTTTAGCCCAATGCTTGCCTAAATTTCCTCCAATATGTCCACTTCCTATAATTCCTATTTTCATTATTTTATTTTTAAAATAATTCTTAATTTCAATTCCATTCGTTTTTATATACAAATTCTTCTTGCGAAATTCTTTTTCGCTTTGCTGTTTCTTGTTTTTGTAAATCTTCTGGCAAATCATCCAAATCACCTCCATAATAACCAATTGCAATGGCTGTAGAGACATGAAACCCTTCTGGGATGTTAAATTCCTTTTCAGCTTTCTTCCAGTTTACTCCTGCCATATGATGCAAAGCAATTCCTAAATATTGTGCTTGAACTGTCATAGAACCTAAACATAAACCTAGATCGTGTAAAGCATGAAAATTTTCCTTTCCTTCATCTGTCTTTTCTTTATAAGCCGTAAGCAATAAAACGGGTGCGTTTTCTGTCCATGATTTATTAAAATCACTTAAACAATTATATATTTTATTGAAAGCTTGAGAGCCCTTCTCAGCATATATAAAACGCCAAGGTTGTAGATTGTTTGAGCTTGCAGACCAACGTACAGCTTCAAAAAGCTGTTTTAAATGCCTCTCTTTAAGTGGTTCTTTTTTAAAAGTTCTTGGACTATATCTTTGTTTTAATAATGCAAATATTTCATATTCTGCCTCTGCTATATTTTCTAATCTTATTTGCTCTGCTGCATTCATCATATTCTTTTCTTTAGATTCTATAGCAAATTATTTATTTATTGAGTAAATATTTAACGGTAAGCAAAAAAATATTGATGCTAATCAACTATTAAATAAACTTTAATAATATTGAAAAACAGGAAAGACCTAAGTGTTTAATGTGTGTCTAATTTACTAGGCGCATATTCGTTTTTGTAAATCCTAACAATTATTAAAGACAAACTAACCAATAATGGACCGAAAATTAATCCAATAAATCCGAATAACGGAATTCCCACAATAACTCCAATTAGCGTGATTAATGGATGGACATTATCCAATTTTCGAAGGACAAATAAACGTATAATGTTATCTGTAGAGCCAACCACTATAATTCCATATAATAATATACCCCAAGCTTGAAAATCATTTCCATTAGAGATCGTTAAAATAAAAACCGGAATGGTTCCCAAAAGATTTCCAACAAATGGAATCATAGATCCAATAGTTACAATTATAGCCCAAAAAAAAGGACTTTCTATTCCAAAAATTAAAAAACCAATTAGGGCAACAATTCCCTGAGCAACTGCAACCAAAGGTATCCCTATGGCATTAGCTCGAACCATTTGTCTTGTTTCTTTTCCTAATATTTTTAAATTATCTCTACTAATAGGAATATACTCCATTAAAGATTCTTTAAGCTGTTTTCTATTCGTTAACATATAAAACAATAAAAAATACATGATAGCTATGCCAATGGCAGTATTAAATGTGCCACCTGCAACATCTTGTAAATGTTTAGACAACCAACTTGAAATAGCTGAGGCATCTATTTGAGACGTTAGATCAAAACCAAAACGACTTTCTAATTCTCCTAATTGTGTTTTAACAACTTGTATGACTTTTTCTGAATTGTTAGCTGCTTTCCCTATTTTATTACCCAACATTAATATAGCTCCAGCTATTGGAATTAAAATAGAAACAAAAGATAGGAACATTAAAAACACTGCTGCTAAGCTTGTATTCCAACCCCTTTTAACCATTTTAGACATGAAGTTTTTAAGCAAGACATAAAAAGTAATGGCGCCTAAAACTCCAGAAAAATAAGGGATCATTTCCCAAAAAATTAAAACTCCTATTAAAAGTATTAATAGAAGTAAAAAGATTTGACGTATTATACTAGATTTAATCATAGATATTGAATAGGAACTGTGAATTTAAACTAAAATTATTAATTGTTTCTCAATGCAAAAATTAGTTCTGTTTTGTCCATTTTAGAACGACCATTGATATCGGCCTTTTTTGCTTGTTGATACAAATCGCTTCTCGTCCATTCTTCATAAGGTTTAGCTTCTCCACCTTTTTTACTAGCATTTGGAGTGTTGGCTATTCTTGCAGCTTTTTCTTTGCTATATCCTTTATCTCTTAGAGCTTTATATTGTGCTTCGTTTTCTATACTTGGAATGTCCATTTTGTTCTTTTTATTAGGTTTAGTTATATATTATTAGACAAATATCACTTGAAAATCTTAGTGTATTTAACACTATCAAAAAAAATATTACTCTCAATAAAAAGAAATTTTTAAGTTCAATAAATTATTTTATTGAGTTAAAGAGAAAGTTGAAAACACCATAAATTGTAATAGTTAAAATATTATGAATTTAAAAAAATATAATCATGAACAAAGATCAATTAGAAGGCAAATGGAAACAAGTTAAAGGTGATTTTAAACAAAAATATGGCAAACTTACCGATAACGATTTAACTTATGCTGAAGGGAAGTTTGACGAAATGCTAGGTAAACTTCAAGAAAAAACAGGAAAGAAAAAAGAAGACCTGAAAAATGAAATTGAAAATTGGTAAATGCTAATTTCTATAGCAATCACCAATAATTTAAAACACTTCTATTAATAAATAGAGGTGTTTTTATTTATTATTTTTATTTAATGATTTTGGTTGAATTCCTAACCCATAGCGTTTGGCATATACCCATGTAAACTCTGCTCCAAAAAACAAAATTAAACAAGAATATGATACCCATATTAAAATTAACACAATGGTTCCAGCAGCGCCATAAGTGGATCCTGGATTAGCCTCCCCAAAATAAAGGCCCATTAAAAATTTCCCTAAAACAAACAATATTGAAGTAATTAAAGCACCAATCCAAACGGTTTTCCATCTAATTTTTGCATCTGGAAGAAATTTAAAAATCATGGCAAACAAAACTGTAATTATTCCAGTAGAGACCAAGAAGTCCATTACAAAAGCAATATAAACTATTAAATCTGGAAGGAGGCTTCTAATATAATCATTAAGAACTGAAATAGCTGTAGTCATTAAAAAGCTTATTAATAACAAAAACCCCATAGCTAGAATAAAAGCAAAGCTTCTAGCTCGACTCCAGAGCATTCTTATAAAAGTCATACTACTTTCTGAACTCACCTGCCAGATTTGATTAAGCGAAAGTTGTAAATGATAAAAGACACCAGTTGCACCGAATATTAAAGTAGCAATACCAAGAACGGTTGCTAAAGTACTTTTGTCTTCATTTTGGGTCTCTATCATCATAGCCTGTATAGCATCTGCAGCATCTCTACCCAAAGCACTTGAAATTTCGCTTGTTAGTCTTCCTTGAACAATATCCACTCCCCAAACAGAACCAACTAGATTGATAATAATAACCAATAAGCCTGGCATTGAAAGAACAGCATAATAAGCTACAACTGCACTTAATCTAAACGGGTTATTAGCGTCCCAAGCTTTATAAGTTTCAACTATAAGTGAAGGCAAATCCTTCATTTTAAATTTATTTGAATTCACTTGATTCATTTTATAAAACTATACCTTTATAAAACTTCAGATTAACTTAAATCGAGTTTTACTTAACTCAATACAAATAAAAGTGTTTAAAAAAAGCCATTCCCTCTCGGAAAATTTTTAGGATTTTATAGAAATGAAGTGTGAATTAACTAAATATTTAAAATAATAAGTTAAATACAATTTTCTAGATTTTATTACTTCTTGATGCTTGCGTTTCATTTAAAAAAGCGCTTGGCTAATAAAAACAAACCATATTTCCCAGCAGTTTTAATTGCAGATTGTATCCAATTTGCAGGTTTTAAATCGTCTTGAAATTCGCTTTTTAAAAGTTTCATTTCTTCTAGAGCAATGTTTCGCTCCAAACTTAAACGTTTTAAATCTGTTTCTATATCTTCAAAAGATTGATATTGTTTCATGTGTGTTTTAAAGTCTAGGAATCAAAAAATTTAGTAGAAAGTGTTCGAATAATTTTTTTGTTTATAACCTGTCTATTATAATAAAGAATAACAGTTACTAATAAGAAAAAAGCAGCAACTATTAAATAACCTAATGCTAGATTATCTAGCCACTCTCCTATTGCCAATGCCAATGAAAATGTTAGAAAGAATAATGCTAAAAATAACACACTGCCTATTATTAATCCTCTAGTAACAAAGCTAATAGAAACACTAATTTGTTGAAACACCTTTAATTTATAGTATTCCTCAGTTTTTTTAACATACACCTCTCCTGCATCTACCATTTTGCTAGATGTGTCGTTTAACGATTCAAAAATATTCATTTAGTTTAAGATTTTTGATATTTTTTATTTTTAGCTTTTAGGTCGCTTAATTTTTTTTCTAAGGTTGTGATAACATCTTCTGTTTTATGACTTGCATCACTCATAATATGCTCTATTTTTTCATCAAGACTTTCTTTTTTTGAAGACACAGTGTCAGCAACTTTATCTCTTAAATGATGTGCTTCTTCAGACATTTTATCTCTTGCTGCTGCAGCTTCATCTGCAATTCGTTGTCTGGTATTAGACCCTTTATCTGGAGCAAATAAGATTCCTAATGTTGCTCCAATAGCTGTTCCTGCTAATATTCCTAATAAGGTACTACTTTCTTTTCCCATGATATTTTTATTTTTTAAAGTTAATAAATTGACTTACTTTAAAGTACCACATAAATCTGACTTATTTATATAGATTATAAATATTTTAACAAAAAAAGCCTGAGAATTCACTCAGGCTTTTGTTACTTATCTTAAAATATTATTTTATTTCGATTAATTCAAGATCAAAAGTAAGGTCTTGACCAGCTAAAGGGTGGTTTCCATCAACTACAATATGATCGTCGTTTACAGCAACAACTCTAAATTGATTTTCTGAACCATCAGGGTTTTTAGATGCTAAGCCCATTCCAACTTCAGGAGCCATATCTTGTGGTAACTGCTCTTTTTTAACTTCATGAAATAATTCTTTTTGAATATCTCCATAAGCTTCTTCTTTAGCAATGACAACTGTTTTTTTATCATTTACTTTCATGTCTATAACAGCATTCTCAAAACCAGGAATTAACATGCCTTGACCAAGAGTCACTTCTAACGGCTCTCTTTCTAAAGAACTATCAAAAATTTGACCATTGCTTAATTTTCCTGTGTAATGAACTTTTACAGTATCATTTTCTTTTACTTGACTCATATTATATTTTTTCTTGTTTAATAAATCTGTGCAAAACTATTAATTATTCATCGAAATACCATAAAACTCTAGTGCCTTATAATAATATTAACTTTTATAAATACATTTGTATACCTATAATAGTAAACTGTTTATGCTAATCATATTTCTAACGAATAAACGATTTTTATAAAAAAACATATAATGTAATTTTAATTTACTACAACCTACATGCAATTAGTGTGTGTTTTTATATATCGTACTTTTGTTATTATTTAATAATTTATAATGAATAAAACAGAACAAATATTAAATGCAGCTTTGCAATTAATTATAGAAAAAGGTCTTGAACGCACACCAATGTCAAAAATTGCTGAAAGAGCAAACGTTGGTATGGGTACTGTGTACAGATACTTTAAAGACAAGGAAGACATCATTAATGGCATCTATATAAAAATTAAAGTAGAAGAGGCCGAGCTAGTTTTCGTAAACAATGGGCATAACCCTGATATTAAAGAAACTTTTATGGACTACTATGGTCGTATGATTGATTACTTTACTACAAACCCACTTAAATTCAATTTCATTAGCCAATATGCTTTTTCACCGATTATTAAAATTGATACGCAAAAGAAAGCAATGGCACAATTTTATCACTTTGATGAACTCTATAAAAAAGGACTGAAAGAAAACCTCTTTAAAGATATTAAGGCAGAACACATGACATTCTTTGTCTTTAGCGCTATTGCTTATTGGATAAAAGCAGCATATGAGCTCAATATTACAATTGATCAAAAATATAAACAAGTCTTATTGCAAATGGCTTGGGATGCAGTTAAACAGTAATATTATGTTTTTTTTAACATTTACTGAATGAATATTCAGTCATCAGCCTTTAGCTTTGTTTCATAACAAATAAAAAAGATGTAAAATGAGTAAAATTAATTTAAAAGACAAAGTCGTATTAATTGCAGGTGGTGGTAAAAATCTTGGTGGTTTAATTAGTAAAACATTCGCAACAGATGGAGCTAAAATAGCAATACATTATAATAGTGGTAAATCAAAAGCTGAAAGCCAAAAGACTTTAGATGCTGTAAGAGCATCTGGTGGCGATGGCTTTATCTATCAAGCAGATTTAACTAAAATAGAAAACATCACCAAACTGTTTGATGAAACCATCTCAAGGTATGGAGGAATCGACATAGCAATTAATACAGCTGGTATGGTACTTAAAAAGCCTTTCATGGAAACAACTGAAAAAGATTACGATCAGATGTTTGATATCAATTCAAAAATAGCATATTTTTTTATAAAAGAAGCAGGTCAAAAACTAAATAACAACGGCAAGATTTGCACCATAGTTACATCATTATTAGCAGCTTATACTGGTTTATATTCTACCTATGCAGGAGCAAAAGCACCCGTAGAACACTTTACACGAATGGCATCAAAAGAATTTGGAACTCGTGGGATTTCTGTAACTGCAGTTGGGCCTGGCCCTATGGATACCCCATTTTTTTATGGTCAAGAATCCAAAGAGGCTGTAGAGTATCACAAATCAGCATCTGCACTTGGAGGATTAACACAGATTGAAGACATTGTTCCATTAGTTAAGTTTTTAGTAACTGATGGCTGGTGGATTACAGGTCAAACCATCTTTGCTAATGGTGGTTATACCACAAGATAATCAACCATCAATTTAAAAATAACAATATGATATCAAAAATAATTAGTACCGTATTATTCTTAATCATACTTTTTATGGGTGGGAAACAAGGATTTGCAATGGTTTCAGGTAAACTAGAAATGTTGGACATGTTAGGTAAATTTGGTTTTGGAAAAACAGGAGTCTTGATTTTAGGGTTGATTACTTTATTGAGTACCGTTTTAATAGCCATACCAAAAACATTTGTTTGGGGAAACTTTTTAATGGCAGCAACTATTTTATTGATTCTTTGTTTTCAACTTTTTAATGGGAACTTAAAAGGTGTAGCAATTGAAATACCTTTTCTATTACTCAATTTAGCAGCCATTTATTTTAAGCATCCATTAAAATAATAATGATGAAAACTTTATATAGTATCTCAATTTTTCTTTTATCACTTACTGCTTGTGGACAAAACAAAGCAAATATTTCAATACAAGAATCAAAAAATAAAACAGAATTAAAACAAACATCTATGAGTAATAACATTGAAAACTCTGAAACCAATCCTGAAAAAGTTATTAAATTATTAATAACTGCAATGTCTAAAAACGATGCAAAAACAATTCGATCATTGTTTCATGAAAATGCGTCTCAAGCTTATGGTAGTGGAGCTGAAAAATCAGGGACTGCATTTTTTAGTTGGCTTGAAAGTGATATTATTGAACGACAAGGACACGTTGAGAACGTGCAATATTTGGCAAATAGTAACGAAGTTGTTGTAACAGGCCTATACAGCAGTAAAGGTTATACTAATAAAGCTGATTTTTTGTTCAAAGTAGAAAAAGGAAAGATTTTAAGTTGGAAAATGCGCTATTAATTGGGTTTTAAATTAAAATTAATTAGAAAAATAGACTATTTTAACAGAGGTTTTTAAAATCAAGATAGGCATTTTTAAGTTTATAATAATACGTATAAGCCTTATTCTACTATTTTACAAAACAGGAGATTATTAAATAATAAGAACTAACTTCAATTACTAATAAATAAGTTATGAAAAAAAATCTACAAATTTCAATAGTAACCTGCATGCTCTTTATTAGCACCAATTTAATGCAAGCTCAAAATGACATCATTTTAAAAACCGATGGAAACGAAATGATAGGAAAAGTTACTGCAATTGAAGATATTGATATCAAATTTACGTATCAAAATGAAACTATTGAATACACCATTTTGAAGAGTAAAATTTCTAAAATTACATTTTCTTCTGGAAGAGTTGAGTTTTACAACGAATCTTCTGAATTAAAGGATCATCATAATAAAGTAGCCATTTTACCTTTTGCTTTTATTAAAAATCAGGGTGATGGATCGAAAGTTATGTCTAAAAAGATTCAACAAGAAACTTATGCTGTATTTAATGCTAAAAAAGGTAGTTTAACATTTCAGGACGTATCTACTACAAATAGGTTACTTGCTAAAGTTGGAATAGGTGCAAACGATGAGCAAAATTATTCCATGGGTGAAATATGTGATATTTTAGGTGTAGAATATGTTGTTCAAGGTTTGGTTTCTATTGACTCTAGTGGTCAATCAAGTTATTCTTCAACAAATGTGAATGTAAAAACCAATGATAAAAAACCGGCAAAAACATTTGTAGGAAAACTTTTTGACGACTCTGGAACAAATGCTACATCTGGCACCTACAGCTCTACAACCCAAAATTACACAACTACGATTACCATGAACATCTACAACGATAAAGGTGATAATATTTTCAGTAAAGACCATGAATCTTTTTGGCAAACAGAAGATGCCTATAAAATTACTTTGAATTTTTTAGCTAAACGCACTCCTATTTACATGAAGTAATTCTTAACGAGTTATTTTATTAAGCAGCATATATTATGAAGCATTCCAGATATCTATTCAGATTAATTAGCTTTATAACGCTAACATTTATGTTATTAAATCAGCTAACTCAAGCTCAAGATTTATCAAATAAAAATATTTCTAAAGCAATCAATGTTGGTGTTTATATGAGTCCTCCATTTGTTATTGAAACAGATGGAGAATTATCAGGAATGTCCATTGAGTTGTGGGAGAATATAGCTAAACAATTAAGTCTTAGCTCCAACTATAAAATTTATAATAATTTTCATGATCTGGTTTTAGCAACAAGTATGGACTCGGTAAGTATAGCTGTTACTAATCTTACTATATCTAAAGCGCGTGCACAAGTGATAGATTTCACCCAACCATGGTATGATGCAGGATTAAAAGTGATGATTAGTAAAAAAAGTATAAGTAATTCCAATGACCTTTTAAGTGGTCTTCGAGATGCTGGCCATTTAAGTTCGTATTTAACCATTGGTATAATTGTACTTATATTAACCATCCTTATGACCATCTTCGATAGAAAGTTTGACAAAGAATTTTCAACTAGTTGGCGAGATGGATTAGCAGAAAGTTTTTACCAAGTAATGCTCATGTTTACCTCAGGTAAATTAAGTAGAAAGAATTTATTTGGATGGATAGGACGTATCTTTTCTGCCATTTGGTTAGCTGTAGGAGTTTTGGTAGTAGCCTATGTTACTTCATCAATAACAAGTGTTATGACAACCATGTCATTGACAAATGATATCAATCAATTATCAGACCTTCATGATAAAAAAATTGCAGTGATAGAAGGCAGTGAAACCGAAGATTATATTAGAAATAAAGGCTTTAATTATATTTCTTTCAAGAATATTGACGACATGGTAGATGGGCTTGAGAATAATTCTGTAGATGCTATAGTAGGTGATGCTCCAGTATTGCAATATTATAAATTCACACATCAAAACAAACAGTTGGAGGTTATTGGAAATTTATTCGAGCCAGATAAATATGGTTTTGGGCTTTCACCTAATAATAACTACAAAAAAGAAATTACTCTAGAAATTTTAAAAGCTCATGAATCCGGTTTCATCAGGAAACTAAAGTCTAATTATTTTGGTCAATTAGAGTAATTTCAAGCTAATTTGTTATAATTTAATGGATCTCTTCTATATTTTATTTAATTCAGAAAATTTGTAATAAAAAAAGCCCAACATGTTGTTGAGCTTTTTATTGAAGTCGGGGTGGCAGGATTCGAACCTGCGACCTCCGCGTCCCAAACGCGGCGCGATAACCGGGCTACGCTACACCCCGAAATAGTTATCTAAATTTCAAGATGCAAATATATGGCTTTTCTTTAACAAGAAACAAGTTTTTATTTTTTAAATTTAAACCTTAAACAAATTTCTATGAAATTAAATTATATATCATATTTTATGTTGCTTTTGTTAAGTGTTTTAACCTGTGCACAATCAAAAAAAGATAGTCCTCTTGAAAATGCTTATCAAATAATAGTTCCAGACTTAAATATACCTTGGGGCTTTACTTTTTTACCGGATAATGCCATGTTAATTACCGAAAAAAAAGGAGAACTTATTCACTTTAAAGAAGGTAAAAAAACATTAATTCAAGGGCTTCCTAATATAGAAGTTCGAGGGCAAGGTGGACTAATGGATATTGCATTACATCCAAATTATAAAAACAATGGATGGATTTACTTTTCATATGCTTCCCCAGATGGAGATGGTAAAGGGAGTAATACAGCCATAATGAGAGCCAAATTATCAAATAACCAACTTACTAATAAAGAATTAATCTACAAGGCTACACCTAATAGTACTGCAGGACAACATTTTGGTTCCAGGATTGTTTTTGACAACAAAGGCTATTTATTTTTTACTATTGGAGAAAGAGGTGATAGAGATACCAATCCTCAAGATATTACAAGAGATTGTGGTAAAGTTTATAGATTATTCGATGATGGTCAAATTCCAGAAGACAACCCTTTTTACAACACACCAAATGCAAAAAAAGCTATTTTTGCTTATGGGAATAGAAACCCTCAAGGCATGAAAATACATCCTAAGACTGGTGATATTTGGTCTCACGAACATGGTCCAAAAGGTGGTGATGAAATAAATATTATAAAATCAGGAAAAAATTATGGTTGGCCAAAAGTAACTTATGGAGTCAATTATATTGGCACAAAAATCACAGAAAACACTGAACTTCCAGGTATGGAACCGCCAATTCATCATTGGACGCCATCTATTGCTCCTAGCGGTATGGCATTTATTACTAGCGATATATATCCTGATTGGAAAGACAATTTATTAGTTGGCTCTTTAAAATTTCAATATGTTAGTAGATGTATCTTAAAAGGTAACAAGGTTGTGAATGAAGAAAAATTACTGGAAGACCTTGGTCGAGTACGCTCCATAGAACAGGGTCTTGACGGCTATATTTATATTGGTATTGAAAATTTAGGTATTGTAAAACTCTTACCAAATAAATAAAAACATCCAAGTTTATCAACTTTCAAAAATACATCCTATAATTAAAATGTAAATAACTAAATTTGTGCTTAATTTAAAAAACAATAATACATGCTAATAATCGGTATTGCTGGTGGAACTGGCTGTGGAAAAACGACCGTAGTAAATCAAATTTTAAATCAACTACCTGAAGGAGAAGTTGGAGTTATTTCACAAGATTCTTACTATAAAGATACCTCACATTTAAATTATGACGAACGTGTAAAAATAAATTTCGACCATCCTCGTTCTATCGATTTTGAATTATTAGAATCGCATTTAAAAGAACTAAGATTAGGAAACGACATACACCAACCAGTATATTCATTTATTAAACACAATAGAACTGGCGATACCATCTTAACCCATCCAAGAAAAGTGATGATTGTTGAAGGTATTTTAATACTAACAAATCCAGAATTAAGAGAGATGTTTGATATTAAAATATTTGTACATGCTGATAGTGACGAACGATTAATTCGTCGTTTAAAACGAGATATTACAGAAAGAGGTAGAGATATAGATGAGGTGCTCTCTAGGTATCAAAACACATTAAAACCTATGCACCAACAGTTTATTGAACCTATGAAAGAGTATGCAGATATTATTATTCCTAATAACAAATACAATACAGTTGCTGTAGATATTGTTAAAACCATTATCAATCAAAGACTCGTTTAATGACAAAAAGCAGAAACAAATACTTAAAACCTTTTAAGAACATCTTTGTTCTAATAATTGCAGTATTTGCTGTTTGGATGATTTTTTTCGATGCGAATTCATGGCTAATTCATAACGAGCTAAATTCAGATATAAACGAATTAGAAGATGAAAAAGATTTTTATAAAAATGAAATTGTAAAAGACAAAAAAGCCATAAAAGAATTAAGTACAGAAGAAGGAATTGAAAAATTAGCAAGAGAAAAATATTATATGAAGAAAGAAAATGAAGACATATACATAATTGAATACCAAGACAGTATAGCTAAAGTAAAGAAAAATGAGTAAGAAATTATTTGAAGAATTTAGCGACGTTTCATCTAAAGAATGGAAACAAAAAATTCAGGCCGACCTTAAAGGAGCAGATTACAACGAAACCCTTATCTGGAAAACTAACGAAGGGATCGATGTGAAACCTTTTTATCATGCAGATGAGTTTTCTTCCTTGCCAAATGTGTCATCCTCTCTAGCTACAAAATGGCTAATCTGCGATACTATTTTTGTTTCAGATGTAAAAAAATCGAATCATTTTGCTAAAGAATTTTTAAGCAGAGGAGCACAAAGTATCAAGTTTATTATTCCGTCTAAAGATGTTTCAATTAACGAACTTCTAATTGGTATTGATGCCTATGCAACAAGCTTGTATTTTGAGCTTCAGTTTTTAGATTCAGAATTTGTTAAAAAACTAATAGCATTTTCTTCAAAAACAAAAATTTATATTCTTACAGATATTGTTGGAAATCTCGCAAAAACTGGCAATTGGTTTACCACGCTTCAAGAAGACCATAATCATTTCGAAACCATTATAAATAACACTTCTACATGTAGTGTCGATCTGTCTTTATATCAAAATGCTGGAGCCACTATGGTTCAACAATTAGCTTATTCTCTTGCCCATACCAACGAATACTTAAATCATTTAGAAAACAAAAAAGACCTTAAAATCATTTTCACCGTTTCAGTTGGAACCAATTATTTCTTTGAAATCGCTAAACTTAGAGCTTTACGCATATTATGGAAATCTTTAGCTTCAGAGTATAATATCACTTCAGACTGCCACATTTTTGCAACACCTACAAAACGAAATAAAACACTTTACGATTATAATACAAACCTATTACGCACAACTACGGAATGTATGAGCGCTATTTTAGGTGGATCAAATACTGTAAACAACCTGGCTTACGATGCTATCTATCATAAAAACAACGAGTTTGGAAATCGAATTTCTAGAAATCAACTTCTGGTTTTAAAACATGAAAGTTATTTTGATAAAGTGAATAACCCAGCAGATGGAACTTACTATATTGAAAGTATTACCCAGCAATTAGCTGAAAAAGCTCTTGAATTATTTAAAGACATCGAAGCCAACGCTGGTTTTCTAAAACAATTAAAAGAAGGTATTATACAAAGAAAAATTAAAGAAAGTGCTCAAAACGAACAAACCCAGTTTAATACTGGTGAAGACGTATTGTTAGGCACCAACAAACATCCAAACCCTAACGATAAAATGAAACAGGATTTAGAGCTTTACCCATTTGTAAAAACAAACCCTAGAAAGACGCTTATTGAACCAATAATTGAAAAAAGACTGGCAGAAACTTCAGAACAAAACAGATTAAAAACAGAATAAATATTAAATCATGAGTAAAACACTAGTAAAACTTACATTTATAGCATTATGCTTAACTTTATTTAATTGTAAAAATGACTCTGCAACATTTGATGATTATAAGTACGCCAATCCGGGAGATATCTTAATTTGCGACAACTTAGACACTAAATTATATGTAGAAGCATTACTTTCTTTTGAAAATGATATTGCTTCGGTTTACGGAAAAGAACAGAAAAACCTTCAATTTGCACATTTTTTTTATTTCAGTGAGGCACTAGCTAATAAAGCAGATTATGAGACGTTTGTGTCACCTCATACCATGAAAGTGTTTGAAGCATTAAAGAAAGACAAAAACCTTTGGAATGAGGATAATAGTATAAATTACCATGCGGAAATTTTCACCTGCATTTTAAATAATATTAGTGTAGATGGATTACAAACAACATTTAATGCCCTTGTCTCTACCAACAGTATGAAACCAGAATTGTTTGGTGAACCCTTAAAAAACCATATTAAAGATGCTCATAGAGACAGATATATGGCAATGTATGTTGCTTTAGACCTATTCTATGCTAAGCTTTTTGATGTAGACCCTACAAAGATTACCGAAAGAACAGAATCTAACAATATAAATGAAGAATTAGAAAATAATCTAAACGCTGTTAAATAACTGATAATTTAAGGATAGGAATAAATAGAACTCAAATGTCTAGAAAAAACATTCAACATATCGCTTTAAAGTCTGAAATTGAAAATCAAACATCAGAATCATTTCCATTGAGAGAAATAGCCGATGAACAACGTGAGCTTTTCAATACAGCCGAAAATATTGATATTAAAGCTACCTATTCCAAAAATGATATAAGCGAGTTAGAACACTTAAATTTTGTAGCTGGAATTTCGCCATATCTTCGTGGACCTTACAGCACTATGTATGTTCGTAGACCATGGACCATTCGTCAATATGCAGGATTTTCTACAGCCGAAGAAAGTAATGCGTTTTACAGAAGAAATTTAGCTGCTGGTCAAAAAGGGCTCTCGGTAGCTTTCGATTTAGCGACACATAGAGGTTACGATTCTGACCACAATCGTGTGGTAGGAGATGTTGGTAAAGCTGGTGTGGCTATAGATTCTGTAGAAGACATGAAAGTGCTTTTCGACCAGATTCCACTAGATAAAATGTCCGTTTCTATGACCATGAATGGAGCCGTTTTACCCATCATGGCTTTTTATATAGTGGCTGCTGAAGAACAAGGTGTTTCTCCAGAACATTTAGCAGGAACCATTCAAAATGATATTTTAAAGGAGTTTATGGTTCGTAACACTTACATCTACCCTCCTACACCATCCATGAAAATCATTTCAGATATTTTTGAATATACAAGCAAGAACATGCCAAAATTCAATAGTATCAGTATTTCAGGTTACCATATGCAAGAAGCTGGAGCAACATGCGATATTGAATTAGCATACACATTAGCAGATGGTCTGGAATATATAAGAAAAGGCTTAGAAGCTGGTATGGACATTGATACCTTTGCACCTAGACTCTCTTTCTTTTGGGCTATTGGGATGAATCATTTTATGGAAATTGCCAAAATGAGAGCTGCCAGAATGTTATGGGCAAAAATAGTCTCACAATTTCATCCAAAAAACAAAAAGTCCTTAGCCTTAAGGACGCATTGTCAAACAAGTGGCTGGAGTCTTACAGAACAAGACCCTTTTAATAATGTGGCTCGAACAACTATTGAGGCTGCTGCAGCTGTTTTTGGTGGTACACAATCTTTACACACCAATGCCTTAGACGAAGCCATTGCGTTACCAACAGATTTTTCAGCTAGAATAGCAAGAAACACCCAAATATTTCTTCAGGAAGAAACTAAAATAACAAAAACCGTCGATCCTTGGGCTGGAAGTTTTTATGTTGAAAAACTCACCCATGATATTGCACAAAAAGCTTGGGAACTTATTGAAGAAGTTGAAGAGCTTGGAGGCATGACCAAAGCCATTGAAGCCGGCATTCCAAAATTACGAATTGAAGAAGCTGCCGCTAGAAAACAAGCCAGAATAGATTCTGGTGAGGATATTATTGTTGGTGTTAATAAATACAGACTAGAACAAGAAGATCCAATAGCAACATTGGAAGTCGATAATCAAACCGTAAGAACCCAACAAATAGAACGATTAAACAAAATTAAAGCTGAACGAGATTCTGAAAAAGTAAAACAAGCTTTAACTAATTTAACTAATGCAACCAAAATGTGGTCTAAAAATTCTAAAGATTCCCTTTTGCAAGGCCATAATAATTTATTAGCTTTAGCTGTTGTAGCTGCTCGAGAAAGAGCGACTCTAGGCGAAATAAGTGATGCTTTAGAAACCGTTTATGGACGTTATAAGGCACAAATTAAATCCTTTTCTGGTGTGTATAGTAAAGAAATAAAAAACGACGTATCTTTTAAGAAAGCCAAACAATTAGCAGACACCTTTGCTGAGCAAGATGGTAGAAGACCACGTATTATGATTGCCAAAATGGGGCAGGATGGTCATGATAGAGGTGCCAAAGTAGTCGCTACTGGCTATGCAGACGTAGGTTTTGACGTGGATATTGGGCCACTTTTCCAAACACCACAAGAAGCAGCTAAACAAGCTGTTGAAAACGATGTACACATTCTTGGTGTTTCTTCTTTAGCAGCTGGACACAAAACACTTGTGCCACAAGTAATCGAAGCTCTTAAAAATTATGGTAGAGAAGATATTATGGTTGTTGTTGGTGGCGTAATCCCGAAACAAGATTACCAATATCTTTTCGATGCTGGAGCCATGGCTGTATTTGGTCCTGGAACTAAAATTAGTGATGCTGCTATAAAGATATTGGAGATTTTGATTGATTAAAAAATCGGATTTTAGAGCATTAAATAATAAAACAAAATACAACACTCAACCAGAAAATTGACATTTAAACCATTTCCAGAATTACAATCACAACGACTTCTACTAAGAAAGATTGTAGAAGCAGACTGCAGGTCGATCTTATTCTTACGTTCAGATAAAAAGGTCACCAAGTTCATTGAAAGACCAGAAGACAGAAAAACTAAAACCCAAGCAGATGCTATCAAATTTATTAAAGAATTAGACGAATATATTGAAACAGGCAAGTCCATTTCATGGGGTATAACTTTAAAAAATAATCCTGAAATAATTGGAACCATTTGTTTATGGAATTTTTCAAACAATAATAAAACAGCTGAAGTTGGTTATGATTTAGATCCGAAATTTCAAAGTCTTGGAATTATGAATGAATCTCTAAAAATGGTTATTAATTATGGTGTTGATAATTTAAAACTTAACAAAATTGAGGCCTTTACACATACTAACAATAAACCTTCTATAAAGCTTTTAGAAAGGAATGGCTTTCGATTAAATAGACACAGAAAAGATTTAGAAAACAAGTCAAATGTAATATTTGAACTTAAAAATACACGAAACAAGATCTAAGCAATTTAAAATCAAACGAGTATATTAGCTAAAGATTTTACAAGTTTAACATCTAACTTTTTCATAAAAAGCAATGACATGAAACCAATCTTTTTTTTTAGTCTAATTGTTATTTGTTTATTAGCTTCTTGCGATAATAAACAAAGAGCTACACAAGAAATAAATAAAGAAATTCCTAAAGATACTATTAGAGAGATAATAATCGATTTATCTCATGTGTATTCAGATGAAACCATCTATTGGGTTACTGCACAAGAATTCAAACTAGATACAGTTTTTAAAGGTCAAACAGATAAAGGGTTTTATTATTCTGCTAACAATTTTAGTTCGGCAGAACATGGTGGTACTCATATTGATGCGCCAATTCATTTTGCAGAAAACGGTATGTCAGTTGATGAAATACCTCTTGAAAAACTCATGGGAAAAGCCATTAAAATAAATGTCTCGGCTAAAGCTTTAAATAATTCGGACTATCAAATAAGTATTGATGATTTAAAAGCATGGGAAACTAAAGAAAAAACTACAATTCCAGATGGAAGTATTGTTTTATTACAAACAGAATTTGCTAAATACTATCCAAATAAAGTTAAATATTTGGGAACTGATGAACGTGGAGAACTTGCCATTCAAAAATTACATTTTCCAGGACTTTCAGAAGCAGCAGCAAAATGGTTGGTTGAAAACAGAAATATTCATGCCATTGGAATTGATACTCCTAGTATTGATTATGGGCAATCTGAATATTTTAAAAGTCATGTTGTATTACTCTCACAAAACATTCCTGCCTTCGAGAATTTAACCAATTTAGATAAATTACCAAATAGTGGCTTTGAAATAATTGCTTTACCTATGAAGATTCAAGGTGGAAGTGGTGCTCCTTTAAGAATTGTGGCCATTCTTAATAATTCTCATTAATAGCTATTTTATTTAAAAAACGAAAAACACATCAAACAACTCAAACAATCTAAAATTAATGAAAAAACCTTTAACAATATTATTTCTAATGTTATGTGGAAATATCCTATTAGCCCAAAATTTAGAGGTACAAACTTTTGGACATGCAAACGATAAACCCATCATCTTTTTGCATGGTGGACCAGGATACAATAGTGTGTCCTTTGAAAAAACAACAGCAGAAGCTCTAGCTAAAAACGGCTTTTTTGTAATCTCTTATGATAGACGTGGAGAAGGACGAAATGAACCATTAACAGCAGCTTACACGTTTAACGAAACTTTTGATGACATCAATCAAATCTTTAAATCCTTCAATTTAAAAAAGGTATCTTTAATTGGTCACAGTTTTGGAGGTGTTATTGCAACGCTTTTTGCCGACAATTATCCAGACAAAATAAACTCATTAATATTAGTTGGAACTCCCGTATCCATGCAGGAAACATTAAAGAATATTGTTTCCAAATCCAAAGCTATTTATTTAGAAAAAGATGATAAAGTAAGTCTTAATTATATTAACATGCTTGAGAAAATGGATAGCACAAGTTTAGAATATAGCAGTTACAGTTTTATGCATGCCATGTCTAATGGGTTCTACGCTACAAAAAACCCAAATCAAGAAGCGATAGCCTTATATAAAACGTTTCAATCAGACACTCTGCTTAAAAAATATGCTTCCAAAATGGGCTACGTAGCACCACAAAAATTTTGGAAAAACGAACAGTATACAACCATATCATTAAGAGAAAATTTGGAAAACTTAAAAGCAAAAAAAGTTAAGGTATTCGCTATCTATGGGAAAGAAGATGGGTTATACTCTGAAGAACAAATTGAAAATCTTAAAAGTATTTTAGGAGACTCTAAAGTAATATATTTAGACAATTGCTCTCATAGTGTTTTTATAGACCAGCAAAAAGAGTTTATTGAATCCATAAAAAAGTGGACAAAGTAACGAACATAACCTAAGGAATATATTTAATATTGGTTATATAATCTCTAATCAAAAAAAGTAGCAGACAGAAAAAACTAAAAAAAACAACCCCTTGAAAATGGCTCCTCAAGGGGTTTAACTTAACTAATATTCCGACTTTAACATATATAACCAACTCTAGTCGGTAAAGAGCACTAACTATCTTCGTTTTCTAGTTTGTTTCGCTTCTAGTTTCATTCTAATTTTTTCTTGTCTTTTCTCCTTTAAATCAACAGTAGGAGCTTTTAAATTTCTACCTTTTGCCATGATATATTATTTTAATTTTAATAATTAATTGAAAATATAACGACAATCCTAATTGTTAAACCTTTTCCTTACGAGTTTAAACCAAGTGCAAACAGCACACAGTATTATTAATTGATAGAATAAGGTTTTAGAATTGTTTTAAGCACACTCGCGAGTGCTTAAAAATTCGGAAAGATAATTTTAGTTTTTCTAATTGGAACTAGTGGTTGAAGTGCGTAATTTAAATCACCAAACACAACATGTCTTACTTTATATGAAGTAAGTCGAAACTGAATTTGTCTTTTAAAAATGTCCACCATAATAAACATATTTTGTCAGATTATTGACCTTTTTTGTTACAAAGCGAACATATACAATATTATTGACATTTCAAAAGTTACCCCTCAAATTAACCCTATTTTAAGAACTTTTAACAATTAAATCAAAGGTTGCAAAAATTTAACTGCATATTAATTCGGATAAATTTGTCCGTATTGATTTTTTGTTTTAAATTTGTGCTATAATTAAATTGAATATATGTTTTCTAAAGCATGCGAATACGGAATTAAAGCGTCCATTTTTATTGCGCTAAACTCTTACGAAAGTAACCGAGTTAGCTTAAAAGCTATTGCTAAAGAAATAAATTCGCCTGAAGCCTTTACAGCAAAAATTTTACAGGATTTGGCTAGACATGGTATTATTAATTCTGTAAAAGGTGCTTATGGTGGTTTTGAGATAGATAAACATGCTATTGCATCAATTAAATTATCTCAAATTGTAAATGCTATCGATGGAGACAGTATCTATAAAGGTTGTGGTTTAGGATTACATACCTGCGATGAGCTTCACCCTTGTCCTGTTCACGATAAATTTAAAACGGTTAGAGACGAATTAAAGTTTATGTTGGAAAACACCAATTTAGAAGAACTTGCATTAGATATTAAATCTGGGGTATCATTTTTAAAAACTTAAATTAAAAAAAATTTGAATATAAATAGGATAAAACTATCCGAATACAATTAATTATGGAGACATTAAGCAAAGACACGCAAAAACAAATAGGTCAGTTTGTGGCAGAAGATTACAGAACAGCATCTGTGTTTTCTAAATACGGAATAGATTTTTGTTGTAAAGGACATAGAACTATAGAAGAGGTATGTACCAAAAACAATATTGATAGCAATAATTTATTAAACGACTTAGATAAGATTGTAACAACAAACACAGATCAATCGATAGATTATAGATCTTGGCCATTAGATTTGTTAGTTGAGTATATAGAGAAAAAACACCACAGATATGTAGAAGAGAAAACACCTGTATTGCGTCAGTTTTTAGACAAGCTTTGTAAAGTTCATGGAGAAAGACATCCAGAATTATTTAAAATTAATGAGCTGTTTACTGCATCTACAGGAGAATTAGCATCACACATGAAAAAAGAGGAGCTTATTTTATTTCCCTTCATCAAAAAGATGGTAAAAGCGCAAATTGATAAAGGAGCCATTTTATCTCCACAATTTGGAACTGTTGCTAATCCTATTGCTACCATGATGGAAGAGCATGAAAATGAAGGCGAGCGTTTTAGACAAATTGCCGAATTAACAGACAATTACACACCACCAGCAGATGCTTGTAACACGTATAAAGTAACATTTGCAATGTTGGATGAATTTGAAAAAGATTTACACCTACATATTCATTTAGAAAATAACATATTATTCCCTGAAGCAGCGAAATTAGAAAAAGCGTTTCTTTAAGAATGATTAATAGCAATTAGTATTTTCTAAAGTTAAAGCTGGAAGTTGTCCCCAACAGCTTCCAGACTTTAAAATATAAACAGTTGAAGGTTAGTAATAGTAGTTTTTTTTAAAACACTTCTTTTGTAAATAATTATAATATTTAAATTTGTTGAGGAGGAAATTTATGTTATTAAAAATTATAACTTCAAAAGGAGTGTTTTTTTATTCTATACTTTTACTTAAAAACTTATTTTTATGTCTAAAAAGCTTGTTGTTACTTGCTTAATTAATTTTTTTATTGCTGCCTTATTAGGATTGGCCTTACGTTATACCTATCTATCTCCTATTTCCTTTAATTATCGATATTTAACACATGCACATTCACATATTGCTATGTTGGGTTGGGTGTATTTAATGCTTTACACACTTTTTGTTCGTTATTTTATTCCAGAAAAGAAACCTGTTTATACAACACTTTTTTGGGTAACACAAATAGCAGTGGTCGGTATGTTGCTAAGTTTTCCTTTTCAAGGCTATGCTGCAATTTCAATAACCTTCTCAACACTCCATATTCTTTGTAGTTATTATTTTTTTCGTCTCATTTGGAAAAATCATGAAACCCAATCCATTGTTACCAAACTATTATTAAAAGCATCGCTGTTATTTATGCTTATTTCAACCTTAGGAGTTTGGTGTTTAGGTCCTGCAGTTGGAATTCTTGGTCAGGCCTCAGCTTTTTACCAAATTGCCATACAGTTCTTTTTGCATTTTCAGTTTAATGGTTGGTTTTTAATAGCTGTTTTAGCTGTTTTATTTCATAAACTACAAATCAAAGATTCAAAAGAATTTCAATTGTTTTTCAAATTACTTATAAGTTCAAGCATTCTAACGTTTGCATTACCTGTAAATTGGTTTGCACCACATGTTGTATTATTATGGATTAATGGCTTAGGTGTGTTGCTTCTAATGGCATCTTTGCATGTCTTTTTAAAACTCATCAAACCTCGTTTAAAAACTATGATGAATGCAAGCTCAAACAATCTAAAATTCATACTATGGTTTGCCTTGTTTTGTTTTATTTTAAAAATAGTCCTGCAATCCCTGTCTTTAATTCCTGAAATTTCAAATATGGCATTTCAGCATAGAAATCTTGTTATAGGCTTTATACATTTAACCATGTTAGGTGTTATTTCAGGGTTTTTATTCGTTTTTATTTTGCAAAGTCAATTAGTAACCCAAAACAAAAACTTAACTCTAAGCATGTTTGTCTTTGTGTTGGGTTTTTTGCTAACAGAACTCATATTAATCATTCAAGGTTGTTTATTTTATTTTGGAATCGGATTATTACCAAACTATTATGTCTTACTGTTTTTTAGTAGTATCTTACTTCCTTTAGGAATTGTAGGTCTTATTTTTAATATTTATAAAACTAAATCAGCATGAAAACCAAACCTCAAAAACGCCATAAAGCATTACAACCACTTAGTAGAGAGCATCATCATGGCTTGCTTTTAACTTGGAAAATTAGAAGTGGTTTTAACAAAAACATTGATCCAAAACGCATTAAGACCTATGCCGATTGGTTTTTTGAAACCCATTTGATTCCACATTTCGATATGGAAGAAAATCATATTTTTTCTATTTTAGAAAGCGATAACGAACTAATAAAACGTGCGTTAGCAGAACATAGACGTTTAAAACGTTTGTTTTCTGAAACTGATGTTGAACCTAAAACTCTTAGCAAGATTGAGGAAGAATTAGAACAACATATTCGTTTTGAAGAACGTGTGCTTTTTCCTGAAATTCAGAAGATAGCAACCGAAGAACAATTACAACACATTGAAAAAATTCATCACGAAGCGCCTTTTAAGGACAATCTTGATGATGAATTTTGGAAATAATTTTATTTATGTTGCTCTATTGTTTCTACTTTCTAAAAAGTTGTTTTAAATAAAGATGGTTTTACTGTAATCATGGCCCAAGCCCAGTTATTTGTGGCATCCTTATCCCCTCCTTTTAAGATTTCCATACTTTCAGTTGCAAACATTTGAGAATATCCAACTTGAAAATTAATGTCTTTAGAGAAGTTATACCCAAAAACCAAATCGATTTCTGTTCCCAAACCAGGACTCATGTCGTCTCCCACATTATTCACAATAGTTGCTGCCGAAGAAAAGATATGAGGCATTATTTTAGCTGAAAATTTATTTTTATGATAGGCAATAGTTGCATTAATATCTATTAAACCTACTGAGGCTAAATGATTTCCAACATAGAAATAATCCATCCAGCCATTGAATTTATGATTGGTTCCATACCATGGATTAAAGGATTTTAGTTTGCTACTTGTTGCATTCATGTCTGTACCCGATAAATATTCTCCTCCTAACCCAACATTAAAGCTATTTGCAATGTTATAATGTGCATTTAAAGCAAAATTATATGCACTTACATCTGTATCTGCTATTTTTCCTGTTTGAAAATAAAAAGACGCGTCTGCTTTCAGTTTATTTTTTCCTAAGGTAGCATGTAATCCAAAAGTCTGATTGTAATCTACTTGTTGCTCGTCGTTTTCATCGTTGTAGGCTAAGCCATTATTTAGAATTAAAAAGCTCAATCCAACGTTTTTTAAATTGGTATGATACCATAGATATTGAAACGATTTGTAATTATTTACATTATAATCTACTTCAAACAAAGTTTCATCTTCTGCACTTAACGCCAAGCCTAAATCTATTCTATTGTTGTCGTTAGGCTTATAAGTTACAATAAGTGCATCATGACTTCTTGCTTGTTGTGCCCAACCGACATTACCAAACATTCGTTGATCGTCGTAAATTATTTCCTGACGTCCAAATTTTAAAGAAAACTGATTGTTTAAGAGTACTTCTGCCCATGCCTCATGTAAGGTTGTTCCATGTTTATCTGAAGTTGCCAAAGTAGACACGTCTCCCCAAACTCTTACGTTTTGGACACTTATGTATGCTTTTAATTTTTCGCTTTTGTAACCGAAGTTTAAACGTGTACGTTGAGATACAAAAGTAGCTGCATTTATAGAATCTACAGCTAGTGTTTTGTAACCATGTCTGTACTCAAAACGAGGTCTTAACTCGGCTGAGACCTGAAATTCTTGAGCATAACTTGCCATGCCAAGTCCTATACATAGGATTGCTAGTATTTTTTTCATCAATATTATTTTAAGAAAGTTTCTGCGTTATAAATACGCTTTCAAATAAATTATATTATTCTTGAGTTAATTGTAAAATAGCTTCTACAGTTTCTTTATTATCTACTCCTAGACCTTCTTGTTGGTGTATAAGTTCACCTTTAGGATTAAACACACTTATAATGTTGGAGTGTGAAAAATCTATTGGAGAAATTTTCTTGTATTTTACAGCTAAGACATTTGCAAATTCCTGAACACTACTTTCTGTACCTTGTAAAAAAGTCCATTGTTTCCCATCCATTGTATTTTCAATGGCAAAAGCTTTTAACCGTTCTGGTGTATCTGTTTTAGGATCGATACTTACTAAAACAAATCGAAGATTTTCTATATTAGATTTTGGAAGTTGAGATTCAATATGTCTCATATCTGCAACCAATCTAGGACATGCAGCTTTGCACGACGTATAGATCATGACCATTACTAAAGTCTTCCCTTTTAAATCTTCAAGCTGAATTTCTTCACCTTCTTCAGTGTGCCATTTAGAAGTTAGATTGAAAATAGATTCTTCTGAAATCCCTTCATCTTCAACCTCTTTAGAATTCTGATTCTCCACAGCCTGTAAATCCATTTTACAAACTGGACAACTTCCGGGTTCAAAATATACTTTTTCTCCTTCGCATTGCATTGGACATTGGTATATGGCTAATTCATCTGAGACTTTATCAGATTTATTTGAATTACAAGATGCCAAAGTCAGGACCATGACACAGATTGTTATTATTGTTTTTAAGTGTTTCATTTATTTTTCTTCATTGATATCTTGTACACATCTAAAACCCAGATTTTTCATTGAATACTTTGCATTTAAACTACCACGAATGGCATAACGCATAAAAGCAGCATAGTTCATTAAATCTGTTGCGTTTACCGATGCGCTTCCACAAAATAGATTACTGTCTTTATCCACATCTTTTCTTGATTCTCCAGTAATTAAAACCGAATTAAAATCAAGTGTCCACTCCCAAACCAAACCATGTAAATCGTAAACTCCCCAAACATTTTTGGGTGATTCTCCAATTAAATTTTCGTTAGATCGAGGGGCTTCATACCAAGCAAGAATCTGTTCGTTATAAGATGGTTTTACTCGTGCATCCTTTGTTATTTCATCAGACATGGCAACATATTCCCACTCATCTACAGTTGGCAATCGTTTTCCTTGGCATTCGCAATAATCTTTTGCAGCAAACCAAGAAACATAGGTTACAGGACTGTTAGGGTTTTCGGTGTCTTTTAATTCTAAATCATTTTTCCAATTACTTAGATAACTCCCGTCTGAAAATAATTTTATGACCTTCGATTTTTGCCATTTTGGATATTTTGCTACAAATTGCTCAAATTCTTTATTAGTCACAGGATATATATCCATGTTAAAATTGTTTACCTCAACAACTGTAGAGTCTCTACCATACAAAGGCAAATATCTACCTCCTTCAATAAAAACCATGCCTTCAGTCTGTGCAAACAAGAACATTTGAAAGACACAACAAAATACAACTAGACCGAAGGCATTGATTTTCATATGAGACGTTTTTAAAAATTAAAATTATTTATTTTTTACTTTATCAACCATGGCTTTGGTAACAACTGTACCATTGTTTCCCCATGAGTTATAGACATAAGTTAATACGTTTGCAACTTCATCAGAAGACAAAGACTGACGTGTCATAACACTGTTATACTTTTCACCATTCACAGTAATTTCTCCAGTTAAACCGTGTAATACAATATCAATGGCTCTATTAACATCAGCATTTAAATAATCTGATTTTGCCAACGGAGGAAATGCATTAGGAATACCTTGACCTTCGCCTTGGTGACATGCAAAACAGGTTTGCATATAAGCTTGTTTACCAAACTCCATTT
Organism: Xanthomarina sp. GH4-25; assembly: GCF_045363175.1. Lineage (NCBI taxonomy): Bacteria > Pseudomonadati > Bacteroidota > Flavobacteriia > Flavobacteriales > Flavobacteriaceae > Xanthomarina > Xanthomarina sp. GH4-25. Next base: position 245,852 of record NZ_JBJFLO010000005.1, read on the forward strand.
GTTCTTCGAAAGATTTTGCAGGAATCTCAGATTCTACAATCTCGTCTGTAGTAGGCATGGTTTGAATTCCAGGACCTTCAGGTAAATAAATATCGTCTCTTATTTCTCCAGAATAGATTTTCTTATCCTCTTCTCCTTCTACTTTAAGCATACCTAAAGCTCCTTTATTAAAAGCTCTGAAAATAGAATGATCTACCAAAATTAAAGTTCCTGGAACATCTACTCTAAACTCAACAATGGCAGCTCCACCTGCAGGAATTAGGGTAGTTTGGACATTTTCATTAATTAAATCGCCTCCTTCAACGTGAACTTTATCGAAAATCTCACCAATAACATGGAATGAAGACACCAAACCAGGCCCACCATTACCTACAAAAAGTCTAACAGTTTCACCTACTTTAGCTGTAATAGCATTATCACCTGTTAACGAACCTACGTTACCATTAAACACTACATAATCAGCTTTTTCGTCTACAGCTTTTTGCATATCGAAAGGCTGTAATCCTCTTTCACCATTAGCACCTTTAGTATAAAAATCTCCTTGCATGACATAGTATTCTTTATCAACTGGTTCTAAACCTCCTTCTGGCTCAACTAAAATAAGTCCATACATTCCGTTAGCGATGTGCATCCCAACAGGAGCTGTTGCACAATGGTAAACATACAAACCTGGATTTAATGTTTTAAAAGAAAACACTTTTACGTGGCCAGGAGCAACAAAAGAAGACTCTGCTCCACCACCAGGTCCAGTTACAGCATGTAAATCGATGTTATGAGGTAATTTGTTATCTGGATGATTTTGTAAGTGAAATTCCACTTCGTCTCCTACTCTAGTTCTAATAAAACTCCCTGGCACAGAACCTCCAAATGTCCAGAAATTATACCTTACGCCATTTGTTAATTCGCCTTCTTTTTCAAGAATTTCCATTTTTACAATAAGCTTTTTTGCTTTTCTAGCTCCAATAGGTGTTGGCACATGTGGCGGAGCTGTTAATTCTGCTAACATTTCTTGATTTACTGGAATTTCTGAAGCATTTGCAGTCTCTTCTTTTTTATCGTTAAAACAAGCGATAAAGAAAAAAGGTGTCAATAGTAAAATCACTATTCTTACTATTTTTAATTTTCTGTTTGGTTTTTGGTTTGTTTTCATGAATAAAGTATTTAGTGTTTTCTAATTTAAATTTTTAAATCGGATAATTTAATCCTAATTATTATATATGCAAATATAATAGACAGACTATAACAAAAACATGATAAAAATCATGAAATTAATTTATGGAAACTATATCTTTGAATCTCTAAAATATAAAAAAACGATATGAAATACCCAATAATCTATCTCTTTGTTTTTTTTACAAGCTTCGTGTTTGCACAAAAAAATAACACAGCTATTATTTACTATAACAGTGGTGAATCGAAACAGTTTTCTAAGGCACAATTAGCTATTAATTCTGAAGGTTTTATTACTGGGATAGAAACAAAAACCACTACTAATCAAAACCAAGTAATTAACTTGGTAGGAGTTTCTAAAGTTAATTATGAAGGTACAATTTTTACGGTAAAAACAGCTAAGAGTAAACCTTATTTATTTGAAACAGTAATATCTGGCTCTCTTTCTTTATACAAAAGTGGAGAACATTACTTTCTAGAAAATGAAGAATATGGATTTAATGAGATTGAAAGAAAGAAGCTTAATGATTTAACTCTAGGAGCGTTTAACTACGGTCCAATATCTCTGTATATAAATAAATGTTTAGAAGCTCAAGAGCTTGCATATAATAAACATGTTTCTATTATTCTAAGCAACTTAAAATCCATTATAGAAGTTTATAACAACTGTAATTTAAGTGAAGAAACACAAATTGCATCAAATGTTATGAAAGAAGCAAATGCTTCTTCTGAAACTATTGAAGTTGGTGTTAATATTGGTTATAATTTTTTAAACACATCTTTTGAAAATTTTTCTCCAGGAGTTACAAATAATTACGGAGCACCAACTATTGGAGCACAAATATATTTTAATACCAATATGTTAAATGAAAATATTGGCTTTATACTTTCTGTGGACTATTCTTTTCCAGAAGAATTTGAATCTAATGCCAACAATGTTTTTATAAAATCAAAATTATCCTATATAAATTCTATGATAGGTTTTCGATATACTATTAATAATGTAAGTAAAACCTTAAGACCTTACTTAGGTTTTAATGGAGGGATTATATTTAATTCAAATTCTTATGTCATTATTCAAGAGGCTTCTGTAGGTTCTACTGCTATAAGTTTTGAAACAACAAACAAATTGGTCTATAATGTAGGGCTTGGAACTTATATTCATTTTGGAAAACAAAAAATCGATTTTAATCTATCATATCAACCTGAAAATAAATTTGTACTTCTTTCTAATAACACTTTTTACGTTAATGAAAGCTTTTACAAACTATCTGGTTTTCAACTAAAAGCGACTTATGTATTTTAATTTCCAATAAAGACAACTATTATTTTTTAGAGTCGCTTATAAAAGCGACTCTTTTTGTTAACAAGTTCCGTTTTTTATCCTCATAAATAATTGTATTTTTACCGATACCAAAAACCAAATCATTAATGGGTAAAATCATAGCAATTGCTAACCAAAAAGGTGGCGTTGGAAAAACAACAACTTCTGTAAACTTAGCAGCTTCTTTAGGTGTTTTAGAAAAAAAAGTGCTACTTATAGATGCCGATCCGCAAGCAAATGCAACATCAGGATTGGGAATTGATGTAGAAACTGTTGAAATTGGAACCTATCAACTACTCGAACATACCAACATTGCAAAAGAAGCTATTGTTAAAACAAGTACACCAAATTTAGATGTTATTCCTTCTCATATAGATTTAGTAGCTATAGAAATAGAATTGGTTGATAAAGACGAAAGAGAGTACATGCTAAGAAAAGCATTACAAGACATTAAAGACGATTACGATTATATATTAATTGATTGTGCACCTTCTCTTGGCTTGCTTACATTAAATGCTTTAACAGCAGCAGACTCTGTCTTAATTCCAATTCAGTGCGAATATTTTGCATTAGAAGGATTAGGCAAACTATTAAACACCATAAAAAGTGTTCAAAAAATACACAACCAAACTTTAGACATTGAAGGATTGTTACTAACCATGTACGATTCCCGATTACGTTTATCTAATCAGGTTGTTGAAGAAGTTCAAAAACATTTTAGTGATATGGTGTTTCAAACCATCATTCAAAGAAATGTGAGACTAAGCGAAGCACCAAGCTATGGTGAAAACATAATTAATTATGATGCTAGTAGCAAAGGTGCAAGTAATTACTTAAGTTTGGCAAAAGAACTTATTATTAAAAACTCCTAAAAATGGCGAAGGCAACAAAAAAACAGGCTTTAGGTAGAGGATTATCGGCTCTTTTAAAAGACCCTTCAAACGACATCTCTTCAGTTCAAGATAAAAATGCAGATAAAGTTATTGGCAGTATTGTTGAATTAGATGTCGATTCTATTGAAATAAATCCGTTTCAACCTAGAACCAATTTTAACGAAGAAACCTTATTAGAGCTAGCTTCTTCTATTAAAGAATTAGGCGTTATTCAACCAATAACTGTTCGTAAATTAGAATTCAACAAATTTCAATTGGTCTCTGGAGAACGACGTTTTAGAGCATCAAAATTAATAGGGTTACAAACCATTCCTGCATATATTCGTATAGCTAACGATCAAGAGTCGTTAGAAATGGCTTTAGTTGAAAACATTCAGCGACAAGATTTAGATCCAATCGAAATTGCTTTGTCGTATCAAAGATTAATAGATGAAATAAATTTAACTCAAGAGCAAATGAGCGAACGTGTTGGTAAAAAACGTTCCACCATTGCCAATTATTTACGCTTATTAAAACTCGATCCAATTATTCAAACTGGAATGCGAGATGGTTTTATTTCTATGGGTCATGGTCGTGCCATTATTAATATTGAAGACCAATCGGTTCAATTAGATATCTACGAAAAAATTATTTCAAACAAATTATCTGTTCGAGATACTGAAACATTAGTAAAATCGTACCAAACAGACAATACAGTTAAAGTCCCAACAAAAAAACAAGAACTTCCTAAATTCATAAAAAAAGGAGCTAAAGAATTTTCAGAATACTTTGGTCATAAAATAGACGTTAAAGTTTCTAAGAATGGCAAAGGGAATATTAGTATTCCGTTTCATTCCGAAGAAGATTTTAATCGCATTATAAAACTTGTTAAACGTGCCAAATAGATTTGTAATCATATCTGTGTTTTTATTAGCATTTTGTTTTTCAGCTTTTGCTCAAGAAGGTGAAAAAGAAAAGAAAAAGAAAAAAAACTCCATCACTCCTACTGAAGAGCTTGTAGTAGAATCTGCCTCTATTATAAAAGAACCCATAGATCCATTATCTCCTGCTCGTGCAGCATTTTATTCTGCTGTTTTACCTGGTTTAGGACATGCTTACCTTAAAGAATATTGGAAAATCCCAGTTATATATGCCGGACTTGGTGCAGGAATTTATTTCTACGTTAATAATAATAACGAATACAACCGTTATAGAGACGCCTATAAACGTCGACTAGCCGGTTTTGAAGACGATGAGTTTTATGGAACCATTTCGGATGATGGCCTACAAGATGCTCAAAAACAATTTGGTAGAAATCGAGAAATTTCACTTTTAGTAACCATTGGCATTTATGCTCTTAATATTATTTGGGCAAATGTGGATGCGCATTTATTGCAATTCAATGTCGACGACAACCTGTCTCTAATGCCTCATTATCAATTAAATGAATTTGATAATAAAGGAGATCTAGGATTAACTTTAAACTTCAAATTTTAACTCATGAAAATAGCTTTACTTGGTTATGGAAAAATGGGTAAAACCATTGAAGACATAGCATTACAACGTGGACATGAAATAGTTATTAAAACCTCAAACGAAGATGGTTACGATATTTGTCTCGCAGATGTTGCAATAGATTTCAGTGTGCCTAAAGCTGCTTTTTTCAATATCGCTAATTGTCTTAAACATAAAATACCCGTAATATCAGGAACTACAGGTTGGCTTGATAATTACGAAAAAGCAGTTGCGTTATGTAAAGAAGAAAATGGCGCTTTTCTTTATGCTTCCAATTTTAGCTTGGGTGTTAATGTCTTTTTTGAACTAAATAAAAATTTAGCAAAAATGATGAGTCTCTTAAAAGAATATAAGGTATCTATCGAAGAAGTTCACCATACCCAAAAACTAGATGCACCTAGTGGCACAGCAATTACTTTAGCTGAAGGCATTGTTACGGAACATTCAGAATATTCTAATTGGATTTTAAACGAAACAAAGGAAAAAGCCATCCCTATTACAGCAAAAAGAATAGATGCTGTTCCAGGTACGCATAGCATAGATTACACAAGTATAACCGATAGCATACAAATAAAACATACAGCCCATAACAGACAAGGGTTTGCTCTTGGAGCAGTTATAGCTGCCGAATGGATTCTTGAGAAGAAAGGCGTCTACACTATGAAAGATGTGTTAAATATTGGTTAATACTATTAAATAAAGTAACATTTGTAGGTGTTTAAGCACTTATAAAAACAAAAGATAAAATTATGACATTTACGCAATTGTTTATTTTCTTGTTAGTCATTCAATTGATCCATGGATTAGGAACTTGGAAATTATATATTAAAGCTGGCAGACAAGCGTGGGAGGCTTTCGTTCCTATTTACAATGCCGTTATTTTAATGAAAATAATAAACAGGCCTTGGTGGTGGACTATTTTACTTTTCCTTCCTATTGTCAACCTTATTATGTTTCCTGTTGTTTGGGTTGAAACGGCAAGAAGTTTTGGTAGAAACTCAACTACAGACACTATTCTGGCAGTAGCCTCTTTAGGGTTTTATAATTATTATCTTAACTATTTTACAGATGTAAAACACTTAGAAGATAGAAGTTTACATCCTAAAACTGCTGCTGGAGACTGGGTAAGTTCCATTCTATTTGCCATTGTAGCAGCAACTATTGTGCATACGTATTTTATTCAGCCATACACCATTCCAACCTCTTCATTAGAAAAATCTTTATTAGTAGGAGATTTTCTTTTTGTAAGCAAATTTCATTATGGAGCTCGTGTACCAATGACCACTATTGCAGCTCCTATGGTTCATGACACCATTCCTTTTTTAAAGAAAAAATCGTATTTATACGACGATCATTTAGAGAATAAAAATACGGCATTTGTAAATAAGTTGTCTTTACCTTATATGCGAATTCCCGGTTTTCAGAACATAAAACGTAATGATATTGTGGTATTTAATTGGCCTGTAGACACCATGTTAAATATGCGTTACACAGATAGAAACCGATATAAGCCCATCGATAAGAAAACAAATTATGTTAAACGTTGTGTTGGCTTACCTGGAGATTCTTTAGAGATTCGAGATGGGTTTGTTTATATAAATGGTAAGCAAAATGAATTACCAGACAGAGCAAAATTACAATTCTCTTATAAGATTGAAACTAAAAGTGGTCCTTTTAATAACGACCAATTAACTAAAAGATACGACATTACAGATTTACCTCAATACAGTCAGGATTATTCAATAAGCTACTTTCCTGGATTAACAGATGAAACTTTAAATCAGTTTAAAAATCACCCAAATGTTAAGAGTGTCGAGCCTCTTAAACGTGAAAAAGGACAACGTGAAGCAAGTGTTTTTCCTCATGATCCTAATTACGATTGGAATAACGACTTTTTCGGCCCTCTTTATATACCTAAAGCAGGCACTACCATCGACTTAAATTTAAATGTATTACCACTTTATAAACGTGTTATTACTGAATACGAAGACAACAAACTTCAAGTAAAAGGAAACCAAATTTATATTAATGATAAATTAGCGACCAATTACACCTTTAAAAAAGATTATTACTGGCTTATGGGAGACAATAGACACAACTCACAAGATGCTAGATCATGGGGATTTGTGCCATTCGACCACGTAGTTGGAAAACCTGTATTTATTTGGATGAGCTGGGATAGATTTGGAAAACCACGCTGGGAACGTTTCTTTACAACTGTTCATGGTAGTGGAAAAGCGACATCTTATTTAATTCCGTTTTTAATTTTATTGGCCGCTTGGTTTGGATTTAGTAAGTGGAGAAAACATAAAAAAGCGAATGCTTAAAATGGTTTTGATGGATAGGTGTTAAGTCGATGAAAATCACTGTTTTAAACACAACTTAACAACAAACAACTAAACATATGAATATTCTTATTCATCCAACATATTTTCCTAACGTGGCACATGTTGCTGCTATGGCTCTTGCTGGTGATGTTGTTTTTGAAATGGACGATAATTACCAAAAGCAAACCTACAGAAACAGGACATATATCTATGGTGCCAACGGAAAATTACTCTTAAATATTCCAATTATTCATTCACAAAAAGAAAGGCAAAAATATCGCGATATTAAAATTTATAATGCTGAAAACTGGCAAACTGTCCATTGGAAATCTCTTGAAGCAGCTTATAGAACGTCTCCTTATTTTGAATTTTACGAAGACGATCTTTATCCATTATTTACAAAAAAAGCAGACTATCTATTAGATTTTAACCTAAAGTGTATGGACATTGTTTTCGATTGCCTACAACTGGATTTAAATATTTCAAAAACAGATACCTATCAAAAAACAGTTGAAGACAAAACGGACTTTCGATATTTGGCAAACGCAAGAAAAGAAGTTTCCTATAACTTTGAAAGCTACATACAAGTCTTTGATGACAAGCATGGCTTTATTCCTAATTTAAGTATTTTAGATTTGTTATTTAATGAAGGAACAAACGCCTTAAATTATTTAGAAAATCAATTTAAATATTTGTAATGCTGCAAACTATTATACATTATGGCATTCATTTTTTGTTTCCTTTGGCAATAGCACTTTTCTTTTTTAAAACACATTGGAAAACAGCTTACCTGGTCATGATTTGTGGTATGTTTATAGATTTAGATCATTTACTTGCAGATCCTATATTTGCCCCAAATAGATGTAGCATCAATTTTCATCCGTTACATAGTTATTATGCTATTGCTATTTATTTCCTATTATTAATTCCAAAGAAAACAAGAATTATTGGGTTAGGATTAGTTATTCACATTTTAGCTGATACTGTAGATTGTATGTTTATGGAATTAGTTTGAAACAAATTTCAGACCAATAATAGAAGTAATTAGAGTCAATAAAAAGAAGAGTCTCCAAAAACTAGCTGGTTCTTTAAACACAAAAATTCCAACAAGAACAGTTCCAACGGCTCCAATACCTGTCCAAACAGCATAAGCCGTTCCAATAGGCAACTCTTGTGTTACTTTTACCAATAAATACATGCTTATAGCCAAACATATTAAGAACCCAACATACCAAGAAATCATTTCGTTTCCTGTTGTTTCTTTAGCTTTCCCTAAACATGCAGCAAAAGCCACTTCAAAAATTCCAGCAATAATTAATAAAACCCAATTCATTTTACACAATTTATGGTTGAAGTTTAAAAGTTGCTAACGATGGATAATGATCTGAATACTTATTATCAAACGTTTTAAAATCCGTAATTTCAAATGCTTTATCGGCAAAAATAAAATCGATTCTAACAGGAAAAAATTTAAAATCGTAAGTTCTTCCAAAACCATTTCCAGCCATTTTAAAAGCATCTTTTAAGTTCCCTTTTATTTCTTTATAAACATACGAAAAAGCGGTATTATTAAAATCGCCACAAATAATCATTTTATAAGGAGATAGCTCTTTATGTTTTACAAATAATTCGGCTTGAAATTGCTGCATTTTAAAAGTATGCTCAACACGTTTTAAAAGCCTATCGGAATCTTCTTGCTTTAACTTTTCAACATTTGCATCTATACCAAGCGATTGTAAATGTACGTTGTAGATTCTAACAGTGTCTTGCCCTTTAACAATATCAACAAAAATGGCATTATTAGAGGTCTCCGGAAATTCAACAGAACCAGAATTTATAATGGGATATTGTGAAAAAATAGCCTGTCCATTCAGCACCTTCTTTCCAGACAGTTTTTCAAATTTGTATTTAAAAAAAGATAAATCAACGTTTTTATGTGGATGATATTCCTGCAGACTTAAAACATCTGGAGATTTTGATTTGATAAAATCAATCATCTTAGTTTCTACTTCTTTTTCTGGAATCCATTCGTACAAATTAAACAATCTCACATTATAACTCATAATGGAAAGATCTGAATCATTTGGTGCTTTATCTGAAGATGAAAATTTATACAGCGAGCCTAAAGAAAAATAGCCAATAACTAGAACTAGCAATGAGAGTAATAGTTGTTTTTTTACCTTAATTAACCAGTAAATAAAAAAGAGAACATTGGTTAAAATTAAAAAAGGAACTCCTAGACTCAAAACGGAAAGTATTGCAAATGTTTTAGGTGGGAAATAAGGTAATATATAAGATAGCAAAAGCATGGTTGCAACTAAAGCATTAACAACATAAATTATTTTATCAATAAGCTTTAGGTTTTTCATAAATACAACTTATTATTTACCTGCTTTAAACAAAAATTCTTTCTCTTCTTTTGTCAAGCTATCATAACCACTTTTGCTAATTTTATCTAAGATGACATCAATTTTTTTCTGTTTATTAAACTCTTCGAACTCTTGTTTAGCATAGCCAGCAACCTTGCTAGATTTTCTTTTATGGACTGTTTTTAATGGTGATTTTTTAGATTTTTTAAACAAACTAACAAACCAATCCATAATTCGTTCAAAGCCTTTGCCTATATCATTTCCTTTCTTTAATTGAACAGCATAGAAATATCCTAATAATGCACCTCCTAAGTGGGCAATATTACCTCCAGCATTCAATCCAAATAAACCTAAGAAATCTATAATTACAATAGCTACGCCAAGATACCAAAGTTTTAGATTAAACATAAAAAACCTGACTTCCATGTTTGGCATATAAGCACATAAAAATATTAGCAAGGCTCTAACAGCAGCCGAAGCACCTACCAACCTACTATCCCCATCAAAAAAAGAAGGCAATACATTATAACCAAATAAAAACAGTAGTCCTCCAAAAATGGCTCCAAGAAAATAGATATTCAATCCAAGTTTTACAGGAAATAAATTAGCAAACATGCGTCCAATAAAATAAAGCCAAAGCATGTTAAATAAAATATGCCAAAAATCGTAATGCGTAAATGCATAAGTAATAATGCTCCAGGGTTTTAATATAAATTCTGTAAGACTACTTGGCAACTCTAACCAGCCTAAACTTCCACTTACATTAAATGACACCTTAATAATTAAACCAATGAAAAACACAAGCAGATTAACTGCTATAATTTTTTCGAACACATTTAAATGCTGAAGCTTATCTTGTATGTCTTTATTAAGAGAGGTCATAATTAGTCCCAACGATTTTTATTAAACTGTGTTTTTTTCCAATACCACATGATTAGAAACCCTGTTAAAGCACCTCCAATATGTGCTACATAAGCTGTGTTACTTGGACTAAAAAACGATTGACCTGTAATTGCTGAAATTAAATCTAAAGCAATAATTCCTGGAATAAAGTATTTTGCTTTTATGGGAACAGGTAAAAAAATCAACATCAATTTCGATTCAGGGTATAACATTCCAAAAGCAACTAAAACTCCCATGATAGCTCCAGATGCTCCGACCATAGTACTATTAAAGACACCTACAAAATTTTGAAGCTGGTCTTGGTTTAAAAATTGATTCCAACGCGTGTCGTACACGCTATAACCAGATTTTAAAGTTTCTAAAGTTTGAGCTTGATCGAAACCTGCTCCATTAAGAATGTCCATTCCAGAAATAAACCTGAAATAATAATAGCCTATCATACATAAAGCTGCACCTAACCCAGATGAGATATAAAAGAATAAGAATTTTTTGGCTCCAAAACGTTCCTCAACTGCAGTGCCAAACATCCAAAGCGCAAACATGTTAAAGAAAATATGCATAAACCCTCCATGCATAAACATGTGTGTAATTATTTGCCAAGGCTGAAATGCAGCATTCTTAGGAAAATGTAAGGCAAACCAATCGTAAAACAAGGTACCACCTCCTATTGTAAGTGTACCAATAAACATAATAACATTTATAATAATTAAATGTTTTACGGTATCTGTAATTTTGTTCATCATGATAAAAAAATACTTAAATAAATTTTCTCTCTAATTCATCTACACTTAACGTAATGAAAGTCGTTTTATTTGTTGGAGACATATTTGGTTCTTTACAACCAAATAGACTATTAACTAAATGTTCTTGTTCCATAACAGAAAGTGATTGTCCTGTTTTTACTGCCAAACTCTTAGCCATTGATTTAGCAAGCAAGTCTGTTGAGCTAAAATTACTGTCAGGAACTTCGTTTTGAATATCGTTTATAAGTTGTTCTAAAATAACCGAAACCTCGCTCTCAGGAACACTTACCGGAACACCTGAAACCTCTATACCTTCTTTCGAAATCTTTGAAAACTGAAATCCTGTATGCTCTAAATCTTGTTTAACTTGTTTAATAATTTCTATTTCCTGAGTTGTAAAATGAAGCTGAACAGGAAATAATAATTGCTGACTCATGCTTTCTTTTACAGTAATATGCTGCAGGAAATCTTCGTATAACACCCGTTGATGAGCTCGATGTTGATCGATAACCAACATGCCAGATTTAATGGTGCTAATAACATATTTATTTTGAAGTTGAAAAGTTGTTTGTTTGGTTTCAACTTGAGAACCATCTTTAAAAATAGACCCCGTTTGTTCTTGACTTTCAAACTGAATGCTACTAAAATCCTGTTGCGTCTGGGTGCCTTTAGATTCTAATCCTACATATAAACTATCCCAATTTGCTGGGGTTTGTTTTTTAAAGGCTGTGGTTTGTCTTCCTGAAAATTGTTTTTCTTGAAACGGGTTAAAACTTCTGTCAACCTCTATTTTTGGTGTATTCGGACTATTTAAATCTTTATAACTATAAGGTGTATCTAAATTTGCATCTCTTTCAAAATCTAAAACTGGTGCAATATTAAACTGTCCTAAACTGTGTTTTACTGAAGCTCTTAAAATGGCATAAAGTGTATGCTCGTCATCAAACTTAATTTCAGTTTTTGTAGGATGAATATTAATATCAATGGTTTTAGTATCTACCTGTAAATTTAAAAAATAACTGGCATGCGTATTATCTTTTAAAAGTCCATCGAAAGCAGAAGCTATTGCGTGATTTAAATAGGCACTTTTAATAAATCGATCATTTACAAAAAAGTATTGTTCCCCTCTAGTTTTCTTAGCATATTCAGGTTTACCAACAAATCCTGAAATTTTAACCACTTCGGTTTCTTCGTTTACTGGTACTAATTTCTCATTGGTTTTGGCACCAAATATATTTACAATGCGTTGTCTGTAATTACTCTCGGGAAGATTAAATACTTCGCTTCCATTATGATACATCACAAACTGAATGTTTGGATGTGCTAATGCAACTCTATGAAATTCGTCAATAATATGGCGTGTTTCTACCTGATTAGACTTTAAAAAATTACGTCTTGCCGGAATATTAAAAAACAAATTTTTAACGGCAATAGAGGTTCCTTTCGGTGTGACAATAATGTCTTGCGAAACCACCTGACTGCCTTCAATGACTAATTGGGTACCAACCTCGTCTTGTTCTTGTTTAGTTTTAAGTTCCACATGAGCAATAGCAGCAATACTTGCTAAGGCTTCACCTCGAAATCCTTTGGTGTGAAGTTGAAATAAATCTTCGGCAGAACGAATCTTTGAAGTAGCATGACGTTCAAAACTCAAACGTGCATCAGTAACACTCATCCCTAAACCATTATCAATCACCTGAACTAAGGTTTTGCCTGCATCTTTTATAATAAGTTTGATGGTTGTAGCTTTCGCATCTATAGCATTTTCCATTAATTCTTTAACCACAGAGGCAGGACGTTGAACAACTTCTCCTGCTGCAATTTGGTTTGCTACATGATCTGGTAATAACTGTATAATATCTGACATGAGCGCTTTAAAAGAAAATGGATAAATCGAATTCTATAATAAAAAGGAAGATTAAAACTAGAATAGCAATAATAATTAAAACACGCTTATTTACGGTTCTATCTGCATTGTTTTTATAATCGTCGAGAGCAGAAACAAGCTTGCCCTTCAATCCTTTATTACTTCCAACAGTTGTTCTAAATTCGTCGAACTTGTGTTTAATTTCATACGGATTTCCTTCACCCTTATAATGTCTTGGTGTATAACTATATGTTTTATTTTTTCTTGTTTTAAAAATACCCATACTATCTTCTATTCATAACCACTTAATATATACAAAAGCACTAATATAGCTATCAAAAATAAGACCATATATAATGGAGAGGTTAAAATGCTGTTTTTTCGCTCTCTGGTTCGTTTTAACGCTTGCCATTTTGACTGAATATCTTCTTCAGGATGAACCGTACCATCTTTCTGATAGGTTGGCTTGATGTTAAATTGTCTATTCTTTTTGAATATTGTCACTAGAAATTTTGTTATACTTCAAATGTACTTAAAATACAAAGAAATAACGGTTTAGAACTGCCAAAAATTGTTAATAAATGCTTCTGAAAGTTTCGAATTAAAAGCGAAGCATTAGGTATAAATACATTAGGGTTTTGTATTAAGGTCTGCCATTTTTATGGCGGCTATTGCTGCTTCTGTTCCTTTATTTCCATGTTTACCACCAGAACGATCAATAGCTTGTTGCAGATTAGTATCTGTTAGTACACAAAAAATTACAGGCACATTGTGTAGAATATTTAAATCTTTGATGCCTTGAGAAACTGCTTCGCAAACAAAATCGAAATGTTTAGTTTCTCCTTGAATAACACTTCCAATAGCAATAACAGCATGGACGCTTTGTTCTTGCATTTTTTTACTACCAAAAATAAGCTCGTAGCTTCCAGGAACATTCCAACGTATAATATTTTCTAAAGCAACACCATTTTCTATCAAAGCATCAATTGCACCTTGGTACAGACCTTCAGTAATGGACTCATTCCATTCTGAAACAACAATCCCAAACCGAAAATTTTTCGCGTTTGGGATTGTTGTTTTATCGTATTCAGATAAATTGTTGTTTTCTGTTGCCATGTTTACTTACCGAAAAATCGGATAGATTATTTACCAGATAAAGCTTGTGCTTTACCAATAAAGACATCAATATTAGTTGCTTCTGTTGAAGAAGGATAATTCTCTTTAATGTCATTAAAATTCGTTAATGCTTTATCAGCTTTCCCTAATTCTAAAGCGATAATACCTGCTTTATATAAATATAATGGTGTTGTAAATTCGTTGGTTCTTAATTTTGCAGCTTGCTCGTAATAATCTAAAGCATCTTCTGGTTGATTTAATTGCACAAATGCATCACCAATACTTCCTTTAGCCATTGGAGCTAAAACTTCATCATTACTAGAAAAATCTCCTAAATAAGTAACAGCGTTCTTGTAATCTTTAAGATTTAAATAAGCCATTCCTGCATAGTAGTTCGCTAGATTTCCTGCTTGAGATCCACTGTATTCTGAAGCTATATCTAACATACCTAATTTTCCTTCCCCACCATTAAGTGCTAAGGTATAAAGAGAATCTTTAGATGCACCAGTAACAGCTTCATTAAAATATTTCTTTGCTTGGAACATTTCGTTCATTGCCTCGCTTTGTTTTGGCTTTGCAACAAACTCGTTAAATCCTAGATACCCTAAAACGATTGCAGCTACAATACCAATAATAATAAAAATGTATTTTTGATTTGCTATAACCCAATCTTCCGTTTTAGAAGCAGATTCGTCTAATGTGTTAAAAACTTCAGCAGTTGTTGAGTTGTCAGCAATATCATGCTCTTTTTCCTCTTTTGTTGCTGGTTTATATCCTCTTTTCTTATAAGTTGCCATATATTCTAAATTAATGCGTGGCAAAAATATGATTTTTCTTCATATATAAAAGCCTATTTATTTGTTATTTTTCAATAATTTGCACAACCTTTTTTATTTAAAAACTCAAAAACAGAATTAAGCGGTATTTTTATGATTTTAAAATCACTTTCATTACTAAACTATAAAAATTTTGAAAGTCAGTCTTTTGCTTTTAATCACAAAATAAATTGTTTCGTTGGCAATAATGGTGTTGGGAAAACAAATGTGTTGGATGCTATCTATCATTTATCTTTCGGTAAAAGCTATTTTAACCCCATTGCTTCTCAAAATATAAGGCATGACGAAGCCTTCTTTGTAATTAATGGCGATTATGAAAAGGAGGGTAAAACCGAAAAGATAGTGGTAAGTCTTAAAAAAGGGCAGAAAAAAATTATAAAAAGGAATAGTAAAGCTTACGAAAGATTTAGCAACCATATTGGCTTTTTACCACTTGTTATTATTTCTCCAGCCGATAGGGATTTAATTACTGAAGGTAGTACAATGAGGCGAAAATTTATGGATAGTGTGATTTCGCAAAGCGATAAGCACTATTTAGACAATTTAATTAATTATAATAAAATTTTAGTTCAAAGAAATTCTTTATTAAAGTACTTTGCTTTAAATAACACCTTTAATGCAGATACTCTTGACGTATACAATAAGCAGCTTGACACCTATGGGAGTATTGTTTTTGAAAAAAGACAGGCCTTTTTAGAAACTTTTATTCCTATTTTTAAAGAACGTTACAAAACCATTAGTAATGGAAACGAAATGGTTAACTTAAGTTATAGCAGTCATTTATTAGACGACAAATTAGAAACTCTATTAAAGACTTCCTTAAATAAGGACAAGGCGTTACAATACACAAGCGTTGGCATACATAAAGACGATTTAATTTTTGAAATTGAAGGACATCCTATTAAAAAGTTTGGCAGTCAAGGGCAACAGAAATCTTATTTAATTGCTTTAAAATTGGCTCAATTCGATTTTATAAAAGCACAAAGTGGTGTGAATCCTATTTTGTTACTAGATGATATTTTTGATAAATTAGATGAGCAACGTGTGTCTCAAATTATTAAATTGGTAGACGATGAAAACTTTGGTCAATTATTTATTAGTGATACGCATGCAGATAGAACTGAAAATGCTGTAAAACAAGTACATCAATCTTATGAAATTTTTAAATTATGAAACAATTTATAACATTTACTATTATAGCTTTATGCTTTAATAGCTGTTCCAAAAATCCAGAAACATTTATAAATCATCTCGATGGTTATTGGGAAATTGAAGAAGTAACTTTAGCAGATGGCACCAAAAAAAGCTATACTTATAATGATACTGTTGATTACATTGAAGTCAATGATAGCTTGATTGGATTTCGAGTAAAATTGAAACCTATTTTCGATGGCTCTTTTGAAACCTCTAAAGATTCTGAACAATTTACTATTAAAATTGAAAACGATAGTTTGAATTTGTATTACAAAACACCTTTCGACAATTGGAAAGAAACCGTTTTGTTAGCAACAGAAGATCAACTTAAGGTAGTAAACAAAAATAAAGCTGTATTTTTATATAAGAAATTTATTCCTATAAACTTAGATTAATGGCCAAACGAAATAACGAACACATTAGCATTTCTGATGCATTAAAAGAATTTGTTGAAACCAACAAGTTAGAATATGGTTTAGATGTTGTAAACGTTCAAGACACATGGAGAGACATGATGGGAAATGGGGTAAATAATTACACAACAGATATTCAGTTAAAGAACAACACACTTTATGTTCAATTAAGCTCTAGCGTTCTAAGAGAAGAGCTTAGCTATGGAAAAGAGAAAATTATCTCTATGTTAAATGAATCTCTTGGAAAAGACGTAATCAAGAAGCTGGTATTACGTTAAATTATTAGCATAAAACAAGCCGTTAAATTCCTGGCACATTGTTTGCTTTATATATAATAATTAATTTAATATTATTTATTATGAGTAAAGGAACAGTAAAATTCTTCAACGATGCCAAAGGTTTTGGCTTCATCACAGAAGAAGGTTCAAACAGAGAGCATTTTGTACACATTTCAGGATTAATCGACGAAATTCGCGAAGGCGATGACGTTGAATTCGAATTGACAGAAGGTAAAAAAGGATTAAACGCCATAAACGTAAAAGTTATTTAATATATACACTTATCTTTTTAAAACAAAAAACCCACAACATGATGTTGTGGGTTTTTTAGTATATATAAGTTTTATTATTGCTTAATTAATTTCATTACTCGAGTAGCATTTTTAGCATGAACATTCATGAAATAAATTCCAGAAGTTACTTGTGTTATATCTATCGTATAAAGACTTTGACCATTTGAAAGGTCGATGGTATTAATTAACCTTCCGTTAATATCAAATATTTCAGCTTTAATTAAATCGATATTATTTAAGTTTTTAAGTGTAAATTCTCCATTTGATGGGTTTGGATACACTTTAATAGTATTCTGTAAACTTTCAAAATCTGCAATCGAAAGGCTCATATCGCAATTGTAGACTGTAATATCATCTATATACCATCCTTCTCTTCCATTACAGCCATCGGTTCCAACTTCAAATCTAAATTGAATGCTTGCATTGGCAGTTACTCCCAAAACAGATAAATCGATATAACTTCTTCCCCAACTTCCAGAGGTCGAACCACCATCAGAGCCCGTAAAAGCTTGCTCACCAGCTAAAGGGTTATCGTTTCCATTATTGTTAATTGTACCATTGTAAGCATTTGCAGTAAAAGCACTTCCAGGCAATATAGACCAAGCGTTGCCATTTAAACTATATTTTATATTTGCTCCATCCCAACTGTCTTCTGTGGATACGTAATGCATAAAAGTCATCTCAAAAGTTCCTGTTGGTTGATCTGGAATATTAATAATTGGACTTTCTAATCTTAGAATCCCATTCTGCAAAGATGATGTACAATTCCCATTAACTGGATCGATCCCAAAAATAGCTTGTCCGGTTCTACCATCAGGTAAATTAGATTCTATAACCCAATCTCTAGCTTCCCATGAGCTAGGGTTTGAAGCTACTTGAGACACGTTCCAACCACTCATTCCAGTTTCCCAATCTTCAAAAAATATAGGAACTGTTGCTGCAGCTTCACAAGGATCAGCAGTAGCCGTAAGAATAGGTACAAATCCACAATTATTATCAGTTCTTAATTCGATAGCAATTAAAGTATTCACTAATTGGTTGTAATCTGAAGCAGTAATTATTTCTCCAGAAAGACCAACTGGAGCAGCTGTACTTAAACCTTCTAAATTAACTCCTAACAAATCTGTACAAGCAGCATCTAAAGCATCTGCTAAAGAATAAAAATCACTTGTAGCAGTAAGGTATTGGCTTTGAGCTCTCCAAAAAATATGAGCAGCTTTAGTGAAACCAATGCCACTAATAGTTTGACCATTATAGGTTCCTCCATCTACTAAAAGTGCATAGGTATGATTAGGAATTCCAGAATTTGAGTGGACTCCTCCACCATCTCCTTCGCCACAATAATATTGACCATCTGTTAATTTCCCTGGATCTCCATTACATGGTGGATTCCACATATCTCTAATTGCACCACCAAAAGCAGAAGCATCCTCTCCCATTCTCCATCTATCCGAACTATTACAAGCCGTTCTTAAAGATTGATCGTCGTCTGCATCTTCATAATTATTCAACAAATCCACCGTTTCTCCCCATATATCTGAGAAAGCTTCGTTCATGGCTCCAGATTGGTAGGCATAAATAAGTCCACTTGTATATTCTGTATAGGCATGTCCCCATTCGTGAGCAATCACATCATCCGATGCTGTACCATTACAATAATTTGCTGTAACACCATTCCAGTTAGCATTAGGGCAAGAAATATTTGGATTATTATTAATCGTTCGCATTTGCGCATCTGCACCATTATAAGATACATAGCCAAACGCATTATTAAAAAAATTATACACATGTGCCGATGCCTCAACTTCATTTTGTTGCCAGATACTTAAAGTTCCTGGAAATGCATCTCCTTCTTGCCAAACAATGTTAGCCGTATTATTTTCGTAAACAATTCGATCTAAGGCATGAGCCATACCTGTAAATTGTTCCGTGATGTTTCCATTATGTGCATTTACATAAACATATTCTCTTACATCTGCATCATTTCTAACTTCAACTTCATACACCAAATATGTAGCTCCAAAAGAATTATTAATTAAACCTTTTTGAAATAAATATAAGTTAGTATCAAAAGCAAACAAAGCAACTCCAGAAAGATTAATATCTTGTTTATTTACTGTTTCAATAGCTATCTGCTTTGCTTCTAAAATAGAAATAGTAGGATTTGTATTATTTTTAATATTTGGTATATAATTACCATTAATAGCCGTTAGTTTATTTTCTGCATTAAAATGAAAACGTAGTTGTCCATCAAATACTGGAACATTATTTTTATGTTGTGTTAATACTAATTGTTTAAAACCATAAGTATCTGTTTTAACAGATCCAAACACAAAAGATTCTTCAACAGTTGCAAAAGGAAACAAATTTTTATTGGTTTCTAAAAACGATACTACTTTTTCCTGAAGGGTAACACCTTCTAGATGTAAAGGGTTTGAAGCTGGAAACTTTATAAATTCTGCAATACCGTTTTGGTTTACAGTTATTTTAGCATTGGTTTGAGATTGTAAATTCGTAATAGCATTTGTTGTGTTCTGTGAAAATATATAAGAGCTAAATATCACAAAAAGAAACAAAAGCATGGTAGCTTTTTTCATTAGTAAGTTTTTAAGGTTAGGCGAATTTATAATAAAAAAAATAAAAAAGCCTGAAAAATATTATTTTCAGGCTTGATCTAATTTATAAGGATTGTTTTATTAAAACATCTCTCTTCCAGAAAAATGAAAAGCACCTTCAATAGCAGCATTCTCATCGCTATCACTTCCGTGAACTGCATTTTCTCCAATAGAAGCAGCATATAATTTTCTAATTGTACCTTCTGCAGCATCAGCAGGATTTGTAGCACCAATTAAAGTTCTAAAATCTTCAACTGCATTCTCTTTTTCTAAAATAGCAGCTACAATAGGACCACGTGTCATATATTCTACTAATTCTCCAAAGAAAGGTCTTTCGTTATGAACTGCATAAAATGCTTGAGCATCTGCTGTAGTCATTTGTGTTAATTTCATTGCTACGATTCTAAAACCTGAAGCATTAATTTTCTCTAAAATTGCGCCAATGTGTCCTTTTTCAACCGAATCAGGCTTAAGCATTGTAAATGTTCTGTTAGTTGCCATTTATTTTTTTTTTAATTTCGTGCAAAAGTAAGGTATTTCATTATAAAAACCACAATTTCCAATATTAAAAAATTGTATCTTCGTTGCCTATGACAAAAGACGCTATTAAAAACATAAAACAACTGTTAGAAACACCTAAGCAGATAGTTATTGTTCCTCATAAAAATCCAGATGGAGACGCTATTGGTTCGACACTCGGGTTATACCATTACCTTTTAAAACACAACCATATAGCAACTGTTATTGCACCAAACGATTATCCTGATTTTTTAAAATGGATGCCCGAAGAATCAAAAGTTTTAAAATACGATTCTCAAAAAGAACAAAGCGATAATTTAATAAATAATGCTGATGTTATTTTTACATTAGATTTTAATGCCTTAAATAGAGCTGGAGACATGGAAGATGTTTTAGCGACAAGTAAAGCTGTAAAAATAATGATAGATCATCATCAACAACCAGATTCATATGCAACCTATATGTATTCGGATGTTAGCATGAGTTCGACTTGCGAAATGGTCTATCATTTCATAGACATGCTTGGTAACAAAGACCAAATAGATTCTGATATTTCTAGTTGTTTATATGCTGGAATTATGACAGATACTGGATCGTTTCGGTTTCCATCAACAACTAGTAAAACACATCTTGTAGTTGCAGATTTAATAGACAAAGGCGCAAATCATTCAGACATACACAATCATATTTTTGACACTAATAGTTACGAACGCATGCAACTTTTGGGTTGTGCACTTACCAATTTAAAAGTATTACCAGAGTATAGAACAGCCTACATAACATTATCTCAAGACGAACTCAATCAATTCAAATTTAAAAAAGGAGATACCGAAGGGTTTGTTAATTATGCGTTATCCTTAAACAACATTATTTTTGCTGCAATTTTTATTGAAGATTCACAAAATAACATCATTAAAATATCGTTACGTTCTAAAGGAAATTTTTCTGTTAACGAATTTTCTAGAGCTCATTTTGAAGGTGGAGGACACACAAATGCTGCTGGAGGAAAAAGTGATTTAGACTTAAAATTAACCATTGAAAATTTTATTAGTATATTACCAAGCTATAAAAATGCCCTAAACAATGCGTAGAATAATTACCATAATAATAGGCTCTCTGCTTCTAGTAGCTTGCAAATCGCCAGAAGCTAGAAGACCCATTTCTTCAAAATCTGGTTCTTTTATTGATGCTTCCGTTGCTAGAAACATTAAACTAAACGAGAAAGAGCAGTCTTTTATAAAAAAAATAATGAAAGAAAATCCGAATGAAAAATATTTAGCATCGGAAAATGGTTTTTGGTATTATTACAACACAAAACAAGCAGACAGTTTGATATCTCCAGATTTTGGCGATATTGTCAACTTTATTTACGATATAAAAACATTAAACGGACAAGTTATTTATACTAAAGACGACATAAAAACTCAAAATTATGTCATGGATAAACAAGAACTTTTTTCTGGATTAAGAGAAGGCTTAAAACTTATGAAAGCTGGAGAAACGGTCACTTTTATGTTTCCATCACAGAAAGCTTATGGATATTATGGAGACGAAAACAGAATTGGAACTAACGTTCCACTAATTTGCGAAGTCTCTATAAACTCAATTATAGATAATCAACAAGAACAATAAAACACTAATTTTAATTACAAATGAATATTTTAAAGCATACTATGAAAATTTTATTTCTTACCATTTTATTAAGCTTCACTTCTTGTGAACAGCAAAAATACCCTGATTTAGAAGACGGACTTTACGCTGAATTTGTTACCAACAAAGGCGTTATGGTTGCCAAATTAGATTACAAAAAAGTTCCAGTAACTGTCGCTAATTTTGTTGGTTTGGTAGAAGGAGTACATCCCAATCTTCCAGACTCTTTAAAAGGAAAAAAATATTACGATGGCACCTCTTTTCACAGAGTTATCGACAAATTCATGATTCAAGGTGGAGACCCAACAGGAACAGGTGCTGGAAGCCCAGGCTATAAGTTTTTAGACGAATTTCATCCAGATTTAAAACACGACAAACCAGGTATTTTATCTATGGCAAATTCTGGTCCAGCAACCAATGGAAGTCAGTTCTTTATTACAGAAGTTCCTACACCAAATTTAGATAACAGACATGCTGTTTTTGGAGAATTGGTTATTGGTTTAGATATACAAGACAGCATTTCTAACGTAGCTGTTAGTCCAGGAAACAACAAACCAGTTGAGCCTGTTATTATTGAGTCGATAAACATTATTAGAAAAGGAAAAGAAGCTGAAGCATTCGATGCAGCTAAAGTGTTTACGGAAGATTTACCTAAAATTGAAGAAAGACAGAAACAATTAAAAGAAGAAGAACAAGCTAAAATGAAAGAATCAGCAAAACAAGCTGGTCAAGAATTTTTAAAGAAAAATGAAGCCTTAAAAGGTACAGTTAAAGAATTACCTACAGGTCTAATTATGATTATTACTGAAGCTGAAAATGGTGTAAAACCAAATTCTGCTCAAAAAGTGCTTGTTAATTACGCTGGATACTTTGAAGATGGTCGTTTGTTTGATACCTCTTGGGCTGAAGTTGCAAAAGAAAACAACGCTTATAATGAACAACGAGACACACAAGGAGGTTATAAACCTTTCCCTATGATTTATAACGAAACAGCTCAATTAGTACCTGGCTTTAGAGAAGCAATGCTAAATATGAATGTAGGTGATAAAGCTCGTGTATTTATTCCTAGTTATTTAGGTTATGGAGCAAATGGTATGGGACCAATTCCACCAAATAGCAATTTAGTGTTCGATTTAGAAATCTCTGGAATAGCTGAATAATTTACTGATAGCATAAAAATAAAAAAGCAGCTCAAAGAGCTGCTTTTTTTTGTTTTACATAGTTACATGTAGTTTTTTAATCGTTTCCATAATTTAGAATTAAAATGGTATTTGATTCAGTATCAATTCCAATTATTGTAAAAAACCAAGAATAAATCCATTCGAATTCGTGCTTTTTATTTTGCTCAATTAAGTCGGAATCTAAAAAA
This sequence comes from Xanthomarina sp. GH4-25, assembly GCF_045363175.1. NCBI lineage: Bacteria > Pseudomonadati > Bacteroidota > Flavobacteriia > Flavobacteriales > Flavobacteriaceae > Xanthomarina > Xanthomarina sp. GH4-25. The sequence continues at coordinate 269,225 of NZ_JBJFLO010000005.1, forward strand.
TAATAAACTCTTTTATTCAGATTAAAATCGTGAAATTCTGTCAAGAATTTGTTATGAAATATTTCTAAATCATAAGCTTCATAGTCATCTCCAGCTTTTCTCCAACTATCAATAATTAATTCAATTTTTGTAATATATTCTTTAAAATTATGTTTTTCAAAATCATTCGCTGTTATGGTAGGTTTAAGAATCGGACCATATGAATTAATTACTTTAGTTTTGTTTTTGGGGTATTTTAAATTCCAATTTTGAATTTTAGAGGTTCTGTTTTGCTCTCTTTTCTCTAGAAAGTATTTTTCATGCAGTAAGTCTAATTCAAATATGTCATTCAGTTCTATTTTATCAGCATCAATTTTGAATAAATTGCAGATGTAAAATGAACAAATTTCACTATCAGTTCTAACATATCTTAAATGTTCTACAGTTTTTTTCAAATTACATAAAACGATTTATAAAAAAAATTACTTCTTAGGAATCTGTTTCAAAATCTCTAAAACAAACTTCCAGTATTTTTGAGCTGATGATATTTGCGCTCTTTCGTCTGGCGAGTGTGCTCCTTTAATATTTGGACCAAAACTAATCATGTCCATGTCTGGATAATTCTGTCCAAGTATACCACATTCTAATCCAGCATGACAAGCAGCCACATGCGCTTTTTGTCCATTCATTTTTTCGTATAAGTTATCCAACACTTTTAAAATGGCAGAATCCATATTAGGTTTCCAACCAGGATAATCTCCAGAAAACTCCACTTCGCAACCTGTTAATTCAAACGTGGCACGTAGCATATTGGCTAGATCCCATTTCGAACTTTCTACAGAAGAACGCGTTAAACATCCTATTTTAATTTCACCTTCTTTAACTATGACTCTTGCAATATTATTAGATGTTTCTACCAAATCTGGAATATCTGCACTCATTCTATAAACCCCATTTAAAGCTGCATACAAAGCTCTGGTCAAACCTTCCTGAACACCTAAATCCATGATGTTTTTAGGAGTTTCAGTTTTAGAAACCACAATCTCTAAATCTGGTTCCTTAGTTTTTAATTCTGTTTTTATTTCGTTAACATAGTCTGTCATTTCAGACATAAAAACCTCTTCATGAATCGCATCAATGGCTACAATAGCTTTACTTTCTCTAGGAATAGCATTTCTTAAACTTCCACCATCTATTTCAGAAATACGTAAGCCAAAATTCTCGAAACCATCAAATAACAAACGATTCAAAACTTTATTAGCATTTCCTAAACCTTCGTGAATTTGCATTCCAGAATGCCCACCTTGTAGTCCTTTTACTGCAATTGTATATCCTGTTTTAAATTCAGGTGTTTCTTCTTCATTATAGGTTCTTGTAGCAGTTACATCGACGCCTCCTGCACAACCTACTCCAATCTCATCGTCTTCCTCAGTATCTAAATTCAAAAGAATACTTCCTTCAAGCAAACCACCTTTTAAACCCATGGCTCCTGTCATTCCAGTTTCTTCATCGATTGTAAAAAGTGCTTCAATAGCAGGATGAGGAATATCTGTACTTTCCAAAATAGCCATAATAGTTGCTACACCTAAACCGTTGTCTGCACCAAGAGTTGTGCCTTTAGCACGAACCCAATCGCCATCAACATACATCTCAATACCTTGAGTTGCAAAATCGAAATTGGTATCTGCATTTTTTTGGTGAACCATATCCAAATGCGACTGCATAACAATTGTTATACGATCTTCCATTCCTGAAGTTGCTGGTTTTCTAATAATCACATTACCAACCTCATCTTCAATGGTTTCAAGTTGTAGTTTTTTACCAAAATCTTTCATAAAAGCGATAACTTCCTCTTCCTTTTTTGAAGCTCTTGGTACAGCATTTAAATCGGCAAATTTATTCCAAAGTTGTTTTGGTTCTAGGTTTCTTATTTCTGAATTCATATCTGTATTTTAAAAGTTTTACAAAGGTACTTATATCTTATAGAGTATTAAAACATTTGACTATTTTTGAAAGATGTTGAAAAACCCAAAACCCTATATCGCCTTTTCAATACTTCCACTATTTCTGATGGTGAAACTTCTAAAACAGTTTCCAGAAGTTATTGAAACCTATTACAGTTTGGGGATATATCCTGTAGTTTCAAGTTTGTTTCGTTATACTTTGGGTTGGATTCCGTTTTCGTTTGGAGATTTATTTTACGGCTTTGCCATTATTTACATGTTAAGATGGTTGATATTAAATAGAAGACGCGTTTTAAAAGACACCAAACATTGGTTGATTGATGTATTTGCATTTATTTCAATTATATATTTTGCCTTTCATTTGTTTTGGGCCATGAATTACCACAGACTGCCTTTGCATGAAAGCTTAAATTTGGTAGCCGACTATTCAACAGAACAGCTAATTTCTGTAACTGAAAAATTAATAAACAAATCGAATGCACTTCATCTAAATTTAGCTAAAAACGATTCGACTAAAATAGAGTTACCTTATAGCAAAAACGAGATTTTGAATTTAGTTCCTGAAGGTTACCAAGCTTTAGAAAAACAATTTCCTCATTTAGAGTATCATCCAAAAAGCATTAAAAAATCTCTTTTCAGTTTGCCGTTAACATATATGGGATTTAGTGGCTATTTAAACCCGCTAACCAATGAAGCACAAATTAACAGCCTTATTGTTTCATATAGATTCCCTGTAGTTGCATCTCATGAAGTGGCGCATCAACTTGGTTATGCTAAAGAAAATGAAGCTAATTTTATTGGAGGTTTGGCTGCTATAAATCATGACGATATTTATTTTAATTATAGTGGATATACCTTCTTATTGAAACACTGTTTAATAGAAATTTACAAAAGGGACAACGACTTATATTTCGATATTTTAAAAACAGTAAACAAAGGTGTTCTAAAAAATTATCAAGAAGTACAAGATTTTTGGGACAGTTATCAAAATCCTGCAGAACCCTTATTTAAAAGCACATACAACAACTATCTAATTGCAAATAGCCAAAAAGATGGCATGGAAAGCTATAGTTATGTAGTAGCTTTAATTGTGAATTATTTTAATAATTAAATATTGAGTAATAAAAAGCGAACTCATAAAAAATTAGCTCGCTTTTTTTTTGTCTATTTATAAATTCTATTTTACAAATTCACCTGTTTCTGGTTTTTCAAAAACACCTAAATCTATTGTCTTCGTTGAAACTTGAACATCTATAAAATCTGTACTATTTTTAGCTTCAGTTGGCTTGTCGTCTTTAAAACCATAGCCTATAATTGTTTTAGGCAAAAGTAATCCATTAATTTCCTGCCAATCGCTGTATTTTCTAAAATGCAATTCTTTCTTGTCTATTCCAGGAACAAAAGAAACCGTATAACCTAACCACTCCATTTGGTAAGTTGTTGGATTGTAATACAACACATAACGATCTTCTGGTGTTTCACCTACTCCAGCATTATAAGTAATTTGTATTCCAGGATACGTTACTCCTTCAAAAACTAAAGGCTCTGCATCTGCATAATTAATACCATCGTCTGATAATACAAATGGCATTGCATAGAAATAAAACATGAGGTTGTAATAATATTTAGGATCATATCCCTTATAATCACCATCAGTTTTATTTAAAAACCAGGCCTGATTACCATCAAATCCTATATTTGCTTTTGGACTTTCAATTAATGCTTCTCTTGAGTTTAGGTTTGTTTTTGTAACTTCTTTACCATCTGGTTTCTCCATAGTAAATTCTAAAGAACTCATAGATTTCCATGCATCAATACCACCATGAGCATCAAAAACTTTTGTAAGATTTTCAGGGTAAACTAAATCAGGAGTTTCAACTTCAATTGTGGTAGTTTCTGCTCCCTCAACAGGATCTGGTTGGCTTGTATTTTGTTTACAGGCCGAAATACTAAATAAAATGGCTATCGCTAAAATGTGATTTTTCATCAATTAAATGGTTTTGGTTGTTTGTCGAATCGCAATAATAATCATTACAAAAAAAAACTCTAGATAAAAGAAGCTTTTATAACTTAAATTTAACGAATAAAGTACAGTTGTAATAAGTTCTTTAATAATTTTAAAGTCTGTTTGAAGCTGAACTATTTGTGATCATGTAAAAAATAAAATATTTGCATCATAAAAGTGTAACTTTACAACTTTAAACAAGCAATTTAATGACCTTTAAACAAATAACAAGCAGTCAAAACGCTTACATTAAAGAATTATATCAGCTTAAAGAAAAATCCAGAGAACGCAAAAAAACTGGACTATTTTTAATTGAAGGTGCAAGAGAAATTGGTCTAGCTATTAAAGGAGGCTATTCAATAAACTCTATTTTATTTTATCCCGATATATTTTCAGAAGAACAAGTAAACAGCTTAACAACAACACTGCCAAATACAATTAAAATATCTAAAGAAGTTTACCAAAAACTAGCTCATAGAGAAACAACTGAAGGTGTCATAGCTGTTGCCAAGACTAAAGAATTTTCAATTAAAAATTTAAGTTTTAAAAATGAAAATCCGTTAATTTTAGTTGCCGAAGCTCCTGAAAAACCTGGAAATATTGGCGCCATTTTACGTACTTCAGATGCTGCCAATGTGGATGCTGTAATTATTGCCAATCCAAAAACCGATTTATACAACCCGAATATTATTCGTTCTAGCGTAGGTTGTATTTTCACAAATCAGATAGCAACTGGAACGACTTCAGAAATTATTCAGTTTTTAAAAGAAAACAACATATCTATTTATTGCGCAGCCTTACAAGCAAGTGAAGATTATCATCTACAAGATTACACCAAACCAACGGCTTTGGTTGTTGGAACAGAAGCCACTGGACTTAGTGACGAATGGTTAGAAAATGCATCTCAAAACATCATTATTCCGATGCAAGGAGAAATCGACTCTATGAATGTCTCTGTTGCAGCCGGAATCCTTATTTTTGAAGCCAAAAGACAGCGAAATTTTATTTAAAACATGACAGCCACTTCCCTATTCTACATCATTATTGCCATTTTAATCATCAGTTTTATTATTGATAAAATTCTTGATGCCTTAAACGCCAAGCATTTTAACGATGAAGTTCCTCAAGAACTTCAAGACGTGTATGATGAAACGGAATATAAAAAATCACAGAGCTACAAAAAGACAAATTACAAATTTGGTCTTTTAACATCGACCTTTTCAATTGCATTAACATTAGGATTTCTGTTTTTTGATGGTTTTGAATACGTAGATAATATTGCAAGAAGCTATTCTGAAAACCCCATTTTAATCGCTCTTTTTTTCTTCGGAATTATCATGATTGGAAGCGACATTATTACCACACCATTTTCTTACTACAAAACGTTTGTAATTGAAGAAAAATTCGGTTTCAACAAAACCACAAAAAAAATCTTTATCCTAGATAAAATAAAAGGCTGGCTCATGTTGGCAATTGTTGGTGGAGGTATTCTAGCGCTTATTATATGGTTTTATCAATTCTCAGGAGATAACTTCTGGTTGTATGCTTGGGCCTTAATGAGCCTTTTTACAGTTATAATGAATATGTTTTATGCCAGATTAATCGTCCCTTTATTTAATAAGCAAACCCCTCTAGAAGCAGGTGATTTACGCAACAAAATCTCTACTTACGCAAAAACGGTGGGCTTTAAATTAGACAAGATTTTTGTCATTGACGGTTCCAAACGAAGCACCAAAGCTAATGCCTATTTCTCTGGATTTGGAAGCGAAAAACGTGTGACGCTTTATGATACTTTAATAAACGATTTAGAAGATGAAGAAATTGTGGCTGTTCTTGCTCATGAAGTGGGACATTATAAAAAGAAACATATCATTTTTAATTTAATTGCTTCGGTATTATTAACCGGATTGACACTTTATATCCTATCAATTTTTATTTCAAACCCATTACTTTCAAATGCTTTAGGCGTTGAAATTCCTAGTTTTCATATTGGACTAATTGCTTTCGGATTGCTTTATGCACCAATTTCAGAAATTACTAGTTTAATTATGAATTGGTTTTCCAGAACCTTTGAATATCAAGCAGATAATTATGCTAAAAATACATACAAGGCAGAACCTTTAATTACGTCACTAAAAAAATTATCTAAAAACAGTTTGAGTAATTTAACACCTCATAAAGCTTATGTATTTATGCATTATTCGCATCCAACACTTTTAGAAAGGGTTAAAAATTTAAAATTGTAAGTCCTTCTTCACAATAAATATTTTTTTTCTTGTTTTAAATACCATAAAATCCTGAAACATCTTATATTTAAATAAAAATTCACCCTTTTTAGAATCAGATGATCGTTTCTATTTTTTAAATACAAAAGGGTTGTAAATTCGTTTCGATTATACTATTTTTAAGTTTATGACAGAACTAGAGCTAGAACAGGAAAATGCTGCTATTACACAAGCTTATAAAGAATTGCTTCGTGTAAGTTACAGAACGCTTACAGATGACGATAAAAAACTTATTAGAAAAGCTTTTGATGTTGCCGTAGATGCACATAAAGAACAACGAAGAAAATCTGGTGAAGCTTATATTTTCCATCCCATTGCAGTGGCTAAAATTGTAGCGCAAGAAATTGGAATGGACGCAACGTCTATTGCTGCTGCACTGCTTCATGATGTAGTTGAGGACAACGAAGATTATTCCATTGCAGATATCGAACAATTATTTGGGGAAACTGTTGCAAAAATTGTAGACGGTTTAACAAAAATTTCTTCTTTAGATACAGAAATGGATGCCTCTCTTCAAGCTGAAAACTTTAGACGCATGCTTTTAACCCTAAATGATGATGTTCGGGTTATTATAATCAAAATAGCAGATAGGCTTCACAACATGCAGACTATGGATTCCATGAGGTCTGATAAGCAAGTAAAAATTGCTTCAGAAACCCTTTATATCTATGCGCCTTTAGCTCATAAAATTGGGCTTTACAACATTAAAACAGAATTAGAAGATTTAGGCTTAAAATATACAGAACCAGAAGTTTACAAAGACATTCTAACAAAAATAAAAGAAAGTAAGGAAGAACAAGATGCTTATATTAACGAATTTAATAATGTAATAAAAACAACTTTAGACAAAGAACAATTAGACTATGAAATAAAAGGAAGACCAAAATCCATTTTTTCTATAAAAAGAAAAATGCAGAATCAAGGTGTTACTTTCGATGAAGTTTACGACAAGTTTGCTGTTAGAATTATTTACAGATGTGAACCAGAAAATGAAAAATTTCTAGCCTGGAAAATATACTCTATTGTAACCGATCACTTTAGACCAAATCCTACCAGACTTCGAGATTGGATTTCATCGCCAAAATCTACAGGTTACGAGGCTCTACACATTACAGTAGTTGGCCCAAAAGGGCGTTGGGTAGAAGTACAGATTAGAAGTGAACGCATGAACGAAATTGCCGAAAAAGGCTTTGCTGCTCATTATAAATACAAAGAAGGAAGCGAAACAGATGACAGTTTGGACAGTTGGATTGCTAAACTCCAGGAAGCTCTTGAAAATCATGAAACCAATGCTGTAGATTTTGTGGAGCAGTTTAAACTCAACCTCTATTCTAAAGAGATCTTTGTTTTCACACCCAAAGGAGAACTTAAATCATTACCAAAAGGAGCTTCACCATTAGATTTTGCATTTAGTATTCATACTGAAGTTGGCATGAAAACTCGAGGGGCAAAAGTAAACGGAAAATTAGTCCCTTTAAGTCACGAACTTAAAAGTGGTGATCGAGTAGATATTTTAACTGCAGATGCCGCTAAACCAAACGCTAACTGGCTGGATTATGCCACAACGGCAAAGGCAAGAAGTAAAATAAAATCTGCTTTAAAAGAAGATAAAAAAATTATTGCAGAAGATGGAAAGGAAATTCTAAGACGGAAATTAAAACAATTAAAAATTGTTTTAGATGAAAAATCAATAAACGAATTAGTTAGTCATTTCAAACTAAAAACAAGCTTAGATTTGTTTTATAGAATAGGCGTTGGGACCATAGACAATACCATGCTTAAAGAGTTTGCTTCATCTAGAAGCAATGCTTTTATGAGTTATATTAAAAATAAAATCTCTAGAAAGCCTACCCTTACAAAAGAAGAACTTGATAGAGATGAAATAACCTCTAAATACGACTTATTAGTCTTTGGAAAAGAAGAAGAAAAACTAGATTACAAATTTGCTAATTGCTGTAATCCCATTCCTGGAGATCCTGTATTTGGCTTCTTAACTATTAATGATGGTTTAAAAGTGCATAAAAAAAATTGTCCAAACGCTGTTAGTTTGCAATCTAACTATGCATACCGAATTATGATTGCCAAATGGATAGATTCTTCGCAACAAGAATTTGCAGCTCAAATTATTCTTTCAGGAATAGATAATTTAGGATTGGTAAATAATATCACTAAGGTCATTTCATCCAACATGCATGTCAACATGAAAAGCATCAGTTTTCAAAGTGACGATGGCATTTTTTCAGGTAAAATAAATGTGGTTGTTAAAAACAATACCTTACTTAAAAAGCTTATGGACAACCTAAAAAAAATTAATGGTATCGATAAAGTATCTAGAGTTTAAAAATTAATGTAAATTTGCAACGGATTATGAGTTTAAAAACAGATACAAAAAACCAGGAGATTGTAAAAAACGTTTTTACAGCTTTTTTAGAACAAAAAAGTCATCGTAAAACACCAGAGCGTTATGCCATTTTACAAGAGATTTACAATAGCGAAGAACATTTCGATATCGAGTCTTTATACCTTAATATGAAAAACAAAAAGTATCGCGTATCTCGTGCTACTCTTTACAACACCATAGAATTATTATTAGAATGTGGCTTGGTTAGAAAACACCAGTTTGGACAAAATCAAGCACATTACGAAAAATCGTATTTCGACAAGCAGCACGATCATGTTATTTTAACAGATACAGGCGAAGTTATCGAATTTTGCGATCCTAGAATACAAAGTATTAAACAAACAATTGAAGAGGTTTTTGATATTGAAATTAAAAACCATTCACTCTACTTTTACGGCAACAGAAAAACAACTAAATAATTTATTTTACAATGGCAGTAGATTTACTACTAGGATTACAATGGGGAGACGAAGGCAAAGGAAAAATTGTTGATGTTCTTACCTCCAACTACAATATTATTGCGCGTTTTCAAGGTGGACCCAATGCTGGACACACCTTAGAATTTGATGGCATAAAACATGTTTTAAGAACCATACCTTCTGGAATTTTTCACAAAGATTCCATGAATGTTATTGGTAACGGTGTGGTGATTGACCCTGTAGTTTTTGCCAAAGAATTAGAAGGATTAGATCAGTTTGATATTGATTATAAAAAAACATTGATTATTTCTAGAAAAGCACATGTCATTCTTCCAACACATAGACTGTTGGATGCAGCAAGTGAAGCTTCTAAAGGAAAAGCTAAAATTGGTTCCACTCTTAAAGGAATTGGGCCAACTTATATGGATAAAACGGGAAGAAACGGTATTCGTGTTGGTGACTTAGAATTATCTGATTGGAAAGAAAAATATCGTGCTTTAGCAGATAAACATGAAGCCATGATAAAATTCTATAATGTAGATGTTCAATACGATTTAGAAGAGATGGAAGTAGAATTTTTTGAAGCAGTCAAAGTTTTAAAATCTCTACAATTTATTGATTCTGAAGAATACTTATATCAAGCTCAAAAATCTGGAAAAACTATTTTAGCTGAAGGTGCTCAAGGCTCTTTATTAGATATTGATTTTGGAACCTACCCGTTTGTTACTTCAAGTAATACAACAGCAGCAGGAGCTTGTACTGGTTTAGGTGTAGCTCCAAACCAAATTGGTGATGTTTATGGTATTTTTAAGGCTTACACCACTCGTGTTGGCTCTGGCCCATTCCCAACTGAATTATTTGATGAGGTTGGAGCCAAAATGGCTAAAATAGGAAATGAATTTGGAGCAGTTACTGGACGTGGTAGACGTTGTGGCTGGTTAGATTTGATTGCTTTAAAATACGCATGTCAGGTTAATGGTGTTACCAAATTAATGATGATGAAAGGCGATGTGCTTTCTGGTTTTAAAGCCTTAAAAGTTTGTACAGCCTATAACTATAAAGGCGAAACGATTACACATTTACCTTATAATATTGAACCAGAAAACCTAAAACCAATTTATACAGACTTTAAAGGTTGGAAAGAAGATTTAACTAAAATGACTGAAGCTTCGCAATTCCCTAAAGAATTGAATGATTATATCGATTTCTTAGAAAAAGAACTCGAAATTCCAATCTACGTGGTTTCTGTTGGCCCAGATAGAAAGCAGACTATTTTTAGGTAAACAATTTATTTAAATAAAGTATCTGACCTTTCAAGTATATAACCTGAAAGGTCTTTTCTATTAAAAATATCTTAATACAACCCAATGGAAGATATTAATCATTATTTTTGGACAAAATTTAAGATGTTGCATCAACCAAATCAGAACTTACTTAGCGTTTTATTTTGTCTTTTATTCTTCGGGCTTTCTTTTGCCCAAGAACAAAAACGCATAGAAATTAAGTATTCTGGATTTCTTGAGTTTAAAGAAGAAGATGCGCCAGGCTTGAAAGTGATGACTCGAGACGATTCGCAACAAATTCACGTCCTCCACGAAGGTGTTAATATGTACTGCGATCAAGCGCTACTTTATAGCAACGAAGATTTTATTGAAGCCTACGGCAATGTGAGAATGATTCAAGGAGACACCATTAACATGACTGCCAAATACTTAGAATATAGTGGCAAGACCAAGCTAGCTTTTGCTAGTGGAGATGTTGTACTTACTGAGCCTAATTCAACCTTAACAACAGACACCTTATATTTTGACCGTGTCAAGCAACAATCATATTACAAAACTGGTGGACAAGTAGTTCGAGATTCTTCTGGAACAATTACTAGTAAGATTGGAAGGTATTACATGGATACTAAAAAGTATCAATTTGTTACTGATGTGGTTCTAACACATCCAGATTATAAGATTAACACCAAACATTTAGATTTTTATTCCGAAAGTGGCTACGCCTATTTATATGGCCCTTCTACTATAGTTACAGAAGACAGTAAAACTTATTGCGAAAAAGGCTTTTACGATACAGAAAACAAAACAGGTTATGGTGTTAAAAAAACCAAGATTGAATATGATAATCGGGTTTTTGAAGGAGACAGTATGTATTTTGATAACACCAGAAGTTTCGCATCTGCAACCAACCATATAACCGTTACAGACACCATTAATAAAAGCATCATTAAAGGACATTATGCTGAAGTATACAAAGACAAAGACTCTGTTTTTATTACCAAAAGAGCCTTAGCGATTTCTGTTCAACAAAAAGATTCTATCTATATTCATGCTGATACATTAATGGTTACTGGAAAACCTGATAAACGAATTACAAGAGCTTTCAGAAATACCAAGATGTACAAATCGGATATGAGTGGTAAGGCAGATTCTATTCATATCAATCATCAAACAGGTTTAACACAACTCATCAATCTTTCAAGGTTATCTACAAGTGATGCTTTTGCTGTGAAAAGAAGACCGATTCTTTGGAATTTAGAAAATCAGATTACAGGAGATACCATTCATATTAAATCGAATCCTAAAACAGAAAAATTAGATTCTTTAATTGTTTTTTATGATGCTTTTTTAATTAGTAAAGACACCATTAGTGAAGATAATTATAACCAAATTTCTGGTAAAAGCTTAATAGGATTATTTGATGATAAAAACAATTTAAGACAGGTTGATGTAATTAAAAATGCTGAATCTATCTTTTTTGTTCGAAATGACAAACAAGAACTTTTCGGTATAGACAAAGCTAAATCAGGAAGTCTTTCCATCTTTTTTACAGAAGGAGAGATTGAGAAATTTAACAGATATAATCAAATTGATGCTAAAACCTATCCTGAATCCGAATTCCCAAAAAACGCCAGAAAGCTAAGAGGATTTGATTGGAGGGATGACGAGCGTCCAAAAAGTGTGGAAGATTTATTTAGCGACGATCCACCTTTAAATTTACCCATAATTAAAGGATTGGAAGATTATGTGCCACAAGAAGAATTTTTCGATGAGGCCATGATTGATCGTATTGAAAAAGCCGAAAAATCTGAAAAGTCTAAACCCAACAAAAACAAGAAAAAAACACAGAATAAAAACAAGAAAAAACGCTCAAAAGTTTCCAGACATGTACCACAAAAACTTATGGATAGCTCGAAGCTAAAAAAAGAAAACCTGAAACCTGTAATTAAAGATAATAGCAATTAATATGGCTATAGATTTCTTAAAATATCAAGCACAAACTTCTCCACACCCTTTAGCAATGAAAGTATCTCATGCTAAAGGTTCTTACATTTATGATGAAGACAACAAAGCGTACTTAGATTTTGTTGCTGGTGTTTCTGCTTGTACTCTTGGACATAGTCATCCAAAAGTTGTTACCGCTATTAAAAATCAATTAGACCAATACATGCATGTCATGGTTTATGGCGAATACATTCAAGAACCAGCTGTAGAATTAGCAAAATTATTAGCTAAAAATCTTCCAAACTCATTAGAGAAAACATATTTAACAAATTCAGGCACTGAAGCGATTGAAGGTGCTTTAAAATTAGCAAAAAGGGCTACTGGAAGAAGCCAGATTATTTCTGCAAAAAATGCCTACCATGGGAACACCATGGGAGCAATGAGTGTTATGGGGTTTGAAGAACGTAAAAGAGCATTTAGACCATTAATTCCTAATGTTGACTTTATAACATTTAATAACGAAGACGAATTAATTAACATCACCAAAAAAACGGCATGCGTTATTTTAGAAACCATTCAAGGTGGCGCAGGTTTTATAGAGCCTAAAAATCATTATTTAGAGAAAGTAAGAAAACGTTGCGATAAAGTTGGAGCACTTTTAATTTTAGATGAGATTCAGCCTGGGATTGGACGAACAGGAAAACTTTTTGGGTTTGAACATTATAATTGTGTACCAGACATTTTAGTTACTGGAAAAGGATTAGGTGGAGGTATGCCAATTGGCGCCTTTACTGCTTCGAGTAAATTGATGGATTTACTAAAAGACAACCCAAAATTAGGACACATTACAACCTTTGGTGGCCATCCAGTAATTGCTGCAGCTGCTCTAGCAACTTTAAAAGAAGTTACTAAAAGTGACTTAATGGCTAGAACCCTTGTAAAGGAACAGCTAATTAGAGAACATTTGGTACATCCACTTATTTTACAAATAAGAGGTAAAGGATTAATGCTAGCTGCCATAACGCCTTCGGCAGAAATTACAAATCAGCTCATTTTAGGATGTCAGGAAGAAGGTCTTATACTTTTTTGGCTGCTTTTTGAGCCTAAAGCTATTAGAATAACACCCCCATTAACCATATCAAACGAAGAAATTATTAAAGGTTGCCAAATTATCTTAAGTGTTTTAGACAAAATACAAGATAATCACTCTCAATCAAACCACTGATTATCAGTAACAAAAAAGCAGTTTCGTTAATATGTTGATTACTTTGTTAAAAACATTTAAGCAATTTTCTCATAAAAATCAATTAGTACGTTACATTTAATCATGTAAACCATACAAATGTGCTTATGGAGTTTAGTCCCAACGACAACAACAATTTACCTCTTACGAAATTTGAATCGATGCTAAAAACTAACCATGTGTTGTTTTTCGATTCTGAAGAATTTGAAAATATCATTCATCATTACTTAACTCAAGGTAAAGTTTCATTAGCTAAAAAAGCGATTAAATTAGGATTACAACAACATCCAACTTCAACAAATTTAAAGCTTTTTAAAATTGAAATTTTTGTGTTTGAAGACAAGTTAGATGAAGCAGATACTATGTTAAATGAACTTCATGAATTGGAACCAATGAATGAGGAAGTTTACATTCAAAAAGCTAATATTTTTTCAAAAAAAGACAAGCATAAGAAAGCCATTCATGTTTTAAAAAAGGCTTTAGAATTAACTGAAGACACACAGGACATCTATTCTTTGTTAGGAATGGAATATTTGTTTCTTGATAAATTTGAAGAAGCCAAATATTATTTCATGAAATGTATGGAAGAAAATCCTGAAGATTTTTCAGCCTTATATAATATGATTTATTGTTTTGAATTTCTTGAGCAACATACAGAAGCTATAGATTATTTAAATACCTTTTTAGATACAAATCCGTATTGTGAAGTGGCATGGCATCAATTAGGAAAGCAATATTATTCACTAAAAGAATATGAAAAAGCACTAGCAGCTTTTGATTTTGCCATTATTTCTGAAGATTCATTTATTGGAGCATATTTAGAAAAAGGTAAGGTTTTAGAAAAGTTGAAACGCTATGAGGATGCATTAGAAGCCTATACATTAACCCTAAAATTAGATGATGCAACTTCTTTTGCATTATTAAGAATTGGTCAATGTTATGAAAAATTAAATCAAGACGATTTGGCCATTCAATATTATTCTAAAACGGTTAAAGAAGACCCTTTATTGGATAAAGGTTGGATTGCAATTACCAAGTTTTATAACAAAAAAAGAAACTATAAAAAATCGCTTTACTATATAAACAAAGCTATAAATATTGATTCAGAGAATGTGGTTTATTGGAAACTATATGCCCAATTAAATCAGCGTTTAAACTTTTTAGAAGAAGCTGAACGAGGGTATAAAAAGACTCTTGAACTTGGCAATTACGAACTAGCTACATGGCTTATTAGAGGTGACATTTTATTAAAGCTAGGCGAACCAGAAGCTGCCGTATATAATTTTATTCAAGCTTCAGAATTCTATCCAGAAAACGCTGAAATAGAATATAGATTGGCTGGATTATATTTCACTCTAAATGAAACTGAGAAAGGCGAATATCATTTAAAAAACGGTTTATGTTTTAATACAGAATACGTTTTTATTATTGAAGAGCTATTTCCTAAAGTTTACAAAAAAAGAAAAATCAAGAGCTTGCTAAAATCGAATCAAAAGTAAAACGTCTAACATAATTTATATACCTTTGGTTTTCTATAAAAAAGCGAAGCATGCAGAGACGTTTTAAACATTATTTCACTATTACCTTAAAAGGAATTGCTATGGGAGCAGCAGATGCTGTTCCTGGAGTTTCTGGTGGAACTATAGCCTTAATTTCTGGCATCTACGAAGAATTAATTTTTACAATAAGCAATGTTAATTTTTCGCTTTTAAAGACCCTTCGCAAAGATGGTTTTCCAGCTTTCTGGAAACAATTAAACGGCAGTTTTCTTCTAGCACTTTTAATAGGAATATTAACAAGTTTCGTTACGTTTATGAGACTTGCTAAATACTTAATCGAACAACATCCTATATTAATATGGTCCTTCTTTTTTGGGTTAATTATTGCAAGTATCTTCTTTGTTGGTAAACAAATTAACAAATGGAATCTGGTTTCCATTCTCGCTTTAATAATTGGAACTTTTATAGCCTATTATATTACAACACTACCTTCCATGGCTAACAATAGTAATCCGCTATTTTTATTTATTGCTGGAGCTATTGCTATTTGCGCTATGATTTTACCAGGCATTTCTGGGTCGTTTATTTTAGTTATCCTTGGAGCATATAAAACATTAAGTGATGCAATTTACGATTGGGATTTTAAACGCATTACCATTTTTGGTATTGGTGCTATTGTAGGTTTATTAAGTTTTAGCCGTGTTTTAAAATGGTTGTTTAAAAACTATCACAATACAACCCTTGCTGTATTAACTGGTTTTATTATTGGGTCATTAAACAAAATATGGCCATGGAAAAAAACACTAACCATTTTAAATGAAACAACTGGTGAAACTTTACCATTTTCGAGTATCTCAGAATTAGGTACGCTTTCTGTTTATCAACAACAGTTACATAATTTCGATTCTATTAAAGTTATTACCGAAGAAAGTGTGTCCCCTTTTGTGTATTCATCGATCAATAATCAAGTTGATTCCCAATTAAATATAGCAATAGCACTCATTATTGCAGGTTTTTTAACTATTTTTATTCTTGAAAAAATAGGGAACAAAAATCAATAATGCAAAGCACGAGAACCTTTACTGATAAATTATTTCTAGTTTTAAAAGGATTAGGAATGGGAGCTGCAAATAAAGTCCCAGGTATTTCAGGTGGTGTTGTTGCTTTCGTCGCTGGTTTTTATGAAGAGTTTATATATTCGTTGCAAAAAGTAAACGCTAAAGCATTTAAACTTCTTATAAATGGCCGGTTTAAAAGTTTTTTTCAATATATAAATGGTCGGTTTTTAAGTCTGCTTTTCTTAGGAATGATTGTAAGCTATTTTAGCGTTTCAAAAATTCTAGATTATCTTATTAGACATTATGAATTGTATGTTTGGAGCGTTTTCTTTGGAATGATAATTGGTTCTATTTATTACATCAGTAAAGACTTTAAAGATTGGAATTACAAAACGTATCTAGCTTTAATTATTGGAATTGTTTTTGGAGTTGGAATTAGTTTCTTAGATCCTGCAACCGAAAACGACAATCTGATATTTGTTTTCTTTTGTGGTGTTATTAGTGTCTCGGGTATGACACTTCCAGGTTTTTCTGGCTCGTTTATACTAATATTGTTAGGCAATTATGTGTTGTTGTTAGTCGACTCTGTAAATGCTTTATACGACACGTTTGCAGAATTAATTACTGGAGATTTTAGTTTTATAAATAATATAGAGCGTCTTAGAATGTTAAAAGTTCTCGCTGTTTTCACCATAGGATCTGTTGTTGGGTTAGTTACTTTTTCTCACATATTAAATTACATTTTAAAACATTATAAAAGCATTACTATTTCTACTATTATTGGTTTTATTATAGGTTCTCTTGGTGTTGTTTGGCCATGGAAAAAAACCATTTATAAAACCCATATGGAAGGTGCTTATAAATTAGACTCTTCGGGTAGCAAAGTTATTGAAAACTACACTCGATATTTACCCGAACTCAATAACGAAACATATCTTGCTATTGGCTACATCATTCTAGGAATTATGATTGTTTTGGCTCTTGAAATATATGGCAAGAAAACTCGAAAAACACATGGATAAATTTGGACTAATTGGTAAAAACATTTCTTATTCGTTCTCTGAAAATTATTTTAGAAATAAATTTAAAGAAGAAGGTGTTTTAAATACAACTTACGAAAATTTTGACATTCAAGATATTTTAGAATTTTCAAAAATTTTAAAAGACAATCCAGATTTAAAAGGCCTGAACGTAACCATTCCATATAAAAAATTAATTATACCATATTTAAATGCCGTAGATAAAAAAGCAAAAAAAATTGGCGCTGTTAACACCATTAAAATCTTAAAAAATGGAAAACTAAAAGGGTTTAATACAGATTATTATGGATTTAAAAAATCATTAAAACCTTTTTTAAAACCACATCATAAAAATGCTTTAATTCTTGGAACTGGTGGCGCAAGTAAAGCCATAGCTTATGCGTTAAATAAAATGAATATCTCAAGTACTTTTGTTTCTAGAAATCCATCAAATAAGACCACACTTACATATACTTCTTTAACTGATAAGCAGATAAAAAACAATCAAATAATTATTAATTGCACACCATTGGGGACTTATCCAAATATTGATGTTTGTCCAGAAATTCCTTACCAAGCCATAAACCATAAACATATTCTGTTCGACCTAATCTACAACCCTCTAGAAACTAAATTTTTAGCTTTAGGCAGAGCAAATAATGCAATAACTATCAATGGTTTAAACATGCTAAAACTACAAGCAGACAAGGCATGGCAAATATGGAATTCTTAGTTCTATACGTATAAAATCAATCTAAGCCTTTGTTAATATTACAGTTGTTGTTATCTTTAACGCTAGAGTATATTTACGAACCATAACATTTTATTAAAATGTCAGAGCAAGATAACCTGCAAAAAGCAGACGGAAAAGAAGAATTTATAGTTTCAAAAGAACCTGTTGAAAAAGAAAATAAGGCTATTGAAGTAAAGCCCGAAAAAACCGATAGTATAGAGAATTCGGAAAAGGCTATTTCAGAAATTGATGACCCTAAAACAGACCTTAAGACGGAAACAAAAACCGAAGAAACTAATAATCAAGAAAATGATGATGAAGCTATTTCAGAAATTGAAGAATCTAATGCAGAAGACGCTGAAGACGAAGGTAGCAAAGACAGACACGTTATAGTTAAAAAAGACTATGAAAAAATGTCGATGGAAGATCTTGCTGACGAATTAGAAAACTTGGTAAGTAAAGAAAAAGCGCAAGCCATAAAAGCGCATGTAGAAGAAATAAGAAGTGAATTTAAGTCTAAATTCAGTACACTTTTAGACGAAAAAAAGGAAGAGTTTTTAAATGATGGAGGTAATGAAATCGACTTCTACTACTCTAGTCCACTACAAAAAAGAGTTAAAGACACTATTAAAGAATACAGATCAAAAATTACATCACATTATAAAAGTATTGAAAATAACCTAAAAGATAATTTAGCCGAAAGATTAGAAATTATTGAAGAAATTAAAGGCTTAATTAATATTGAAGAAAACATCAATACGACTTACAAGCATTTTAAAGACTTACAAGAAAGGTGGAGGCATGCTGGACCAATTCCTAGAGATAAATATAATAATGCATGGAATAGTTACCACCATCATGTTGAAATTTTTTACGATTTTCTTCACCTAAATCGCGATTTAAGAGACCTAGACTTTAAACACAACTTAGAGCAAAAATTAAAGATTATAGATCGTGCTGAAGAACTAGCACAAGACGATGACTTAAATCGTTCTTTTAGAGAATTACAAGTTTTACATAAAATGTGGAAGGAGGAACTTGGGCCAGTAGACAAGGTATATCGTGAAGAAATATGGAAACGTTTTAAAGCGGCCACCAAAACCATTCACGATAAGCGTCAGTCTTATTTTAACGATTTAGATAAAGTTTACGAGAAAAATCTCGAGACCAAACAGGAAATTATTGAAAAAATAAAAAAATTAAACGATGGTGGCGCAAAATCTCATAGCGATTGGCAAAAGAAAATTAAATCTCTTGAAGCTTTACGAAATGATTTTTTTAGTGCAGGAAAAGTACCTATCAAGGTAAATGAAGCCACTTGGTCTTCATTTAAAACAGCTGTTAGAAATTTTAACCGAAAGAAAAATGCTTTTTATAAAGATTTAAAAAAAGATCAATACGAAAACCTTCAGAAAAAATTAGATTTAATCAAAATTGCTGAAGACAATAAAGACAGTGAAGATTTTGAGGTTACTACAGCCTTAATGAAAAAAATTCAAAGTGATTGGAAGAAAATTGGTCATGTTCCTAGAAAAAATAGTGATAAAATTTGGAATCAGTTTAAAACGGCTTGTAACCATTATTTCGATAAATTACATGAATCAAAAAACGAAGCAAACAAAGAAGAGATAGAAGCTTATAACGACAAGGTAAAGTTACTCGAAGAAATTAAGGCTATAGAACTTTCAGGGAAAAAAGACGCTGACTTAGAAACGGTTAAAAGCTACATTGAAAAATGGAAAGCTTTAGGAAATGTCCCTAATGACAAAAGGTATATTGAAGGAAAGTTAAATAAAACTCTAGATAGTTATTTTAAAAGTTTAAAATTAAATAAAACAGAAGCTGAACTCATAAAGTTTGACAATAAACTTGAAGTATTAAATAACGCTGAAGATTCTAGACACTTAGATAACGAACGTACCTTTATAAATAAAAAAATTAAGGAAGTGAAAAGTGAAATTAATCAGTTAGAAAACAACTTACAGTTTTTCACCAATGTAGATGAAAGTAATCCACTTGTAAAAGAAGTTATTGATAATATTCAAAGACATAAAGACACCCTTGATCTTTGGAAAACCAAACTCAATAAGATTAAAGAGTTATATTAAGAAATAAAACCCATTTAAAACAAAATCCTATTTGTAGAACTAAGCAATTGCTTAAGCTAACAAATAGGATTTTAATCTAACTAAACTAACTAAAAAGTTATTTTTTCCCAACCAAAAATAACCTACTTATTGAATAACACTTTAATGGTAAGAATTTGATTATGCTATTAATCTACTTATAATAAGTATGTCATTCAATTATTATATATACGTACAGAATACTAATTTGGATTACAAGATTTAAAAAAAATCTGTTTTTACACTTCTTCTCAAGTTTTAGTATTTGAAAATCAAATATTTTCCAATTACTTGTTTTGAGATAGCTTTGCTTCTTCCCACGTTTTAGTATTTGAAAATCAAAGATTTTCCAATTACTTGTTTTGAGATAGCTTTGCTTCTTCCCTCGTTTTAGTATTTGAAAATCAAAGATTTTCCAATTACTTGTTTTGAGATAGCTTGGCTTCTTCCCTCGTTTTAGTATTTGAAAATCAAAGATTTTCCAATTACTTGTTTTGAGATAGCTTGGCTTCTTCCCACGTTTTAGTATTTGAAAATCAAAGATTTTCCAATTACTTGTTTTGAGATAACTTTGCTTCTTCCCAAAACACATCCATTTCAGCAAGTGTCATATCTTTTAAATCCTTATTTAAAGTTTTAGCTTTTGCTTCTAAATACTGAAATCGTTTAGAGAATTTTTTATTGGTTCTTTCTAAAGCATTTTCTGGATTGATTTTTATAAACCTTGCATAATTAACTAAAGAAAATAAAACATCACCAAATTCTGCTTCCATAGCTTCTTTATTGCCGTTTTTTATTTCTTCTTTAAATTCATTCAGTTCCTCCTCTACTTTTTCCCAAACTTGATTTGGTGCCTCCCAGTCAAAACCAACTCCTGCTACTTTATCTTGTATTCTATTGGCTTTTACTAAAGCAGGTAAACTTTTTGGTACGCCTTCTAACACACTTGTTTTACCTTCTTTGAGCTTTAATTTTTCCCAATTACGTTTTACATCCTCTTCGTTTTTTACAACCGCATCACCATAAATATGAGGATGTCTATCAACCAATTTATCACAAATACTATTACAGACATCAGCTATATCAAAATGTTTGGTTTCACTTCCTATTTTAGCATAAAACACAATATGCAATAAAACATCTCCAAGCTCCTTTTTTACTTCATCTAAATTCTTGTCCAAAATAGCATCTCCTAACTCGTAAGTTTCTTCAATGGTTAAATGTCTTAAGCTTTCCATAGTTTGTTTTCGATCCCACGGACATTGCTCACGCAACTCGTCCATAATAGTTAATAATCGATCGAAAGCTTTCAGTTGATTTTCTCTAGAATTCATTAATGCCGTTTTTATAAAATTACTATATTATTAGAAAAGATTAAGATTGTTAAACAAAAAAATCCAGCCTTACAAGCTAGATTTCTTTATGATTAAGATTGTTAAAAAAGAAAATTATTCTTCTTCCTCTGATGTTGTTGCATCAGCATCAAAATCTAACATATCGTGTTTTTGAAGTAAGTTGTACCATTGAATTACTTTCTTAATATCGCTGGCATACACTCGATCTTCGTCGTAGTCTGGTAAAATTTCAAAGAAATATTCTTCTAAAGCATCTTTTCCATCTTTATGGCTAATAGCTGTCTCTTTACTGTCTTCTTTCTCTTTAATTTTTGAAAGCACTTTACGTAAAGGGACTTCTTCAGTTAATGTATAAATAGCGATTTCGCTTAATACACTTACATTTTGATGAATATTTACCGACAATCTTTTCTTATCTATCAATGATTCAGCAATAAAACCACCACGTGTTTGGGTGATTAATTTAAATAACCCTGGTTTTCCAGAAATGGCTAATACTTTTTCTAAACTCATAATTACTTTTTAAGGAGCGCAAATATGCTACGTTTGTTATATTAAAACAAATATTATCGTTTCTTTTTTTGGTTGGGAAAGCGCATTCTATAATCGACACTAATTTTCCCTTTAGAAATGTTTGTTAATTTCCCTTTTATTAAGCGTTTTTTTAATACTGAGAGCTTATCTGTAAATAAAACACCTTCAATATGGTCGTATTCATGTTGAATAACACGAGCAATTAAACCTTTGAATGTTTCAGTTTGTTTCTCAAAATTTTCATCAACATATTCCATGGTAACTACTGGTTGTCTAAACACATCTTCTCTAACATCTGGAATACTTAAACATCCTTCATTAAAAGCCCACTCGTCTCCTTCTTCATTCGTTATTTGAGCATTAATAAAGGTGCGTTTAAAATTCTTTAATTCTGTTTGTTCTTCAGGTGTAAATACGTCATCTTCTGCAAATGGGGAAGTATCTACAATAAACAATCTTATTGGCAATCCAATTTGAGGTGCAGCAAGTCCAACACCAAATGCACCATCCATCGTCTCGTACATATTGGCAATAAGTTCCTTTAGTTTTGGATAGTCTTTAGTTATGTCTTTACCCTTTTTCTTTAATACAGGATCTCCATAAGCTACAATAGGTAATATCATTTTATTCTTTTTGAAAAATTCTATGCAAAAATACAATCTTTAATTAAGATATATAAAAAAACTCCTTTTATTAAAAAGGAGTTTTAAATTTGAATTTATAATTAGATTATTAGCACATTTTACTTTTATCGGCTACAAAGAATAAATCTACTTCGCCTTTTAATTTAGAATTAATTTTAGCGTTTAAGATATCTTTCTTTTTTGCAGTAATTTCTTTATTAGAATTAGATTTAACTTCTTCAACAGTATTTTGTATTACAACTTCAATTGTTGGGTTAATAACCGCAACTTGAGATTGAGCATTTACTTGAAAAGTGGTTAATAAAACAATAGCAAATAATATTAATAAGGATTTCATAATAGCACATTTAATTTTGATAACAGGACAAATATATGCTCGACGAACGGTATTAAAAGAATAAATTTGTTGAAACCCAATGTATAATCGTTAATATGGTGAAGACATGCATTTCATCGATAAACGTACTACTTATAAACCTTAACAAATGGTGATTTATCGATAGAGTTTATTAACCCTCCAATAAATCGTTATTTCAAGAAACTATATATAAAGTGATTATTTTTTATAATTTAAAGTTATAGAATATCATCTTATTTAATCAAAATGGAAAATATAGATATAAAAAAACTCCTTTTATTAAAAAGGAGTTTCATAAATTAAATATATTTTAATTATACTGTTATTTCATAATAATCACTTTCTTAGTGATACTTGAAGAACCTGCATCAATTTTAAGTAAATAAACACCATTAGCTAAAGAAGAGGCATCTATTTCTTTTCTACTTAAATTATTAATTTCAGAGCTAAGAACTATTTTCCCTGTTACATCATATACATTTACCTTTCCATTTAGGTGCGAATTAAAAATAAGATGAATGCTATTTCCAGACGTTAAAGGATTAGGAAAAACTTTAGTCGTTTTTACAACATCATCTACCTGGCTAATGGAAAGTGTTTCTTCTGTTAGATCTCCATTAGTATATTCGCAAGTACCAATACCAAAATCAGCAATAAAATAATTGATATTCGCTACAGGTGCACCTGAAGTTAAATCGTAGATTGAATAGCCACTTTCACAAACAGCCATTGTAAATTCGCTCGCTCCTACACTAATAGTATTTGGTCTATCTCCACACATCACACCACCAGCATCGTAAAAGAAATACAAAGAGGTTCCATTTGTAAAGCCCGTAGGAGGACAAAATTGTGCGTAAGACTGATTAAAGCTAAACATAGCCATTACAGTCAATAGAAATAAGTAGTAATTTTTCATAAGTAATAAATTTGGGTTAATAATGAAACAAATATAAGTTTGGGATAAATCCAAATTAAAACAATTAGATAAAAGGTGTTTTAAAAACGATAAATTAAAGAATAATGCGAAAATTATCGATAAAATACACGTTTTGAGGTTACTTACTTGGAAATAATTACTTAGAATTTAAATAACTTTGAAGGATAAGAGTTGCACTAATTTCATCTACCAACGCTTTGTTTTTGCGCTTCTTTTTAGACAAGCCACTATCAATCATAGTTTGAAAAGCCATTTTAGACGTAAATCTTTCATCGACCCTTTCTATTGGAATTGTTGGAATAGCTTTTTTAAGTTTTTCTAAAAAAGGAATGATGAGAGCTTCGCTCTCAGAAGGTTCATTATTCATTTGTTTGGGTTCTCCAACTACAAATAACTCTACGTTTTCTGTAGCTATATAAGATTTTAAAAACGCTATTAATTCTTTTGTAGCAACAGTTTCAAGTCCAGATGCGATAATTTGCATTTCATCTGTAACTGCAATACCTGTTCTTACTTTTCCAAAATCTATAGCTAGTATTCTTCCCATGTGGCAAAGTTAACATTAAATTAAGAACGATTCATCAAGTCATTTTATTTTCATGTTAAATATCCTATAAAACAGTCTGCCTTTTGATAGATTAGACTTTATAGATTTCAATTATAGGCTTATCTTTGCAAAAACACTTTCTAAATATATGAAACAACTTCAGCAAATAATAGAAAATGCTTGGGATGACCGAAGCTTACTAACCGACAAAATAACTATTGACAGTATACGAAATGTTATAGATTTACTTGATGAAGGCACCTTACGAGTTGCTGAGCCAACTAGTAAAGGTTGGCAAGTTAACAAATGGGTAAAAAAAGCGGTCGTCTTATATTTTCCAATTCAAAAAATGGAAACTTTTGAAGTCGGTATTTTTGAGTATCATGATAAAATTCCGTTAAAAACGGGTTATGCAGACAAAGGTATTCGAGTGGTTCCTCATGCAGTTGCCAGACATGGAGCTTACATTTCAAAGGGTGTTATTATGATGCCAAGTTATGTAAATATTGGAGCCTTTGTAGATGAAGGAACAATGGTAGATACATGGGCAACCGTTGGGAGTTGTGCTCAAATTGGAAAAAACGTGCATTTATCTGGTGGAGTTGGCATCGGTGGTGTTTTAGAGCCTTTACAAGCTGCTCCAGTTATTATTGAAGATGGTGCATTTATTGGATCTCGTTGTATTGTAGTTGAAGGCGTACGTGTAGAAAAAGAGGCTGTTTTAGGAGCCAATGTAGTTTTAACTATGAGCACAAAAATTATTGATGTTACAGGCGATGAACCAATAGAGACTAAAGGAGTGATTCCTGCCAGATCTGTCGTAATCCCAGGAAGTTATACCAAAAAATTTAAAGCTGGAGAATTTCAAGTACCTTGTGCTTTAATTATTGGAAAACGTAAAGAAAGTACCAACAAAAAAACATCGCTTAATGATGCTTTGCGTGAATATGATGTAGCTGTATAAGATAGCTTAGTACACAAACAAGAAAATATAATAAATTAAAACCTGTATGAAGAATATGGGTTTTATTTTATTCAGATTTAAATTTCATCTTTCTTCCTGAACGACGTAACTTTTTAGAATTTACTTTCTTTTGAAAAGCTCTGCTGTGTTTCAACATTAAGCTATAAGTTTCTTTGTAAGAGGTATGATATAATTCCGAATAGGTTTCAGACATGATTTTCACCATGGATTTAGACAACCACAACCTTCTAAAATTATGCATGCGTTTATTAAAATCCATAGTTTTAAAACGCATTCGGTTTAAATCAATTAAATAAAAATCGTATTGTTTATCTTGTTTTTCAACAATCAAGGTGTTTCCCGGAGAATGATCTAAAAAATCAATATGGTTTTCATGCAATTTAAACGTAAATGCTGTAAACTGCTGTAAAATAATTTTCCTATTTGGAAAAAGTGGCTTGTGGATTAAATCCCTGAAATCGAAATCGTAATTAACATGTTTACTTATATAATAGCTTGTAGTAAGCCCAAATACATTCGTGTTTTCAATATAAGCAATAGGGAAAGGTGTTAAGATATCGCTTGCAATTAGCCTATTGGCATACTCAAAAGAACGTTTGGCTTTAGATTTTCGAATATATTTATACACAAAACTATTAAAAGTATTTGGTTTTTTAAACGACTTGACGTTAATTGCCTCTCCATTGACTTCAAACTGTTTGATAACATTTCGTTGCCCAATAGTTACAGCTTCACCTGAAGTTTCAAAATCTGCAATAATTGCTTGTAGCGTTACGTTTAAATGTTGATATTGTGAATGTAAGTGTATAATTATTTTTAGGTTTTGAAATTTCTCAAAGATATGTCAATTGATATTTTAATAAAAGTAGAAAATATAATACTTTGCAGTTGATTTATTTTAAATAAAAGAGATATCTCCTTCTTGGAGTCACTATGAAGAAAATACTTGTTATACAAAACAAACGCATTGGAGATGTTTTAATAGCTTCGGTTATTGCTCAAAACATGAAAAAAGTTTTTCCAGAAAGTCAGATTGATTATTTGGTATACGATTATACTGTTGGTGTTATTGAAAACCATCCAGATATTGATCAAATTATTGATGTAAACGACAAGGAATTAAAAAAACTAGGCAATTTAAAGAAGCTTATTCAAACTGTTAGAAAGAGTGAATACGATATTATTTTCGATCCATATTCCAAACTTCAAAGCCGACTTATATGTTATTTTTCCAAAGCGCCTATTAGAATTGGCTTTCAAAAAAGAGGTAAAAACCCAATATTAAAATTTTACACACACAACATTCCTTTTTTAGAAGAGAAAACAAAAATTTGTGGCAAAGCTATTGAAGACAGAATCCATATGCTGACTTCAGTTTTCACACTACCCGAAAACCAAATTGATTACGAACCAAAAATTGTTTTAACCGAAAAAGAAAAACAATACAGCAAATTAGAATCATACAAAAAGCCTGCTATCATGCTAGGTATTTTAGGGAGCACTCCTCAAAAATCCATGCCTTATAACTATATTGTTGAATTGATTGATTTCATAACCGATAATTACCAAGTAAATGTACTTTTTAATTATGCGCCACATCAAAAAGAAGATGCACTAAGTATATACAATGATTGTAAAAATAAAGACAACATCATTATAGATATTTATGAAGACAGCATCCGTGGTTTTATAGAACTTATGAATAAATGTCAACTTCTTGTTGGAAACGAAGGTGGTATTGTACATATTTCTAAAGCTTTAAACAAACCAACATTTACTATTTTTTCTCCATATGTCATGAAAGATCATTGGGCTAGTTTTGAAGATGGTAAAAAACATGCATCCATTCATTTATTGGAAGAAAAGCCAGAATTATACAATGAAAATAGTGTTGAAAACAGACGAAAAATTGAAGCAGACCCTAGCTTTATGTACAAGCAATTAACTCCAGAACTTATTATCCCAAAGCTTAAAGCTTTTTTAGATAATCATCTAAAAAGTTAAAGCATTCCTATTGTTTAACAATCCCAAAGTCGGTCCAGGTTTTTTGTTCCGTTTTAGTTGTTTTTCGAATGGCAAGATTTTTATTAATCGACTCCTGATTTTTATAACCTCTTGGATGGTCTAAATGGATACAAACAGCACTGTATCTAATTTGTTTACCTTTAATTCCTAGATTCATTAAACGTTCACCTAACTCTCTGTCTTGTCCACCATATTGCATACGTTCGTCGAAACCATTAATAGCAACAATGTCTTTTTTCCATCCAGAAGCATTGTGTCCATTCCAACTGGCATTTGTTGGCGTTATTGTATTTAAAAACCAAGACTTTAAGCCTCTGGCTGTTAATTTGTTGTTTTTAAAAGACGGTCTTAATCCTTGAGACTTTAACCATTTTAAATTAAAACAATCTCCACTTAAAATAGATTTTTTGTCAATGGCTTTAGAAATTTCCATAGGTAACATAAAATAGCCTCCAGACAAGAAATATCCTAGCTCTCGTTCTCTAAAATGTACTTCAACAAAATCTTCTCTTGGAATACAATCGCCATCAGACATTAAAATATAATCTGCTTGACATTTTACAATAGCTTTATTTAAAATTTGTGACTTTTGAAACCCGTTGTCCTCATGCCAAACATGGGTAATGGGATAAAAAACCTCCTTTTTAAATGTTTCAATAAGATCGATAGTTTCTTGTTTGGATCCATCATCTGCAATAACAACTTCAAAATCTTGATACGTTTGATTGTTATATCCATGTAACACTTTTGCCAACCATTCAGGAGAATTATAGGTGCTTATTATTACAGAAATAGATATTTCGTTCATCAATTTATTGTTTTTGCACAGCAAAGATAAACATAATTCAGGTATTTATTTTAAGGTTTAAATAGGACTCTTTTAATTTGAATTTGTTAAGTTTGAAGTGGTAATCATAATTTGAACAAACTCATTTATGCATACTAATTTAGTATAATACTGTGAATGAAAGACTATTTTCTACTTCAATTTAAAATATTAAACAGGAAAACAATTGAATTTGGTCTACCACTCTTAATTGGTTATACTTTAATTCCTTTTTTGTTCTTTTTCCTTTCTAGTTATTTATTTGAAAAAACAGAATTTGCTAGTTATATCTTCTTGTTTATTGCTGTAGGTTTTGTTTCAAAATTAAGCGACCCTAAAAGAAATGATTTTCTAAAATCTATATTCAATAAAAAGAAATTTTTAATGTTAAGAATCATTGAAAATATAATTTACAGCATACCATTTACATTGTTTTTAGTCTATAAGGGGTTATATGTTTTGTTTTCACTACTCAGTCTTTTATTTATATTAATTGCTTTAATAGATTTATCTGTCAATTTCAGATTCACCATTCCAACACCATTCAGCAAAAAACCTTTTGAATATGTCGTCGGTTTTAGAAACACTTTCTTCATCTTTCCAATTGCATATTTTTTAGCATATATAGCAATTTCAGTAGATAATTTTAACCTTGGTGTCTTTTCGATGCTATTAATTGGAATTACTTGTTTGTCTTATTATTCAAAAGTTGAAAACGAATATTTTGTTTGGAATTTCAGCCTAACTCCTAAAGAATTTTTATTCGAGAAGGCAAAAACCTGCTTAATCTATTTTTCACTTTTAACTTCCCCAATATTAATAGCTTTAAGTATTTTCTTTTTTAGTGAAATAGACATACTAATTGTATTTTTCCTTTTATGCCTTGTGTATCTTATTACAATAGTTTTTTCTAAATATTCAGCATTTCCTAATGAAATGAGTATATCGCAAGTCATATTAATTGCAGGTAGTTTAATTTTCCCACCAATTCTATTAGTTGTTATCCCACTTTTTTACTCACAATCTCTTAAAAGATTAAACTCTATTTTAAATGATTAACATTGAAAATTTATCTAAATATTATGGTAAGAAACAAGTACTAAACTCCATTAATTTAGAATTTAAAAAAGGAAAAACTTATGGTATTGTAGGTGAAAATGGTGCAGGAAAAACAACTTTATTTAGATGTATAGCTGGACTTGAAAAGCATCAAGGGAAAGTATCCTCACTTTTTAATGAGTTAAAGGATCATTTAGGATTTTTACAAACAGAACCTTTCATTTTTTCGAAAATTACTGGAAAAGAATACATACAGCTTCTTATTAATGCAAGGAGTCAAAAAATTTCTAACATCGAAGAGAGAAATATTTTTGACCTACCATTAAATCAATATGCCTCAACCTATTCTACTGGTATGAAAAAAAAACTGGTTTTAACGGCTATATTATTACAAAATAATGATGTTTTTATTCTTGACGAACCTTTTAATGGCGTAGATATACAAAGTAATATTGTTATTACTGAAATTATAAAAAAACTTAAGAAATTAGAGAAAACAGTTATTATTTCTTCTCATATATTTTCTACATTAGCAGATACTTGCGATGAAATTTATTTATTGCAACATGGTGAAATAATTAGGAGAGTAAAACAACCCGATTTTAATAACCTTGAAACAGAAATGAAAGCGTTTACTGTTGGAAAACGAATTGAAAAACTTAATTTAAAGTAAGTACTCTTTTTCAATTTTTATAATCATGCAAATCCAATACAGAAAACTTCAAGCAAACGAATCAATCAACTATAGAAGAATACGATTGGAATGCTTGAAGAGATTCTCAAAATACTTTGTTTCCAATTACCAAAACGAGAAAGCAAAAGCAACACTATTCTTTCAGCCACATATAGAGAATCACCATCACTTTATAAGTAAACTTAAATTTTGACTAAAAATCAACTAATTATTTACTCTTTTCTTTCAGTCACTTCAGACAGTTTTGCTAAAGAAAAAGCACCAATAGCCATAACTAAATCCCTAACTGCAACATCTACAAACGTCCAGCTAAAAATTAAACTTAGAGCAATACAAGTTAGCCAAGCTGTTACAATATAAGCACCAATTTTGGTTTTTGTAAATACTAAAATACCAGCCACTATTTCAATAACACCAACAATCATCATAAATGTAGTAGGTTCAAATGGTAACATTGCTGCCAAACCATCTGATACATAATTACTCCAATTGGTTAAAATATTAGCAAATTTGTCTAATCCCGCAACAATTGGCACCAAACCAAAAGTGCATTTTAATAAGTTTCTAACTAACGTTACATTTGAATCCATAATTATATATTTTTAATTGTTTAGTCTTTTGATGAAGGATTTTAAAAAAGGATACAAAATTTTGTATCTTTTTTTAACTTTTATTATCCAATACTAAAAGACAATAGAATGGAAGCTATAAATATCAACGATTACAACAATCATAAAATAAAAGAATCAGAAGTCATAAAACGTGTACTTAAAGGAGAAAAAGAGCTTTACGAAATTTTAGTTAAAAGAAATAATCAAAAATTATATCGCGTTATTAGAAGCTATTTAAAAGATGAAGCTGAAATTGAAGACCTTATGCAAAATAGCTATATCAAGGCATTTACCAAACTGTATCAATTTAAATTAGAATCTTCTTTTTCAACATGGCTAATTCGAATTGGCATAAACGAATCCTTAGCTAGAATAAGGGAAAAAGGCAAACTAAATCATTTAAAAGAGCAAACAGGCAATGAAAATAAAAACAGTATTTTAGAAATTCCAGATGATAAACAATTAAATCCACAGCAAACAATGATTAGACAAGAAGCAAAACAATTATTGGAAAATGCCATCGATTGTTTAGAAACAAAATATAAAACAGTCTATATTTTGAAAGAACTTGAAGACATGAGTTTAAAAGAAATTGCCATAGTTTTGGATTTAAGTTTAGAGAATGTAAAAATACGCTTACATAGAGCCAAGACTATGCTTAAAAATAATCTATACGAATTGTCAAACGATAAAAACATTTTTGAATTTGGGTATGGAAGATGCGACAGAATTACCGAAAACGTTATGAAAAGTATATAAAAATACAACTTCAAGAAACAGTATTAAGTTAGTTTACCAATAAATATATCTTTACAGCTAAACCATAGCTTCAACTAATTTACATATCTTAGTATATCTTTATCAAGATAAAACCCATAAGTTAAAGCACTTAAACGTAATACTTTTCATGAATTCAACAGTAAAAAACATTTTAGCAGTAGTTGCAGGAATCATTATTGGAGGCATTGTCAATATGGGATTAATAAATATAAGTGGCTCTATTATTCCACCACCAGAAGGTGTAGATAATACTACCATGGAAGGTTTAAAAGAGTCCATGCATTTGTTTCAACCCAAACATTTTATATTTCCATTTTTAGCTCATGCTCTTGGAACACTTGTTGGAGCCTTTATAGCAGCTAAAATTGCTGCAACCCGAAAAATGACATTCGCTTTAGTAATTGGTGCCTTTTTTTTAATTGGTGGCATTACCAGTGTTATGATGCTTCCTTCGCCTACTTGGTTCTCCATACTTGATATTGTTGGAGCTTATATTCCAATGGCTTATATTGGTGGAAAGCTGGCCATTAAGAAAAACAACTAACAATACAACATTATAAAAATGAAAAAAATAGTATTAGTCTTCGGAATACTTTTGTCTATTGGAAGTTTTGGTCAACAAGCTAATAGAGATTTACAAATAATTACGCTTTCAGGAAGTGGTTATGACCTTGGCTTACAACATGGCAAAAAACTAAAAGAAGAAATTGGAGACATCATTAGTGCATGGAAAGAAAACACTTCTAATGCGTTAGGAAAAGATGCAGATTTAGTTGTGGCAGAGTTCTTTGAATATGCTAATTTTGATGAAGCCATTAAAAAATGGACACCAGACCTATATGAAGAAGTAAAAGGAATTGCAGATGGTTCTGAACAAAATTTCAATGATGTGTTTGTTTTGAATTTACTCGATGAGTTTTGGGTTTATCTAGACAATCTGTACAACCATCATTGTAGTAGTTTAGGCGTACCAGCTAGAAATGGGAATCCAGGTTATATCTCACAAAACATGGATCTTGAAAATTATACTGATGGTTTTCAAGTACTCATGCGATTAAATAAAACAGAAAATCGTCCGGAACAATTAATTTTAACACATCCTGGATTAATTGCATTAAATGGCATGAACGAAACAGGAATTGGTGTTTGTGTTAATACAATCATGCAATTAAATGCTTCAGCAAAAGGTTTACCTGTAGCGTTTGTTATAAGACGCATTATAAATACTACAGATAAAGAAGATTTATTATCCTTTATCCAAACTGTAAATCACGCTTCAGGACAAAATTATATCTTAGGCATAAAAGGTGAAGTTTACGATTTTGAAGCTTCTTCAAATAAAGTCGTTAGATATAATCCATTAAATGAAAATGGTACAGTTTATCACACAAATCACCCTATAGTAAACGATGATATAAAACCATGGTTTGAAAAATACAATCCAAATTTGAAAAAAAAACCCACTAACTCAAATAGTTATAAAAGGTTAAGTGCCGTTGAAACTAGATTAGCTAATACCCCTGTAATTAATGACAAACAGATAATGGATGCCTTGCGCTCTAAAGACGATAAAAACAACCCTGTTTGTAGAACAAATAATAACAATGGTTATGGGTTTACCTTTGCATCTACTATCATGACAATGTCTGAAAAACCTTATATACAAATTCTTGCTGGACCACCAGATGAATCTGATTATATAAGAGTAGATTTTAGTTCAAAATAATAATTACCTTTGAAGCTTTAATTGCCATGAAAAAACTATCTGTCATCATTCCTACTTATAACGAGGAAGCCTATTTAAAAAATGCGCTTCTTTCGGTTTCTTTTGCCGATGAAATTATTGTGATAGATTCTTTAAGTACAGATAAAACAGTAGAGATAGCTGAAGCTTTTGGCTGTAAAATATTAAGCAGAAAATTCGATAACTTTTCCAATCAGAAAAACCATGCACTTCAATATGCTACTGGAGAATGGGTTTTATTTATTGATGGTGACGAACGTATTACATACAAGTTAAAGCAAGAAATTCTTGAAGCTATGGATTCTGGAAAACATGCTGGATACAAGCTCAATTTTCCTCATTTTTATATGAATCGGTTTTTGTATCATCATAGCGATCATGTGACCAGATTAGTCCTTAGAGAAAAATGCCATTTTGAAGGTTCGGTTCACGAAAAACTCATAGTTGATGGCAGCATTGGGAAACTTAAAAACCCAGTTTTACATTTCACTTACAAAGGTTTGATGCATTACATAAGTAAAAAAGATAGTTATGCTTGGTTTCAAGCCGAACAACTCTTAAATAAAGAAAAAAAAACCACTTACTTTCATTTAGCATTTAAACCGTTTTACCGTTTTTTTAGCAGTTATATTTTGCGTAGAGGTTTTATGGATGGTATTCCTGGATTAGCAGTTGCCAGCATTAATGCTTATGGCGTTTTTTCACGTTATGTAAAACTCATGTTGCTACAAAAAGGTATCAGATAAATGTTTAGAAAAACAGTTTACCAAACTTTAGTTTACGCTTAAAAGTCACCAAACTTATTTCTCCTTTAATATCCAATCGTTGAATTTCGTAATTATTCTTAAAAGGAAATGAATTCACTCTGTTTCCAATTCGTAAACCATAAGCTATTTGGTTTTTATTTAGTAGCCTAAAAAATTGCTTTATCTCCTCTCCTTTTCTTGGGTATTTTCCATATGGATAAGCCAACGTATTGTGTACTTCTAGTTTATTTTTAACTATAAATTTTTTACATAAATCAAAATCGGCCTGTATGTCTTCGGGAGTCATTTCATGATATTTTTTATGAGAATAACTATGTAATCCAAGCTCCACAACTTCAGGATCTAAGGTTTTTAATTGCGCTACAGACATAATAGCTTCTTCATCTGTATTCCAAGAATCCGTTCCATTAACATATTTAAATGGCACATAAAAACAGGCTTTTAAACCATACTTTTTCAGCAATGGATAAGCCAATTCCAACTGATTAACATATACATCGTCGAACGTAATGATAACGGCTTTCTTAGGGAAATCTGCTAGATCTTTTATATCCTGAAAATCCTTAAAATGAAGTGATTGATAACCGTTTTCCTTTAAAAAAGCAAATTGTTCTTCCAATTTTGAAACAGCAATAGTTAAGCCTTGACTCTCTTCAAGATTCGCACTCACACTATGATACATTAAAACAGGTAGTTTAGGCATTGCTTGTTATTATTGAAAAAAAATCTATGTAAATTGATTACTTTTGACACAAATATATAAAGGCATTAGCAATATATTTGATAAATCTGAAATTTTATAAATGATAAGCGCTTTAGCTATAACCTATAACGAGGAATCCAACATTGAAAGCTACATTGAGAGCCTGTCTTTTGCCGACGAAATTATTATTGTAGATTCTTTTAGTACAGACCAAACGGTTGCTCTAGCAAAAAAACACAATGTCAATGTTGTGCAACGTGTTTTTGATAATTTTTCAGCCCAAAAAAATTATGCCATTTCATTGGCTAAGAACGATTGGATTGTATTTTTCGATTTAGATGAAAAAATCTCCGAATTTCTTGCAAACGAGATTGTTTCTACAGTAAATTCTAAAAATCCGTTGAAAGCTTATAAAGTCAAACGCAACTTTATTTTTATGGGCAAACGCTTAAAATATAGTGGATTTCAAACAGATGAAGTCATTAGACTTTTTAACAAAAATTATTGTGAATACAATGGAAACTCTGTTCATGAAACGATAGAAACCTCAGAAAAAACAGGGCTTTTAAAAAATACATCAGATCACGATACCTATAAGGATTTTGATAGTTACAATCAGAAATTAAGTCAATATAGCAAACTACAAGCAGAACAATTATTCGAAAAAAATGTACGACCTAACATGTATCATTTCCTGTTTAGACCTTGGTACAGATTTATGCATCAGTACTTTTTAAGATTAGGTGTTTTAGATGGAAAAGAAGGTTTTGTCTTAGCTTACATCAATGCCTTTTCTGTGTTTAAACGTTATATTCAACTCTGGTTGATGTATCGAAAAATTGATTAGTTGTATTCGAGTTATCGTTTATAAATATTTGTCAACTCCATTTTCACACCATGTTAATTTTTGTACTATCGTGTATTTTTCTATATCATCGTTCAACTCTAAACGAGCTCTAGATTTTTCATCATGATAGATATGAAACACAATACCTCGATACCTCAATCGTCTTGAACTCAAACCTTTGTTATAAAAACGCCAAGCCAATTCGGAGTCTTCCCTTCCCCAACCTTCAAAACGTTCGTCATAACCATTTACAGAAATAAAATCTGATTTAAAATAAGACGTATTACAACCACGGAACTTTTTTGAGACTTCCCATTTTTTTGAGTATAACAAGCTTAAAACTGGCATATGGATGGCTCGTGTTCTTTTTTTAATTCCCTGAGACAAAATATTAAATTTTATTTGCTGTTTATTAAACAGCTGATCTAAGTGGTCTTCCTGAATATTAACTCGAGAACCATATAAAAAAGTGTTAGGAGACACAAACTCGATATGGTCTTTAATAAAATGTTTGTGTAGAATACAATCGCCATCCACTTGAATAATATAGTCTCCAGTAGTCTTTGCAACCGTTTTATTTAGAATTACTGATTTGGTAAACCCTGTATCTTCATGCCAAACATGATACAATGGGATTGGAAACAATCTTCTAAACTGTTCAATTAATAATTTTGTAGTCTGGTTTGAGCCATCATCGGCAATTAAAACTTCATGAGGCATAACGGATTGATCTAAAACACTTTTAAGAACAAGTTCTAAAGCTTCTGGCCACATATATGTAGATATAATTAAACTGCTTTTAATGCTCATGATTTGAAATAAGATTCAAAATTAATATTACTTCTTTTAAAAATCTTTAAAAACTTAAACCATTGACCAAAATTCTTTTTTATTAAAAAGGAAGAGGATAATTTTAAATTCTCGTCGTTTTTAACATAGTCTTTTATCTCTTTTAGGTTCTGAGTTGGAAAATATCCTAAACCCTTCCAAATATCTGGGTCTAAATAAAATACATTTTTTATGGATTTATAATTAGTCTCATTGGCTTTACGCCATTTATCAAAAAACTCTGGATTTAACTCATCGCTATGCCCCCAATTTTCAAACTTAAATTTCAACTCTTTTTCAGTTCTAGACAGACATTCATGTAGCAATACATTATTCGTGTAAATAACACGTTCTTTAGTATTACGTGCATATTTATAATTTGGGTAATTAGTAGCTAACATGACTTTTGTAGGTTCATTAACATAAAGCAAACCTGTTTCTAAATACTTATATATATTTATTAAAAATCCTGCTATTTGAACAGGGTGATCTTTTGGGTTTTCTAAAAATCGATTATGCTTTTTAAGAGTTTCAACAAAATTTTTAAAATCTATAAAAAACTCATCAGCATCAATTTGTATTAGCCAATTACCAATACCCATTTTTTTAGATAACATATAACGCTCCCTGGTATCGTTTTGAATTGTAGTTAATTCTGGGATATAAAAATTATCTTTATAGATAATAATCTTATTATCAACATCAAACTTTTTTAACCACTCAAAAAATTCGTCATCAATATTAAAAGTATTTCCTTTCCATGTACGCTGCTTTTCATCTAAAGCCAAGTATATGACATCTGCATAATTATAAACTGGAGGAATAGAACTCCTTAGTTTTTCATAATCATAAGACATTAAAAAACCGACTACAATTTTTTTCATGGATTATTTTTTACAAATATAGTTTATGCCTTAGAAATAACTACTTTTGTTACTTAAATTGTCGTAAAATGCCTGATTTAACTGTAATAATGCCTGTTTATAATGGTGAAAAATTCATATCAGAATCTATTGATAGTGTTCTTGGTCAGACATTTTCTAATTTCAAACTTTTAGTTTTAAATGATAATTCTCAAGACCAAACAGCCAAAATATTAGAAGACTACAAAAAAAAAGATTCTAGAATAGAAGTTGTAACTAAATTAGAAAATGTGGGACCTGCTAATTTAAGAAACGAAGGCATAACATTAGCAAAAACAGAGTATATTGCTTTACTTGATGCTGATGATATTGCGTTACCAACGAGATTTGAAAAACAACTTAATTTTTTAAAAATCAATCCTGAACATGGTGTTTGCGGTACCTGGTTTACCTTTTTTGGCGATAAAAAAAACAAGACTATAAAACATGAAGAAACTCATGAGAAATTAAAAATTCAGATGCTTAGCAATTGCTGTATTGGAAACCCAACGGTTATGTTTAAAAAATCTCACCTCGGAGATTTACGTTTTGAAAACGACTTTGTTCCTGCTGAAGATTATAGATTATGGAGTCAGTTAATTGCTAAAACAAAATTTTATAATATTCAAGAATCTTTATTACTCTATAGATGGCATCCAAATAACATTAGCCAAACAAAGGCAGCAAACTTAAAGAAATCTGAAGAAATCATTAGAAAAAAACAATTAATTCATTTGGGTATTGCATTTGACGATGCAAATATGGATAATTATCTAAACGCTATTAATTTAAAAAGAAAGCTAACCAAAAATGACATTATAAAAACCATTGAAGCGTCTAAAACACTCTTAAAATTAAACACTTCACATCAGGTTTATAACCAAAACATGTTTAAGTTGCATATTGATAAAGTTATTTTAAGAACAATAAGAAACTGTAAAGAAAATAATAAGTCTTATTATAAATATATTAAAAATGAGTCTGGTTACTTTTCAAAAATGTCAACATTAGATGCTGTAGTGCTTTTTTTTAAATGCTTATTTTAAATAATTGAACTTAGTTTAAACTAAATTATACAAAATTCTATTTTAAATGCCTCTTAAAAACAAAACCTTAAAATCGCCTCTTATAAGCATTATAATCCCATGTTATAATGTAGAGAAATACATTTATAAGGGATTGGAAAGTATTCTAAACCAAACATACAGCAATTGGGAGTGTTTTATTGTAAATGATGGAAGTACAGATAACACAGAAAATAAAATAAAAGAGTGGGTAAATAAAGACAAGCGATTTAAATTAATTTCTCAAGAAAACCAAGGAGTTTCAGCTGCAAGAAACACTGGTTTAAAACAAGCTAAAGGAGATTGTATTTATTTTTTCGATCCTGATGATATAATAGCAAAGAACTGTTTAAAAAGTCTAATTAAATTATATCAACCAGATATCGATATTGTTGTTGGAAAAAATGCTGAAGTTATTGGACAAACAACCACAAATAGCAAAACACTAGAACATGGAATAATAACAGACAAAGTATTCCGAAATGATAATTATATAGAACTTGCATTAAAGAGTCCGTTTTTAACTGTTTGTTGGAATAATTTGTATAACGCAGAATTTATTTTTTCAAACAATCTTAGATTTAAAGAAGGAATAGTACATGAAGATGAACTATGGTATTTTGAGACTTTGCATTTAGCGAAAACAGTAGTTTTTAATTCAAATACTACCTATTATTACAATGTTGGAAATCAAAATTCTATAACAAAAAATTATGGTTTAAATAATCTTAAGTCCTATATAACGGTCATTGAGGATATCTATAAAAAATATTATATATCTGAAAATAATAAACAAAGTAAACTAATTATTGGAACCTATATACTCAATCTGCAAATTCCTGTTGTATCTGCGTTTTTTAGATTCATAAAAAAGAATAAGAAAACACCTTTTAAATCTGAAGGGGTGTTTTTAATTAAAAAACATATAAAGAACCATAAAATCAATAAATATTATCATATAGATTCAAAAAAATCAAAACAATTTAAGTTATTTATTAAATATGGATTGATCGATCCTGAAAAAACGTTTAAGCTTATTAGAAACACAAACAAAAAAAATATTTTAAAAAGTTTTGAAAACTTATACTTAAAATTACTTCTAAAAAAAAACCTTGTTTCAACATGATTTTGATATCCTGTTTAATAAAAATAATATCATGAAAGATTCACCTTTGATATCTATAATAATTCCTTGTTATAATGGCTCTGAATTTATACAAAAGGCTTTAGAGAGCGTTAAAAGTCAAACATATTCCAATTGGGAGTGTATTGTTATTAACGATGGAAGCACAGATGCTTCTGAACAAATTATAAAAGAAACCATTAAAGAAAACCCTCAATTTACTTATCATTATAAAAGTAACAATGGCCTTTCTGAAGCTAGAAATACTGGGATGAATTTGGCTCAAGGAAAATTTATTTATTTCTTCGATTCAGATGATTTATTAGATAGTGAAGCTCTTGAAAATTTATTGTTATTATTTGAAGATGACATAGATTTTGTAATAGGAAAAAATGCCATTACAGAGGGACAATCCAAACAGGTGGCTGGATATTTGGAACATTTTTCGCATCCTTTTAAAAAATTAAATAATACTAAAAATAAGGACTTAATAAAACTGGTATTAGAATACCCAGTTACATCTGTTGTCTGGAATAAACTTTATAGAAAATCTTTTTTAGACAAACATCAGTTAGTTTTTAAAAAAGGGATACTTCATGAAGATGAATTGTGGTTTTTTGAAACACTTTTCCATGCAAAAGCTATTATTTTTAATAACAAAGCAACTTACTATTACAACGTAGCTAATAGTAATTCTATAACTAATGACTTTAAACTAAGAAACCTAGAATCTTATTTAGAAATTATTGAGTATATAAATGAAAAATACTATCAGAATGCATCTATAGATTATATTAGAGAAATGCATTCCATATATATCACTCATCTTAAAATAAGAGTCATTAGATACTGTTACAAGAAACTAAACAAAAAAGATAAAACAATTGGTAACTCTAAGATTAAGAACAGTTTTCAAAAGGTTCAAACAACAAGACATAAGCAAGTATTAAACAAACATTTAGAAGAATTTCATTACCATTTTAGAATAGCTGAAGTTCTAGAATCAGATAAAATCCTTAAATTCTTAAGATACTTTAGATCGCCAAAAATTTTCAGAAAAATAAAATTCATATTGCTTTTACAAAAAGCAAAAAAACTAAACACTAAAAATAATAGAGTTATAAATAAAGTCTACTAAAGATACTTTCGTTTAAGTTGCTCGATTAAGGAGTCTTTATGAAAGGTCGCATTTTTATCAAAACTTTCACGTCTAGACATTTCATTCCATAAATGAATGGCATAAGTATCTGCAAATAAATGAATCCCTTTGTTAAAAGTGTCATCGTAAACCGTATACCAGTTATCAAAATGTATTGGATAGAAAAAAACAAAAGGTTTTGCTAATTCTCTTAACCCAAAATAATCTAAAGCTTTAGTAAAACCTTCTGGGCCTCCAGTTTCACCCCATTCCATTGCTTCACGACCCTTACCTAATAATTTTCGTTTTAATTTTTTTTTCTTTGTTTTAGTTCTATCGTAAGGCAAAAAATCATTCGGATTTTCACAACTATCTTTTATAAATTTGCTAAATTCATGCCTTGGTGGAAACCCTAAAACAGCAGGACACACTAACTGTCTACTCTCTGAACCAAATACTAAATCTGAATCAAAATCGAATGGTTTTAAACAAATCATGTCTGTATCTACCCAAAAACCTCCTTTTTTATACAATAACTCCCAACGAAACCAATCTGCAAATCCAGCATAACTACCGTTACAATAAGTAAAAATATATTTCTTATCAAGAATATCATGCCCA
Organism: Xanthomarina sp. GH4-25; assembly: GCF_045363175.1. NCBI lineage: Bacteria > Pseudomonadati > Bacteroidota > Flavobacteriia > Flavobacteriales > Flavobacteriaceae > Xanthomarina > Xanthomarina sp. GH4-25. The sequence continues at coordinate 310,275 of NZ_JBJFLO010000005.1, forward strand.
TCTTTCACGATGGTTCCTTCTGGAATCCCTTTCACCTCACCATAAGTGTACAAATGAAACTCATGATTGTTTTTTAAAAAAGATGATATAGACAACTGTTCTATTAAAGAAAGCTCTCCACCAATCCATAAAGATTGTATAATTGGTAATGACATACTTGTTTTTTTATATACTTTTGCAATATTACAACAAATTGTACCTAAATCTATTCAAAAAAAATAAAGCCTTAATAATTTAGTTATTAATATATTCAAAGACTTAATAACAAATTATTTTTGCAAAAATTAATTTTAATTATTATTAACGTAACATAAAATTAATTAAAAAAAAACAACAATTACTTTATGAAATATGGCCTGCTTAAATATCGCGACAAAGAATCTAATATTGGAGATTATATTCAAAGTTTGGCTGCCTTACACTTTTTGCCTCATGTTGACAAGTTGGTAAGCAGAGAAAAACTCGATAAAGTTTCTGAAGATTTATATGTCATCTTAAATGGTTGGTTTATGCACCATCCCGAACATTGGCCTCCAAGTGAACATGTAACTCCAGAGTTTATTTCATTTCATATTAACGAGCATGCAAAAAGATTAATGACTAATAAAAAATCTATTGCATATTATAAAAAACATGAACCCATTGGTTGTCGTGATAAATTCACAGAAAAACTCTTAAAAAGCAAAGGAGTAGATGCTTATTTTTCGGGTTGTTTAACTCTTACTTTAGAAAAAAATCAATATTTAAAAGATGAAAAAGCCGATGTTATTTTTTGTGATATTTTATCTCATAAAAATGATGTTGTAGATGAAGGACAAAAAATTCCATGGAAAAAAATTCGTAACCCTCATAAAGTGGTTATTAAAAAAACGAAAAAGGAATTATTTAAAAAGAAAACAAGAAAACTAGTAAAAAAACTAGTTCCTAGTCAGCTTAGAAAAGATGCTATTTATGTTTCAAATCAAAACTTTGAAGCAACAACCCATGAAGAAAAATTTGAAATTGCAAAAAATCTGTTGGCAAAATATGCAGCAGCTAAACTAGTTGTAACTTCTAGAATTCATGTAGCTTTACCTTGTTTAGCATTTGGTACTCCTGTTGTTTTTATTCATCCAGAAAGAGACACAAGTCGTTTGTCTGGATTAATCGAATTATTTCATACGTTTACCATAAAACAAATTGAAGAAACACCAAAAGAAGAACTTCAACAACAATTTCTTAAAGCTTCAGTTAAAAACAAAGACTTGCATCTTAAATTAAGAGATGACTTGATTAAAAATCTTCAAAATAAATAATAGTGATTAACCATACTATTTTAAATTTGGCATTAGACACCTTAAAACAAGGTGGTCTAATACTCTACCCAACAGATACAGTTTGGGGAATTGGTTGTGATGCAACGAATGAAGAAGCTGTTGAAAAAATCTTCAAACTAAAAAAACGTAGCGACAGCAAAGCTTTGATATGCCTAGTAGCAGACGATAGAATGCTGAAAAAATACGTCAAAAAAATACCTGAAGCAGCTTTCGACTTCATGGATATTGAAGACAACCCTATTACCATTATCTATGACGAGCCACAAAATTTAGCTAAAAATTTAATTGCAGAAGATAATACCATTGCTATAAGAATTCCAGATAATGATTTTTGTTTTCAGCTGCTTCGGAAATTTAATGGTTCTATTGTTTCAACCTCAGCAAATATTAGTGGACAACCTACGCCAAAATCCTTTAAAGAAATACATGAAGACATTTTAAAAGGTGTGGACTATGTTGTAAATTTGCCAGATGAAAAAATAGGTGCTAAACCATCGTCTATTATTAAATTGAGCAATGATGGAAAAGTACAGGTTATAAGAAAATAAATTCCCAATTTCAAGTACCAAAAGCCAAAAATCCTTTTTGAAGTTTTGTTCTTGTATATTTTGGAATTTGAAACACATATGAATTACAAACAAGCATTAAAAAACCCAATCTTTAAGATTATTTCGAAATCTGCAAAAGAACTTCAACTAGATGCTTATGTTATTGGTGGTTTTGTTCGAGATTATATCCTACAACGTGGAACAGCAAAAGACATAGACATTGTAGCTATTGGATCTGGAATTGAATTAGCAAAACAAGTCGCTAAAAATTTACCAAACAACCCTAAAGTTCAAGTTTTTAAAACCTATGGCACTGCCATGTTGCGTTTTGAAGATATTGAAATTGAATTTGTTGGCGCACGAAAAGAAAGTTATAACGAAGACAGCAGAAATCCTATTGTTGAAAATGGCACGTTAGAAGACGATCAAAACCGTCGTGATTTTACTATTAATGCTTTGGCTTTAGATTTATCTGAAGATAATTATGGTAACATATTAGATCCATTTAATGGTATTCAAGATTTAAAAGAGGCTATTATTCGTACGCCTTTAAATCCAGACATCACTTATAGTGACGATCCGTTACGCATGATGCGAGCCATTCGTTTTGCAACTCAACTAAACTTTAAAATTGAAGAAGAATCGCTTAAATCCATTTCAAAAAACAAAGAACGAATTAAAATTATAACCAATGAACGTATTGTTGTTGAATTAAACAAGATTCTAGAAAGCAGCAAACCTTCTATTGGTTTCTTACTACTTGAAGAAACAGGATTACTGGAATATATTTTACCAGAATTAACTGCCTTAAAAGGTATTGATGAAGTTGAAGGCCAAAAACATAAAGATAATTTTTACCATACTTTAGAAGTAGTTGATAATATTAGTAAAAACACAGACAACTTATGGTTACGTTGGGCTGCTTTATTACATGATATAGGAAAAGCACCAACCAAAAAGTTTCATAAAAAGATAGGTTGGACTTTTCATGGTCACGAATTTAAGGGATCTAAAATGGTGTATCATTTATTTAAGCGCTTAAAAATGCCCTTAAATGACAAAATGAAATTTGTGCAAAAAATGGTTTATATGAGCTCAAGGCCTATTGTCTTAGCTGAAGATATGGCTACAGATTCTGCCGTTAGAAGATTGGTCTTTGATGCTGGAGATTATGTAGAAGATTTAATGACACTCTGTGAAGCAGACATAACTACAAAGAATCCAAAAAAGTTTAAAAAATACCATAACAACTTTAAAATTGTTAGAAATAAAATAATTGAGGTTGAAGAACGGGATCATATCAGAAACTTTCAACCACCAGTTTCTGGAGAAATAATCATGGAAACTTTCAACTTAAAACCTTGTAGAGAAATTGGTACTATTAAAGAAGCGATTAAAGAAGCGATTCTTGAAGGAGACATTCCAAACGACTTTGAAGCAGCATACCAATTGATGCTTAAAGAAGGTGAAAAATTAGGATTAAAAGTAAAGAAGTAATCATGTTTAAATTAGTTAGAACAAATTCTAAAAACATTGATTTTGTTTACTTAGTAAAACAACTAAATGCGTACTTAAAAATTATGGATGGCAAAGAGCATGATTTTTACAATCAGTTTAATAACATCGATGTTTTAAAACATACAATTGTTGCTTATTTAGACAACAAACCTATTGGTTGTGGCGCTTTTAAAGAATATGGATCCAACAGTGTAGAAGTTAAACGCATGTTTACACTTCCAGAAAATAGAAAGCAAAGCGTCGCCTCAAACATTTTAACTGCATTAGAAACGTGGGCTAAAGAATTAAACTATTCCACATGTATTTTAGAAACTGGATTTAGACAGGTAGAGGCTGTTCAGTTTTATAAAAAGAAGGGTTATAAAATAATTCCAAACTACGGACCTTATAAAAATATTGAAAATAGTATTTGTTTTAAAAAAGAATTAATCGACAATGAAAAAGGATAATAAAAAAGTCATCTACTGGCTATTAACAGGTTGTGTTTTAATCTTCATTATGGTTATTATTGGAGGCATTACCAGATTAACAGATTCAGGTTTATCAATTTCAAATTATAAATTAATAACCGGAACCATTCCTCCAATTGGAGAAGCAGAATGGCAAGAGGCATTCGAGTTATATCAGCAATATCCTGAATTCCAAAAGTTACATTCGCACTTCACCTTAGAAGATTTTAAAGGCATTTATTTCTGGGAATGGTTACATCGTGTTATAGGTCGATTAATAGGACTTGTATTCTTTATTCCGTTTCTATATTTTCTATTAACGAAACAACTTACTAAAAAAACCATTAAAAAATGTATTGTCTTATTATTGCTTGGAGGATTTCAAGGTTTTTTAGGTTGGTATATGGTAAAGAGTGGCTTGGTCGATATGCCAGATGTGAGTCATTATAGACTAGCAGCACATCTAACAACCGCTTTTTTAACTTTTGCTGCAACTTTATGGGTGGCTTTGGATTTAATTTTCCCTGAAAGAAAAACAGTTAACAAGAAATTTAGAAACCTAATTATTGTTGGCTATCTCATTTTAATTTTCCAAATTGTTTATGGAGCTTTTGTCGCTGGATTAAAAGCTGGTTTATTACATAATCATTGGCCTTTTATGAACGAAGGGAAATTCATGCATGAAACTGTTTATATTTTAGAACCGTTTTATAAAAACCTTATCGAAAACCCAAGTGGCATTCAATTTATACATAGAACATTTGCATATATAGTGGTTGTTTTCATTATAATTATTTGGTATCAGGCTAAAAAAATGACACTAACCAACTATCAAAATAAAGCTGTGGATAGTTTATTTATTTTAGTTGGAATTCAATTTTTATTAGGCATTTTTACCATTATTTATCAAGTACCATTATGGTTAGGAGTAGCGCATCAAGTAGGGGCATTTTTCTTACTATCGGCTATGACTTTTACCTTACATCGTTTTAGTAAATAGTTGAAAATAACTTATCTTTGCAAAATGATTTACAGATTTAGAATTATACTTGACCACGACTCTGAAGGTGATATCTTTAGAGATATTGAAATTCGTGAAACTGACACTTTAGAAGATTTTCACAACACTATTACTCAAGCTTTTGGTTTTGAAGGCAGTGAAATGGCTTCGTTTTATTTAAGCGATGACGAATGGAATCAAGGTGAAGAAATTTCTTTATTTGATATGAGTGAAGTAGCTAATCAAGTTCGATTAATGGGTGACACCTTAATTAATACTGTTACTCATAAAGAAAGTACAAGACTAATCTACATTTACGATTTTCTAAGCATGTGGACCTTTTTGGTGGAACTTGCAGAAATTGTTGAAGAAGCAGAAGGCACAGATTACCCAAACCTGATGTTTGTGCATGGTCAGATTCCTGATGAAGCTCCAGAAAAATCTTTTGAAGCTGAAAATTTAGACGATTACAACGATGAGTTTGATGACGATTTCGATCCAGAAGATTACGATAATTTAGACTTTAATGAGAATTGGAATTAATTTCCAAAAAAGAAGATAAAACTAAGAGTGGTTTTTAACTAAACAAGCTCACAAAACTTAAATAAACACATAATCAGTAAGCATTCTAGTAAAAGTTTTTCATGTTTACATCTTCGTAATTTCGTTTTACAAAATCAAGTGCATATTTTAAGATATCTCCCATAGTTTTGCTTTTTTTGAAATTGATATCTGAAGTAAACTCATAAATACCTTCTCTCAACATCTTAACGTATTCTGGTTTTGAAAGTGTATCTCCAATCATACAAGCTATTAATTGCTCAATTCTATCATGATAACTTATCAATCGTTTTGCCATAATGGAACGCTCTTCTAGTTTGTATTGGTCTATAGATTCTGCTTGAAACTTTTCAGTTACCAACTTAACCATTTCAAGGTTTTCTTTAAAAAACTGAGGCTTGTAAATATTAAACTTCCCTTCATAACATTGTTGATCAAAATCGATGGCTCGAATTTTATAAACCACTTGATCGAAATCGTGAGTAGGAACAATTACGTAATTATAAGACCTCATATCTCCTAAAAGCCTAATTGTACAACGTTCGTTAAATTTTACAAACTCTTTAGCAATTTGAGATTTCTCTAACGGATTGCATTCTGGCAACATGTTTTTTATAAATTCATCGCCTGGAATTCCAGCTATATGCTCTTCAATTAAGGTGTCTTTATGTACTAAAAAATTCAGATTATAAGGAGACAGCATATGTTCTAATTCCAAACCATAAATTCTTGAAGCATCTGCTTTTTTTACATAGAAATAAGTAAAATTATCGTTTAAAATATTTCTAACTTTTACACGAAAAGGCTTCGAGTTACCAAAGGTGCAATAATCAACAGCATCAACAGTTAAAAATGGAATGGTCTTTTCGTTTCCATCACTATGTAAAATGGTGTAAACTTTTTTAAGACTTAAGTCAATTTCTTCACGTTCAAATTCATTATAATACACACGAATCCAAAGGGTGTCGACATCATTTTTATCATATACCACAATAGATCCTTGAAAACGTAGCAAGTCGTCATAAAAAATTGGCAGCCTAATATTTCTATTATATTCTGTGAGATATTGGTGTAGTTTTTCACTAACTGGATAAGATGGTTTTTTTTTTGATATCTTTAAGTCTTCCATAAAAAAATAAGTTCTTCAAATTTAAGCTTTTATTTTTATGGTTGTAACATTTTTAAAAGACACTCGTCATATAAATACTAACTGTTACCGAGTACATTATCGGGATCAATCAAAAAACTAAAATAATTTGGAACCAATTCTTTCAATTAATCATCTCACTAAAAAATTTGGCCATTTAACAGCCGTCAAAGATTTGTCGTTCAGCATAAACAAAGGCAATGTTTATGGTATTCTTGGACCCAATGGCAGTGGGAAATCTACCACTTTAGGCATTGTTTTAAACGTTGTAAATGAAACTTCTGGAGACTTTAAATGGTTTAATGGAACCGTTTCTACGCATAATGCCTTAAAAAAAGTTGGAGCCATTATAGAGCGTCCAAACTTTTATCCATATATGACAGCAGCTCAAAACCTAAAATTGGTTTGTAAAATAAAAGGTGTGGATTATTCAAAAATTGACGAAAAGCTAGAAGTGGTCAATTTATTAGATAGAAAAAACCATAAGTTTAGCACCTATTCTTTAGGGATGAAACAACGATTAGCAATAGCTTCAGCATTACTAAACGATCCTGAAATTTTAATTTTAGACGAACCTACAAATGGATTAGATCCTCAAGGAATTCATCAAATTAGACAAATAATTAAGGATATTGCCAGTGAGGGCACAACTATTTTATTAGCTTCACACTTGTTAGATGAAGTTGAAAAAGTATGTTCTCACGTAGTTGTATTAAGAAAAGGTGAAAAACTTTATTCTGGTCGTGTAGATGAAATGATTTCTAGCCATGGTTTTTTTGAATTAAAATGTGAAAATGAGGATGCACTTATAGCTTACTTAAAATCGAATCCAGATTTTGGAACTTTAAAAGTAGAAAATCAACTAATCACTGTCTTTTTAAATGAACCTATGGAGGCTGTAACTTTCAATAAACTGATGTTTGAAAAAGGGATTGTATTATCTCATTTAGTAAAACGTAAGGAAAGTCTGGAAGAACAATTTTTACAACTTACAGATAAACTTTAATTCATCCAATCAAAATCAATTTCATGTTAAGACTTTTAAATCTAGAATTACAAAAACTGCTTTTAAACAGAACCAGTAAAATATTAATCTTTGTATCTTTTGTATTACCATTTACTGTATTAATACTATCGTCTATAAAAATAAATTTCTTTGGTTTTTTCACCTTAGAACTAGGAGAATTAGGCATTTTCAACTTTCCAATAATTTGGCATATCACAACTTTTTTCGCATCGCAATTCAAATTCTTCTTTGCCATAGTGGTTGTAAGTATGATTGGTAATGAATACAGCAACAAGACCTTAAAACAAAATTTAATAGATGGATTAAGCAAAAAAGAATTTATACTTTCTAAATTTTACACCATCCTTTTCTTTTCTTTAGTTGCCACTTTATTAATAGCTATAGCATCGTTTTTTATTGGCTTATATTATTCAAGTTATACAGAAGCATCAATAATTATAAGAGAAACTAATTTTCTTGTAGCTTATTTTGTGAAGTTAATTGGCTTTTTTAGCTTGTGTTTGTTTTTTGGAATGCTTGTAAAACGTTCAGCATTTGCATTAGCTTTTTTGTTTATTCTTTATATTTTAGAATGGATTATTTTTGGTTTAATTTCTTGGCAAGTAAACATGGATATTGCTGGTAAAATTCAGAATTTCTTTCCATTAAAATCCATGTATAATTTAATAGACCAACCATTTCAAAGAGTCATGATGACTAAGTTTCCTGACAAAGCAGATTTAATGTACGACTATGGAGTACATTGGTACGAAATTGCTATTGTCTTGTGTTGGACTGCTATATTTATCTTTTTATCCTATAGATTATTAAAAAAGCGAGATTTATAATACCTTTGGTAGCTATATCTCTCTAGATGAAAAAACTATTTGCTTACATTCTATTATTTTGTACCACGCTAACTTATTCTCAAGAGGAAGCTTCTAATTGGTACTTTGGCGAAAATGCTGGTATTCAATTTTCTAATGATGGTTCTGTCAACGCTTTAAACGATGGGCAATTAGATACCATTGAAGGTTGCTCTTCTATTTCAGATAGTAATGGTGATTTACTATTCTATACTGATGGAATTAGAGTTTATAATAGGCAACATAGTATTATGAGTAATGGATTTGGTCTTTTAGGAGATCCTTCAAGTTCGCAATCTGCCATTGTAGTCCCAAAACCAAATGATTCAGAAATTTATTACATTTTTACAGTTGGATCCAATCAATCGTTTACGGGTTTAAAATATTCAGAAGTGGATATGACTCTTGATGGAGGTTTAGGAGCAATTACTCAAAAAAATATTAATTTATTACATCAATGTTCAGAGAAAGTTTCAGCCGTTTTAAAAGATTGCGATTCTCAAGCTGTCTGGGTTATTTCTTTATCTAACCCTAATGGAACTTCAACATCACCATTAAATACATTTCATGCATTCGAAGTAACAACTGCTGGTGTAAATACCACAGCTATTACATCAACCTTTAATAATTTAGGCATTACAGATTCTAGAGGTTATTTAAAACTATCTCCAAATGGAGAAAAATTAGCTTGCGCCAATGTGCAACCAGACGGCTTATTTTTATTCGATTTCGACAAAGATTCTGGTATTGTAAGCAATAATCAGAGACTACTTATAAATAGCCCGTACGACGAACCTTATGGAATTGAATTCTCGCCAAACAGTCAATTGTTGTATGCGTCTTCATCAAACGATAATTTTAGTTCTACAGATCATTTGCCTTCAAGCCATTTTTCAGCATTAACTCAGTTTAATTTAACAGCTGCAAATATTATTGGCTCACAAGTTTTAATAGACCAACAAAATTTATATAGAAGCGCCTTACAATTAGGTCCAAATGGGAAAATTTATCGATCTATGGCTGCTACTTACACCCAAGGTCACCCCTTTTTAAGTGTTATCAACAATCCAAATGAAATTGGAGGCGCATGCAATTATCAAAACAATGCGGTTGATTTAGGTGGTCGTAATTCAACACAAGGCTTACCTCCCTTTATATCGTCTTTCTTTGTAGAGAAAATAGATATTATTAACAATACGGTAACGCCATTAGCAACTAATTATTTACCCTTATGTCTTGGAGAAAATTACAGATTAATGGCTGAAGAAATTCCAGGTGCCATTTACTCATGGACATTCAATGACATTCCTTTACCAAATACAGATTACTTTTTAGACATCAATCAAAATGGAGTTTATGAAGTTTTAATTGATTTAAATACAGGTGGTTGCGACTTTTTGGAAGGCGAAGCTACAATAGAATACTTTCCAATTCCTGTAGCAAATCTTGCTCCTAAAATTGATGTTTGCGATAACAATAACGATGCTATTTGGCAGTTTGATTTTTCTGCACAAGATGTTAATGTTTTAGATGTACAAGATACTAATCATTATAGCGTTCGTTATTTTGAATCTCAAATTGATGCCGATTTAAATCAAAATGAAATTACCGGACTGTATACAAACACATCCAATCCCCAAGAAATATTTACAAGAGTTGATTTAATAGGAAGTCCAAGTTGCCATGACACTTCTTCTTTTTTTATTGAAGTTTTTAACACACCAACTGCAAACATTATAAGCCCTCAGGAATTTTGTGATGATGATACCGATGGCAATGTTTCCAATGGGCAAATAGACATAAATTTACATGAATACGATGCAACAGTTCTAGATGGTCAAGATGCGTCTGCTTATACAATCACCTATCATCCAACTCTAATAGATGCTATTGATAATACGGCAGAACTTCCAGAACCATACTACAATCAAACACCTTTTAATGAAACTATTTTTGTTAGAATTGAAAACAATTTAAATACCTCATGTTTCGACACAACATTTTTTGATATCACCATAAACCCT
>NZ_JBJFLO010000006.1:0-216706 GCF_045363175.1 Xanthomarina sp. GH4-25
GTGTTTTCCGGTTGTAAGTTCGGCTAAAATTTTCAGTTTAAAAGGTTCTGAATACCGTCTGATCACTTTGTCATTTCTATACATAATGTTTAAAATTATGTAGCCTTATTTTAGGACGGGTCAATTTGTTCCACTACGAACATAGCCATCCTCCGTTACGTACATTATTTCATTTTGAATATAGGTATAGCCATACACCATTTCTAAAACTTTTGCGGCATAACGATAACCTAAAACGCGTTGCGCATTTGAATTAAAATGTGTTCTATCTAAAGTTTGTAAACCATCTGTTGCAGCATAATCTGTATTGCTTACTGCAAATGCTTCAATGTTGGAATTGAAAGTTCCGTTATCTGTTCTTTGCATACTTAATTGACCAACAATAACAGGTAATGTTGCTATTCCTAAGTCAGTTCTTAAGTCGCTTATTAATGTTGTTAATTTAGCTATATAACCTGCATCATTTCTGTCAGATTCCCCTTGGTGCCATAAAACACCTTTAAGTGTTGAGCCGCCTAATGCTAATGCTGCGGTAATTTCATTAATGGCTTCTCCGTAATAGTCATCTGTATGACCTTTAGCCCATGAATTAATACTAGTTCCTCCTCTGGCATTAACTACTAATCCAATTTGATCACCAGTAACTTCGTTTAACATGCGACCAAAAGTATAAGCGAAATTTAAACCTTGGTCTTGCGAAGGGTTTTGAATGGTAGAATATCTGTTTAATCCACCGTCAGCGGCAGCCGTATTTACGGCACTTTCCCAAGCTGTACCGTTATAAAGATCTACACCAGTAAGTGTGACCATGTCTTCTGCTTCAATGGTAGCTCTACCAGCAGCATTAGATTGACCTATGACTAAGTAAATATCTTTTTGTGCGACAAGGAATGTTTGGAAAAATAAAAAACAAAAAATGAATACAATTTGTATTATTGAGAATTTTTTTTTCATAATAAGCTGGTTAAATCGGGGCGATTATATTTTTGACTAATGCAAACATAAACAAAAAATCGATAAAAACAACAAAAACATCGATGAAATACATGTATTGTGCATAAAATCTGGTTTTTAATCAAAAAACTTAAAAAAAGAAATTAAGTATTTCTAGAATCTAAGTAGTCTCCTAAATTGTCCAATTTATCGTCCCAGAATTGCTCGTAAAAACTAAACCATTTATGAAGTTCCTTAAGAGGTTTTATATTGGCATTGCAAAAACGTTCTCTACCTATTCCGTCTATATAAACTAAACCAGCTTCCTCCAAAGTTTTAATGTGTTTAGTAACTCCTTGTCTGCTCATCTCAAATTGATTTGAAATTTGCGAAATAGTTAATGCAGATGTAGCAATCACTAAGGCATGAAATATATCTCGCCTAGTAGGATCTGCAATGGCTTTAAAAAGTATCGTGCTTCTATCCTGCATTCATGTTTAGCTTTAAGTAATTTTCTAATTGATTGATACAACCGTTCCAGCCACCATTAAAACTTTCAAACATTGTTATAGCAGTATCTCCTTTGTACTTGGAAATTCCTGAATGTTCTAAATATAATTTAGTGCCTTCAGTAACAGATTCTAATTTCCAGGTTATCGTAGTTTCTATATTTGTACCTGCTACCAACCAGGTGTAAATTAATGTATATGGGAATGCTTCAACAACTGTTCCAGTAATATCTGTACAGTCTTTTTTGTTAGATTCAGATGAAAACCTATATTGATATCCTTTTTCTGCTTTAAAATCTGTTTTAATGAACCATTTAGAAATTTCTTCTTTTTTAGAAATGGCATTCCATACTATGTCTATGGAATGATTAAATATTTTTTCTTTAATAATGACATCTTTCATAATATTTGGATTTATTAACTTACCAATCATCAGGCAGGCATGCAACTTGTTGATTGCTAAAATAGCATAAAAAATAACTATACGCAACTTTTGGGTTGCATATAATTATTACGCCTGTTTCTTTTTAGATTAAGATGCCAATATTGTCAGTATAGCTTCAAGTAATCTAAGGATAAATAAAACAAATTGTCAGGGTGTAAGCTTTGGCAAAATTTTTGACTAATATTGCATAATAAACAGAAGTAGAACCTATTAAATTATAAATTATGGCATTAGAGATAACAGATGCAACGTTTGAAGAAACAGTATTAAAGAGTGACAAGCCAGTTATGGTAGATTTTTGGGCAGCTTGGTGTGGACCATGTAGAATGGTTGGGCCAATTATTGACGAAATTAGTACAGAATATGATGGTAAAGCTGTTGTAGGAAAAGTAGATGTTGATGCAAATCAAGAATTTGCTGCCAAATACGGTGTTCGTAATATTCCAACCGTTTTAGTATTTCAAAATGGAGAAGTAGTAGGAAGACAAGTAGGTGTAGCACAAAAAAGTGCCTATACAGATGCTATCGATTCACTTTTATAAGATACTTACTAAAAGAAAAGATAAAAGGTTTGCTTTAACGGCAAACCTTTTTTAGTTTAGAAGATTGATATGTATTAATAGAAATGTTGAATGCTTCCCAACTTGTGCTGAGCACAGTTGAAGTGTGAAAAGTGACTCTTGCGACAAAAACTAATGGATTTACAAAAAGAACTTAATAAAACAGGAGGGTTTAAAAACCTAGATTTACTAGCCAAACAGGTTGTTGAGGGATTTATTTCTGGGATGCATAAAAGTCCCTTTCATGGATTTTCTGCAGAATTTGCCGAACATAAAATCTATAATCAAGGAGAGAGTACCAAGCATATAGATTGGAAACTTTTTGCTAAAACAGATAGACTTTATACAAAACGTTACGACGAAGAAACCAATTTAAGATGTCATTTAATTATCGACAATAGTAGCTCGATGCATTTTCCTGAAATGAAATCTTTTTCTATAGATAATTTAAATAAAATAGCATTTACAGCATTAGCTTCTGCATCTTTAATGCATATATTAAAGAAACAAAGAGATGCAGTAGGATTAAGTGTTTATAGTGATTCGTATAGTTTTTATACACCAGAGAAAGGCAGCGAAAGACATCATCATATGTTATTGCATCAATTAAGCGAGTTAGTTATTTCCAAGCCAGAACAAAAACAGACAAAAACCTATACCTATTTGCACCAAATTGCTGAGAAAATAAAAAGACGTTCGTTAGTCTTTTTATTTACTGATATGTTGCAAACAGATGTGGATCAAGACAAACTGTTTGATGCTTTAAGGCATTTAAAACATAATAAACATGAAGTGGTTTTATTTCATGTATTTGATAAAGAAAAAGAGCTGTTATTCGATTTTGATAACACTCCAAAACGCTATGTTGATGTTGAAACTGGTGAGCATATTAATTTATATGCAGAAAACATAAAAGACTCTTATAAAACAGCAGTTAATGATTATTTTAATGCAATTAGATTAAAATGTGGTCAATATAAAATAAAGTATGTTGAAGCAGATACTAATAAAAATTTCGATAATATATTGACCACCTACATGATAGAGCGTCAAAGATTTTAATAAAAGTAATTTTTTCAAAAAAAACTAAAAAAACATTTGACATATTAAATAAGCAATGTATATTTGCCCTCGCAATAAAGCAACGGTCTGGTAGTTCAGTTGGTTAGAATGTCGCCCTGTCACGGCGAAGGTCGCGGGTTCGAGTCCCGTCCAGACCGCTAAAATTGCTAAAGCTCCGAGAGATTGGAGCTTTTTTTAGCAATAAAATTTAGTTGTGTTGTTTTGATAGATGTAGTAGTCTATCAAAGGTTTAAGTAGTTAAACCAATGGAAAGCTTTCCTTTTTTCTTTGTTGAAAATTGGGATGCTTTTTTGTTTTAGACTGGTTTTGGTTTCTTTTTGAGTGTTATAAGATTTGTATTAGCATCTTTTTCAGCCAGTAACCAAGTTGATTTTTTCAAAATTTTATTAATAATGAATAGAAATTCTTAAATGAAAAGCAACATTTGTGCATTTTATCGATGTAATTATGTATTTTATCGATTATTTATTAGTTAAGAGATGAGATTATTCTATATTAGCAATCCTTCTTAAGTCCCTAAATCGATTTATTCAACTTAAAAAGGTTAATTATTCCATTCAAGACTAGTTAAGTCTTATTCCCTCATGTTGTTAAAATATGTTAGTAATTAGTTTATGCGCATATTTTAAAAAATTAATTATCCATTAATCCCTCAATTAAGGTTTTGCAAAATGCAAGGCTTGTTAAACATTAATTTAATTGTATAACTATAAATTGAGAATTTATGAAATCCCTAACTATTACACTATTAGTAGCATTATTTTGTGTAACCGTATCTGGCGTTAACCTTAAAGATACTGTAGTTACTAACCCAACAAAAAAGCAAACTGTTTCAAGTACAGATAACTTTGAATATAACTTTGAAGTTAATAGACATGTTAAGAAAGGAAGAGGAGTTCCTTCTCAAGGATAAAAAATATTTTATAATTTATGCATATACACACCTCATAGCAATATAAAGGGTGTGTATGCATATTTATTATGTTTTTTTTATTCATTATATTCAATACATTACTCTCATGTCATAAAAAATTATAAATTTGAATGACTTTGAAATAAAATTGTATTGTATAAAAAAATAATCTTCATATTCATATTATTTTTTTTCCTACCATTAAATGCGCAAAACACGTCTTTTAATAGGCAATTAGATAGTATATACTATTACAGAGATTTAGCAGAAAAATCTTTAAATACTAAAGATAGAATTCAATATGCCAAATATGCTATTAAACTATCTGAAGCAACCAATCAAGATTCTACTATTTTAAAAAGTAAACGTTTACTATCAACACTCTATCTTAGAGAAAGAGATGCTAATTCTTTATATAGCTTGAACCATGAAAATTTAAAACTTGCAAACAAGTTGCAAGATTCTATTGCTATCGCTAATATAACCAATGTTTTAGGCTGGTATCATGGACAAAAAGCCCAAATAGATAGCTCTTATTATTATTATTATAAAGCCTCTAAAGCATTTAACAAGATTCATGATGTAGAAAATGAGGCTTTTACGTTGTTTGAAATGTCAGATATTCAATTTAATCAACGCGATTATATTGGTTGTGAACAAAATGCCGTAGCTTCTATTAGATTATTTCAAAGCCTTCCTGAAACTGAAGGAACTTTAGATTACTTATGGTCATTACACAATTTAATTGCCATTGCTTCAGATGAATTGGAATTATATGATAAAGCTATTGAATACCACCATAAAGCACTTACTTATAGCGACAAGATTGAAGATAATTTCATTTACACATTATATTCTAATAGCAACATTGCTTTAATTTATAAAGAATTAAAACAGTATGATAAAGCTTTAAAAATATACGAAGATCTATTTCAAAACAAAGAAATTCTCCTTTTTGAACCTAAAAATTATGCCCTTATTTTAGCCGATTATGCTTTTGTTAAACATTTATCCAATAAATATAAATCAAATGAAATAGCCAGTATGTTTGATGAAGCATATAAAATGAGCGACAGTCTACAAGATCCATATAGTATTATGTCTGTTAGTTTAAATGCATCAGAGTTTTATAACGATTTAAACAATAAAGATTCTGCGCTTTTTTTTGCAAATAGAGCTTACAATCTTAGCAAAGAAAACAAAACAAACGATGTGATTTTACGATCTCTCATGCTAAAATCTAAAATTGAAGACGATGTTAAGGCAAAAACGTATTTAACAGAGTATGTGAATTTAAGCGATAGCTTACTAAATAATGAACGTGCTATTAGAAATAAATTTGCAAGAATAGAATTTGAAACAGATCAAATTGTAGAACGAAGCAAACAAATTGCAAAAGAAAGGCTTTGGTTGTTAATTTTATCTATTGGTTTAATACTAACCTTGTTATTATTATATATTATAGTTAGTCAAAGAACTAAAAACAAGGAATTAAAATTTAACCAGCAACAACAAGAAACAAACGAAGAGATTTATAACTTAATGTTATCTCAGCAAGATAAAATAGATGAAGCAAGAGTTGCTGAAAAAAAGCGAATATCAGAAGAAATACACGATGGCATTTTAGGTCGTTTGTTTGGAATAAGATTGAGTTTAGATAGCTTGAATATGAGTACAAAACCAGAGGCTATTGAAACTAGAGAAAAATATTTAGAAGATTTAAAAGAGATAGAGCAAGACATTCGAAAAGTATCTCATGAACTGAACACCGATTTTGTGTCTGGAACCAACTACATTAGTATTATAAAATCTCTTTTAGAGACACAAACTAAAGCCTATAAGTTAAAATATGTTTTAAGAAACGATGATAAAATTGATTGGGATAGTATATCTAATAAAACAAAAATTCATTATTACCGAATTATCCAAGAATCACTTCAAAATATATATAAGCATGCTAATGCAGAAGAAATACATATTAGCTTTAACCAAAAAAATAATGTAATTTGCTTATCTATTTCAGACAATGGTACTGGTTTCGATGTCAATAAAGCTAGAAAAGGAATTGGATTAAAAAATATAAATTCTAGAGTAAAAGAAATTCATGGAGAACTAGACATCAAATCAACTATTAATACTGGAACAGAAATAATAATTAAAGCCCCTATCTAAAACCTAAAAAAACCTCATGCAAGAAACCATACGCATATTAATGACAGACGATCATCCTATGATTATTGAAGGGTATCAAAATACATTAATTGCTACAAAAAAAGAATCTCAAAACTTATTAATTAGTATAGCTAATAGTTGCGATGAATCTATAAGGTTTATGGATCAAGCAGTCGCTCAAGAAAATCCTTATGATATCCTATTTATGGATATTAGTTTACCTCCTTCAAGCGATGGAAAATATACTTCTGGTGAAGACCTAGCTATGTATGCTAGAAGCATTATGCCAAAAGCAAAAATTGTAATTCTAACAATGTTTAATGAAACGTATCGTGTCCATAACATTGTAAAAACTATTAATCCAGAAGGCTTTTTAATTAAAAGCGATTTAACTTCTAAAGAATTAGCAAGTGCCTTTCAGGCGGTTATTAATAATCCACCATTCTATAGTGGAACTGTAAATAGTATTATTAGAAAAACCATTTCTAATGATATTATAGTAGATGAGGTAAATAGAAAAATTCTTCATTTATTATCTCAAGGAGTTAAAACAAAAAGCTTAACAGATCATATCGATTTATCTATGAGTGCTATAGAAAAAAGAAAAAAGCACCTAAAAGAAATATTTATGATTGAAGATGGAAGTGACGAAACTTTGCTTGAAAAAGCTAGAAAAAAAGGCTTTGTATAAAGCCTATACCAACAAAAAGTGTTAAAATTAAAATTTTATAGCTATCTAAAAACCTTATAAACCTTTGTATTCATTGAGTATTACGGTTTTTCCGTAATTAATTTGTGGTTTTACCGTAACAAAAGTTTAAAAGTTCCATTTATATTTGAAGTATCAACAGCAATTAATTAATCCCTCAAAAGATATTTCGTTGATAATAGCATTTACACTAACCTCGTGATTTTTATTTCTTAATAAAAGTCATGAGGTTTCTTCTTTTTAGAAAGTGAAGATTTCACTTTTATATTCCCATACTTTCATAATAAAAAAACCAAAGTATATTATTGCAACTATAAACTTGATAAATGTTCCTGTTAAAAAACCAAGAAACGATCCGAAGGCTGCTTTTACTGCTGTTTTAGAGTCGGTTTTATTTAATAATTCTCCAATATAAGCACCTACAAAAGGCCAAACAATAATTCCAAAAACACCTAAAACAGGAAAAAGAATAGAAACTAATAACCCAAGTGTTGTACCAATAACACCATATTTACTACCTCCAAACTTTTTAGTCCCTAAAGCAGGAATTAAATAGTCTAACGTAAAAACTAATAACGCAATGGCTAGTGTAATACCTAGAAACAACCAGTTGTTTGGAATAGCATCAGTTAAATAAAGTAATAACAAGCCAACCCAACTTAAAGGAGGTCCTGGTAAAACAGGTAAGAAGCTTCCTATTATGCCAACAATCATAAATAGGAAACCCATAAGTGTTAATAAAATATCCATAGATTTTTCTTTATAAGACGAAGATATGAAATGATTGTTACAAAATTTTAAACTAAAAAATTAGTTCAAACTAAATATTTAGTTATATTTGTATTCAACTAAGTGTTTAGTTTCAGTTTTAAAAGTTAAAATGTTACTCTGAGTTTGTTGAAGAGTCTCTAAAAAAAATCAGTGTTTTAAGAAAATATATTATGAAACAACTTACCAAAGCCGAAGAGGAAATCATGCACGTGTTATGGCAGCTTGAAAAAGCCAATGTCAAACAAATTATAGAGCTTTTACCAACGCCAAAACCAGCTTACAATACCGTTTCAACTATTGTTCGAATTTTAGAAAGTAAAGGCTTTGTAGATTACGAAAAACAAGGAAAAGGGCATGTTTATTTCCCTTTGGTTAAAAAACAGGATTATAGCAATCAAAGTTTAAACACTTTGGTGGATAATTACTTTCAAGGATCGTTTAAAAGTATGGTGTCTTTTTTTGTAAAGAAAAACGACATTAGCTTAAACGAGTTGGAATCAGTTTTAAAAGACATTAATAAAAAGGAGTAATCATGGCACACTATATTATTCAGGCAATTGCATTTCAGCTTTTCTTTTTAATAGTTTACGATGTATTCTTAAAAAAAGAAACCTTCTTTAATTGGAACAGAGCCTATCTTTTAATAACAGCAATCTTATCATTTGTCTTGCCGTTTATTAAAATTGAAATGTTTAAAAATATTGTACCACAACAATTTATTATCACACTGCCAGACGTTATTATTGGGAAACAGAACCCAATTGTTTTAGACGAAGTTTTTATTGAAGGCGTCAACCAGGCATCTAGTTTTTCATGGTCTTGGATGTACCTGTTTTATCTGGGCTCAGCCATTGCTTTTTCGATTTTTGCGTATAAACTGATTAAAATTATCCAATTAATATATGGTAATCCAAAACAACAGGAATCTAATTTGCAAATCGTGAGTTTAAAAAACAGTCGGGATGCTTTTTCATTTTTCAACTACATTTTTATTGGGAAGCAATTGGCAAACGAAGAACGAGAAACCATTTTAATGCATGAATTGGTTCATGTAAAACAAAAACACAGTTTCGATATGTTATTTTTCGAAATCCTTCGTGTGATATTTTGGTTCAATCCATTTATTTATATGTACCAAAATAGAATTTCTGTGGTTCACGAATTTCTTGCAGATGCCGAAGCCGTAAAACACAATAAAGCACAATATTATCAAAACCTGTTATCGCAAGTTTTTCATGCTGAGCAGGTCTCATTTATCAATCCATTTTTTAAAGAATCATTAATCAAAAAACGAATCGTTATGTTACAAAAATCAAAATCAAAACAAGTTCAATTATTAAGGTATGCCCTATTAATTCCCATGGTATTTGGGATGTTAATTTATTCGTCGTGTAGTGATACAACGCAAGAAAATGAAGTTACAACCACCAGTTTATCAAAAAATGACTCATCCATATTAGAAAACATTGCCACGTTAAAGGAGTCGATAGCTGCTAATGGTGAAATGACTACTGAAGAAGAAAAAGCGTTAAAAACATTATTGATGCTCGTATCTGAAAACGGATTAAACGAACCTTTTTTCCAGGACGTGGTAGATCGCGCTGAAATACCTTTTGGAGTTATCGAGCATGTTCCTGTTTTCCCAGGATGTGAAAATGCTGAAGATTCAAGAAAGTGCTTTGCACAAAGCATATCTAAACATGTAGGTGCTAATTTTAATAGTAAACTTGGTGAAGAACTTGGTTTAAAAGGGTTACAAAAAATTTCGGTGTTTTTCAAAATTGATAAGAACGGAAACATAACAGATGCCAAAGCTAGAGCCCCACACGAACAATTAGAAATGGAAGCCCTTCGAGTAATAAAAATGTTACCAAAAATGACACCGGGAATGCAAGACGGCAAAGCTGTAAATGTACCTTATTACTTGCCTATTAAGTTTGAAATTAATGAGTAAATATCTTGTCTTATTTATCATAATATCTTTTTTTAAAACCGAAGCCCAAACTTCGGTTTTAATGCTTGCAGATAGTTTGTATGTCAATGGATACTATTCCAAAGCCATTGAACAATATAAAATTTACGAAAATCCTTCTCAAGTTTATGAAAAAATAGCCAAATCATACATGGCCATTGGAAATTACAACGAAGCGCTTTTAAATTATCGAGCAAGTATCAAAGCAAATCCAAACAACGCCTTACTTAAGTATGAATATGCTAAATTATTATCAAAAACTAACAATTATCAGACAGCTTCTTTAGAATTTGAAGAGTTAATTTCTTTAGATTCCTTGAATCCAAATTATCATTTCGAATATGGCACACTATTAGAAAAACAGAATGATTCTTCAGCTCTTGAGGCGTATATAACAGCATTCCAACTAGACCGTTTGCATCAAAAAGCTATTTATAAAGTCGCAAAATATAAGTTGCAAAAAAGAGAGTTTAATGAGGTTGAAAAACTAGTAGACATTGGCTTAAAATCAAACGAATTTAACTTGGAGTTGATGAGTTTAAAAGCTCAAAATTATTTTTGGAAACAGGACTATCATGAAGCGATTATTTGGTTTAATAAATTAGTAGAATTGCGAGAGTCGTCACAGTTTATACATGAAAAATTAAGTATATGTTACGCAAAAACTTATAGACTTCCACAAGCTATAGAACAAGGACTGTTAGCACTAAAATATGAACCAAATAATACAAAAAACCTATTTAATCAAGGACGGCTTTACGAGAAAAACAAAGATTATAAAAAGGCAGAAGTTTATTATGTAAAAGCATTAGAAATTGAAGATGTTCCTTTAGATAAACAATATATGCAATTAGGAAGAGTGCTTAATTATCAGAAAAACTACGCTGAAGCTATTCAAGTATTAAATAAAGCACGACAAGAAAACTCGAAAAACGACACAGCCGCATTTTATCTGCTTCAATCACAAAACGCGTATTATGAGGATTTTGATACAAAAATAAATTTGTATGAAATATTTATAAAAGAATTTCCTGATAGCATTCTTAATGCTGTAGCTGCAGCGCAATTATCTGTTTTGAAACAAGAAAAGTTTATGAAAACCGATTAAAATCTAAAAATATTGTACTTTTCGGTTTCAAATCTGTGTATGAAACATTTGTGCCTTTTTCTTGGTTTTTTGTTGCTTGTTTCTTGCAATTATTTTGATGTGAAGAAAACAACGTCGGACGCTATTTTAAATGAAGAGTTAAAAACATTTAATTGGAGCGAAGTGGACAATTATCCCTCTTTTGCATCTTGTAACGATGATGATTCAAAAGCAGAAAAGAAATCCTGTTTTCAAAACACCTTAACAGCCATTATTACCAATAGAATTCAGAGAGACACCATTGTTGTTTCACAAAATATTGATGATACCATATATATCAAATTTCAAATTTCTGAAAAAGGAAAATTATCATTAATAGAGGCTGAGGTAGATTCTATTACTCGTCATGAAATTCCAAATATAGATGAACTTCTAAGAAATAGCCTAGATTCTTTGCCTGAAATTTATCCAGCTATCAAGCGTGGACAACAGGTAAAAACAGCGTTTACTTTGCCTGTTATTATTCAGGTGAATTAAAACCTAATAGCCAATTTCTTCATCAGTCTTAATATCTCTACATACAACCAAACAAGGGTTACTAAAAGTCCCCAAGTAGCTAGCCATTCTTTGTCTTTTGGAGATTTGTTTTTGTGTCTTTCTATATAGTCGAAATCTAAAAGTAAAGCCAATGAAGCAAAAATGGCCGCTAATACATTAAAAATAATGGCTACCCAAGAGGTTCCTCTAATAAAAGATTTAATTCCAAAAAAGCTTAAAACCCATGATATTAAATAGATAACAAATATGCTAGCACAAGCTGTAATGATAACACTTCGTAGTTTTTTTGTAACTACAATAATTTGGGTTTGATAGAGAATAAGCATCACAAAAAAAGTAACAATCGTAACGCCAATAGCTTGAAAAGGCAAATTAGGAAATTTGGCATGTGCGTAGCTACTTATGCCACCAAGAAAGAAACCTTTTGCAATGGCATAAAGTGGAACTA
This sequence comes from Xanthomarina sp. GH4-25, assembly GCF_045363175.1. Taxonomy (NCBI): domain Bacteria; kingdom Pseudomonadati; phylum Bacteroidota; class Flavobacteriia; order Flavobacteriales; family Flavobacteriaceae; genus Xanthomarina; species Xanthomarina sp. GH4-25. The sequence continues at coordinate 12,161 of NZ_JBJFLO010000006.1, forward strand.
AAAATTTAGCCCATTCTTTTCTAACTGAAATAACAATACTTATTACAATGGCAGAAATCATTCCTCCAGTTACAAACCATTTAATATCTGTTCCAGAAACGTATAAATTCCAAACATACACGACTATGCTTGCAATTATTAAGATGGAAAACAGTGATTTTAAAATGATGCCCCGAACGCTCATTTTTTCTGAAGCACTTTTATCAGTATCCCAAAAATAACCGTTAAAAGCAGGATTAGAAGTTTTGTCTATGCGCATGTATTACAAGTTAAATTTAAAACCAACAGCAAAATCTATTGGGAAATTTCCTTGATTTTCAATAAATAAGGCAAACAAATTGTTGTAAGCAAGGGTTATATAGCCATTCTTTGTTACTTTAATATCGCTTCCTAATCCAAAAATAAAAGGTGCTTCTAAGTTAGAATCAGAGTTGTCACTAGTTATAAAAGTACCAGGATTTAGAGGGTCTTCGTATCTTACGGTTTCGTTGTAAAAGGTATAAGTTATAAAAGTTATATTTCCATAAATGCTAAAATTACTTTTGTTGATAAAACGAAATCTATAGCCTAAACCTAATTGTGTTGATGAGTATTCAAAGTCATCTGCATCCAGAGCTGTCATTATATTAAAGTACCCAGCATGACGATTAAAGCTAGAGTCGCTATAAATTTCAAATTCAGCTCCAAAAAACGGAACAGAAGCATTGTTTAGGTTATTAACAAAGGGCTGATTGGTTAGGCCTCCAAAAACTCCTAGACGAGATTGTACTCTCGCTCTAGGTTCATAATTAAAACTCAAATCGCTTGTAGAATCGTACATGTTAATGTATTCTTTTAAGCTAGCAAGTGTTAAATTGACTTTTTCAGCAGATAATCCATACTCCTGAGTTAAAGCATTTAAAGTTGTTTTATATTCTTCTTGGTATTTTTTAGTGTCTGGATTTTTTGTGTTTTTAAGTTCTTGAATTGAACCATCTTCAGTTCTAACAAAATATCTGTATTGTCCATCAAAAATATTCCAAAGTAAATCTAAATTACCTTCTACTTCGGTTTTCAACTGAAGTGTTTCACCATTAATGGTATAAGTATCTTGAGCTTTAAGGGTTGCCAAAGGCAGTAATAGGCACAAAATAAAAAAGAGCTTTTTCATTAGATTTAGGATTTTCAGTTCCTGTAAATCTAACAAAAATAAATGATTTTTACACTATTTTCTATAGGCTCTGTCTTTCCATTTATAGTTTGAAAAAATGGAGAATACAGCAATGGATGTACTGAAAAAAGGATAAATAAAAGCACTTAAAATATAACTGCCGAATATGTTTTTCTGATTAAAAAATGATGCTGTTTTAATGAGTAATATCAAATCAATTGTAATTTTTAGTAAAAAAACAATGAATAAAAATATGGCGTCCAAATAATCGGTAATTACGAAAAGTAATAAACTCATTAAGCCTGCATTCATTAAAAGTACAATAAGTCCAGTTAATCTTCCAAAGTTGTTTTTGTAGTGTGTTGTTTTAGATGCCCATCGAATGCGTTGCGATTTTAAGCTTGCAATGTTTGGTTGTGGTTTTGTTAAAACAATGGCTTCCTTAGCTTTTAAAAACAATACAGAGTCTTTGTAATTTTCTATGGCTTTCTGTAATAGAAATACATCGTCTCCACTTGCAATATCTCTATTGCCTTCAAATCCATTCAAGGTTTTAAAGAAGTTTTTTTTGTAAGCCAAATTGGCACCATTGCACATAAAAGGGAATTGTATTCCAAAACCACCAATAGTGGCTCCAATTAAACTCAAAAAATCGAAGGCTTGGAATCTATCTAAAAAAGTTTTGAGATTGTAATAAGTCACTGGACCAGAAACCATGTTTGCTTGAGATTTATTGATATAATCGTTAAAACAATTTAGCCATAGTTTAGGTAATAAACAGTCAGCATCTGTAGTGATTATCCAATCGTTTTTAGCAAGATCAATAGCTGCTGAAATAGCATCTTTTTTTGGAGAATTTGATCTTCTTATATTTTGAATAATTTTGAAGTCTATTTCAGTTTTTTCAAAATGGTTTTTAATAATTTGAACTGACATATCTTCAGAGTAATCATTAACAAAAACAATTTCAAAAGATGAAATTGGGTATTTCAATTTTGAGATGGAACCTAATAATTCGGGAAGATTTTCAGCTTCATTTCGGAATGGAATTATTATAGAAAAGTTTGTTTTTAATGATGTTTCTTCAAATTGAAAAATTTTGACTTTATTAAAACCGTATATAAAACTTCCTATTAAAAGGAGATATAAAAAAGTGATACAAAGAATGATTATTATCATGACTCGACACTTTTTGGAAGTTTGAATTTTAAAACAAATACACTACCAAGAAGACTTGGAAATACAAAATTGAGCAACCACATACACGTAACAATGCTCAAGGTTGTGAGTTCATTGACGCCTACAATAGAAAATAAATAAACAGCTACACTTCCTTTTATAACCACATCGAAAATAAAAATAGAAGGAACTATAGATGCTAATAAATACATAGAAGCAATAACTATCATTGCATTTTTATAATCTACTTCAACACCAAATAAATGTAATAAAAAGTAAAATTGGAACGAAAAAACTAGATATCTAAAGATAGATAAAGTGAAACAAAAGACATAATGCTTTAATGGAATGTGCTTAAAAAAGCGTAATACTTTTTCAATAGAAACTCCTTTAATAGTTACTTCTTTTTTCTTTAACACAAAAAATGAAGCACTTGATATAAATAATAAAATGACTAAAAATTTAAGAGATTTTTGATAATTAATATCGGCTGGGTATTTGCTAATAAAAAAATACAATCCAAAAACTCCTAATAATATAGTTGTTAGCATTTGCATGCTATTGCCAAGCAAATTCAACAAGACAATTTTATTTCTAAATTTTGAAGTAAAAAAAATAGCCTTGGCGCCATATTCTCCAATTCTGTTTGGTGTCAATAATGAAGCTGTTAAAGATCCTAAACTTTGTTTAAGAGCCTCTTTGAAGCTAATGATTTTAAAAATCGAGACCAAATTTTGCCATTTCAATATTTCTAAAAACCAATTAAAACTACTTAAAAGAAGTAAAAATATGATGTTTTTTAATGAAAACACTCTATTTTTTGTCAAAAACTCACTAAAAACTTCAAAATCTAATTGATTGTTATTCGTGAGTTTTTGATTGATAAAATAAAATGCACCAACTACTAAGCTTATTTTTAGAAGTACAAATAAGAATTGATTAGTTTTGTATGGTAAGGCTCTAAGCATTTTTCGAATATCAAATTTATTTGCCGCAAATTAAACATTATAGTTTTATGAACACATTTTTTATAAGCTTCAAGCAAACTTCGTTCTCAATTATTTTTTTGTTGATCTCTTTATTTGGTTTTAGTCAAGCTGAAACTAGCAAATGGAAAGCTCAGATTGCTATTGGGGTTAATAGTCCAAGTTCTAATGGTTTTGTATCAGGATTTGAAGCAAAACCTATTAATTTCCCGACCGTAAATTTAGGAATTCAACACATGTTTAAAAGACAGTTTGGAGCAAAACTGGATTTTGGTTATAACCGATTTTCAAGCTCAGACAATTCGACAGAATTTAAAACCAATTATACAAGAATAAATGCCCAATTAGTTTACGACCCGACACCAATAATGACCTTTCTGCCACTTGGTTTTGGAGTGGTTGCACATACAGGCCCAGGGTTTAGCATGATAAAACCTTTAGGGGTTTATGGTGAAAACAAAACATCTTTTTTAAATGTCATGGCTGGTATTGAGTTCCATTACAGTATTACCGATGTGTTAACGGTTTATTTAGATACTTCATATATCTATGGTTTTGGTAGTGATTTCGATCCAGTGACTGAGGGTTTTGGATCCTTTAACGGAAATTTATTAACAGCAACAATAGGAGTATCTTATTCTCTAAGTGGTTGCTATTATTGCGATTAATGAGCAAAGAAAAAATAATATTAGGTATTGATCCAGGAACAACCATTATGGGGTTCGGTCTTATAAAAGTGGTTGGAAAAAACATGCAGTTTATACAGTTAAACGAATTGGATTTAAAAAAATACGACGATCATTATTTAAAACTCAAACTTATTTTTGAGCGTACTATAGAGCTTATTGAAACTCATCATCCAGATGAAATTGCTATAGAAGCCCCATTCTTTGGCAAGAATGTACAAAGTATGCTCAAGTTAGGTAGGGCTCAAGGCGTTGCTATGGCAGCAGGCTTGAGTAGAGAAGTACCCATTACAGAGTATTCGCCAAAAAAGATAAAAATGGCTATTACTGGAAGCGGAAATGCCAGTAAAGAACAGGTTGCTAAAATGCTCCAAAGTTTATTAGGTATAAAAACATTGCCTAAAAATTTAGATTCTATGGATGGCTTGGCAGCTGCTGTTTGTCATTTTTACAACGAAGGTAGAATTGAGATTGGAAAAAGCTATTCTGGATGGAGTGCTTTTGTAAAGCAAAATGAAGATAGAATCAAATAACTGTTTGTTGAAAATTGTAAAAAATATATGGCTGGAATTTATATTCACATCCCATTTTGTAAGCAAGCTTGCTTTTATTGCGACTTTCATTTTTCTACGTCATTAAAGAAAAAAGACGAGTTAATTCAGGCTTTAGCAAAAGAATTATTTTTACGAAAAAACGAATTTAAAAATCAAACGGTTGAAACCATCTATTTTGGAGGAGGAACACCTTCCTTGTTAACCCATCAAGAATTACAATTTTTAATTGATGAAGTCTATAAACATTACAAAGTAATTTCATTTCCTGAAATTACTTTAGAAGCAAATCCAGACGATTTAACAAATAATCGCATCATAGAGCTTTCTATAAGTCCCATTAATCGATTGAGTATTGGTATTCAATCTTTTTTTGAAGACGATTTAAAGTCTATGAATCGAGCACATTCTTCAGCAGAAGCAAAAGAATGTTTGTCGGAAGTAACACGCTATTTCGATAATATTACTATCGATTTAATCTACGGCATTCCAAACATGAACTTGGAAAAATGGCATAAAAATTTGCAAATAGCATTCGGTTTTGGCGTGAATCATATTTCTAGTTATGCTTTAACCGTAGAACCAAAAACAGCTTTGGATATGTTTATTAAAAACGGGAAGTATCCACCAATGGATGATGCGTTAGCAGAAAACCATTTTAGTCATTTAATTTCAGAAACCAATAAACAGGGTTTTGTGCATTATGAAATTTCAAATTTTGGAAAACCAAATTACTTCTCGAAGCATAACACCAGTTACTGGCAAGGTAAACCTTATATTGGAATAGGACCTTCAGCACATTCATTTCATGGGAAAACACGAAGTTGGAATGTATCTAACAATACCAAGTACATTAAGAGGATTAATGAAAACAACTTGCCTAGTATCCAAGAAACCTTAACCATTCAAGAACAGTATAACGAATATGTCATGACAGGTTTAAGAACCATTTGGGGAGTTTCATTAGAAAAGATTGAACAGGATTTTAGTGTCGAGTATAAAAAGTATCTTTTAGAACAAGCACAGAAATATATAAATCAGCAATTGTTGTATATAGATCAAGACAAATTGTTAATCACTAAAAAAGGGAAATTTTTAAGCGATGGAATTGCTTCAGAATTATTTATGATTTGATTATATTTGAAGATGATTGCAACCATAAAATACAATTCAAAAAAACTTCAAATAGATTTAACGAAACCTTTGGATATTTCTATTCCATTAAGGGCATCAAAAAGTAATGTTAATGCCTGGTATCTTGAGCAACCAAAAATAGAGCCTGTTAGTGATGGCGAATGGATAGCAAGTGTGGCAGAAGGTGCCGATTTTAATTTTAATAATATTTGGTTTAACCCTCATGCACATGGTACACATACAGAGTGCGTTGGGCATATTACAAAAAAAGTACATTCAATTAATCAGAATTTAAAGCAGTTTTTCTTTTTAGCTGAAGTCATTACAGTTGCTCCGGAAAATAAAGGGGATGACTTTGTGATTTCAAAAAAACAACTTCAGTTTGCTTTAGGAAACAAAAAACGAGATGCCGTAGTTATAAGAACCATTCCTAATACCAACGAAAAATTATCGCATCAATATTCTCACACTAACCCTGCATTTTTATTGTCTGAAGCAGCTATTTATTTACGCGAAAAGGGTGTGAAACACTTGCTAATAGACTTGCCTAGTGTAGATAAAGAACAGGACGATGGGCAATTGAAAGCTCACAACGCCTTTTGGAATACTGCTGGAAGAATGAGAATGGATGCAACCATTACAGAGTTTATTTTTGTGCCTAATACCGTTTTAGATGGCACGTACTTTTTAAATTTACAAATTGCCCCCTTTGAAAATGATGCCACACCTAGTAAGCCTGTTTTATATAAAATAATGGAAAAGCCATGAGAAACAGCTTAAAACTAGAGGAGGTATTAATGTTTGTTTTTGGCGTTCTCGCGTTTAATCAACTTGATTTTGCTTGGTGGTGGTTTTTGGTGCTTATTCTTCTGCCAGATGTTAGTATGTTAGGATACCTTATTAATTCAAAAATTGGTGCTTTTACTTATAATGTATTTCATCATAAAGGCGTTGCAATAGGCGTCTATTTGTTAGGAGTTTATTTTCAAAATGAGATGCTCCAATTAATAGGAATCATATTATTTACACATGCTTCTATGGATAGGGTATTTGGTTACGGAATGAAATTTACGGATGGTTTTAAACACACCCATTTAGGTAAATTATAATATTTTGATAGAAATTTCGACAGATAAAAACAGGTTACAGTTGGAAATGATTCATCAGTTTTTAACAACAGCCTATTGGGCAAAAGGTCGAACACTAAATGAGGTAAAAAAAACGATTGATTATAGTTTCTGTTTTGGCGGTTATCTAAAAGATAAACAAGTTGGTTTTGCAAGAGTAGTAACAGATTATACGGTTTTTGCTTATGTCATGGATGTGTTTATTTTGCCTGAATATCGAGGAAAAGGGTATGCTAAGAAATTAATGGATGCTATAAATAAAGAACCAGAATTGCAGTCTTGTAAGGTTTGGTTGCTTAAAACTAGTGATGCACATGAGTTATACAAACAGTTTGGTTATTCCAACTTAAAGCATTCAGAAAAAGTTATGGAAAGAATACTAAAATGAATATAGAACAACTTCACAATTATTGCTTAAATAAAAAAGGCGTTACAGAAGATTTTCCTTTTGATGAAGATACTTTAGTATTTAAAGTGCTAGGTAAGATGTACGCTTTAATTGGACTCAAAAAATGGGAAGCTGGAGAACAAGCCATCAATTTAAAATGCGATCCTGATTATGCCGAAGAACTTCGAGCAGAATACAGCAGTATTCGGGCTGGTTACCACATGAGTAAAAAACATTGGAACACACTTTATATTCACGAAGGAGGACTGTCTACAAAATTAATCTGCGAACTTATAGATCATTCGTATAATATGGTTGTAAATGGCATGACTAAAAAAATGCGAGATTCTCTTCAATAAAATAGTATGTTTGCACAATCAATAAATCTTAAATTTTAATCTTCATGAGCGTTTTACAAACATTACAAGAGAGAAGCCAGAATACTTGCGAATTATGCACTTCAACCAATGGTTTAACACAATATACTTTACCACCTTCTTTAAATGAAAATGTAGATAATAGTGTATTGGTTTGCAAAGATTGTTTAGATCAAATTGAAGAGAATGTAGATATGGATATCAATCATTGGCGCTGTTTAAACGATAGCATGTGGAATGAGCATGTAGCAGTACAAATTCTGTCATGGAGGATGTTACAAAGACTGCGTAACGAAGGTTGGCCAAAAGACTTACTAGATATGATGTATTTAGACGAAGAAGCTTTAGCATTGGCAAGAGCTACTGGAGAACATGAAGATGAGGCTAATAAAATAATTCACAGAGACTCAAATGGTGTTATATTAGATAATGGCGACTCAGTGGTATTGATAAAAGATTTAAAAGTAAAGGGTTCAAGCATGGTTGCAAAGCAAGGAACGGCAGTACGAAATATTCGATTAGATCATGAAAATGCCGAATATATTGAAGGTAGAGTAGATGGTCAGAATATTGTTATTATTACCAAGTATGTTAAGAAAACATAAACTGCAATTGTGTTGATTTACAGTTAATTAAAATCTAATGGATTAAATTTAGGTAGTTAGTCGAGTAAAAAAACACCAATTTTTCATTTATCTAATTCTTAGGGTTTTTATCGATTTTTTTATTTGTAAATCGTTATTCAATATATATTTACACCATCGAACCTGATTAATAGCATAACCAGATTGACTAATTTAATTTATGTTATTATGAACCTTACAATTACACATTACAATAATTTTTTTAAAGTTACAGGTATTTTAAACAGACATTCAGTTGGAATATTTCAAAAAGAATTTCAAGATGTTTTTGAAAAACTTCAGTCTGTAACAATTAGTATCGAGGGACTTCAAAGTATCGATAAAGATGGTGTAAATGCTTTAGCAAAATTACATAATGAATCACTTACCTTAAATAAGCAATTATCTATAATTGGTTTTGGTTGTAAAGATTTATACGATCATTTTAAATCTAATGATGCAGCATAATTAGCAAGACATATCTGCTATTATTTTCCATTCGCCATCAATTTTTTTAAAGATTATAATAAATACGCCATTGGCATTACCTACATCTCTAGTTAAATGGTATTCTCCCATGACCCAATAATTATTGGCTTCTATTTGAGATACGTCGTTAATTACAAATTTTAAAGTGCCACTTTGAGCCTTTGTTGGATAGCCTTTTTTGTAGTTGGCTAAGGTGTTTTTCCACCCTAAAGTGAGACCATTTCCACCATAAAATTTTAATGAGTCACTTTTCCAGTAACCTTGCATGAATCCTTCTAAGTCATGATTGTTCCATGCTTTTTCTTGAGTACTCATTACTTTTAAAATGGCCGTTTTATCCTCATCGGGACTAGTAGGATTTTCTAGTTTAGAATTACAAGAAAACACGAGAAATACAAGCAGTAAATAGATGGGTTTCATAGTTATATATTTATTGTAAGCTTAAATATAGTTAGAAAATTGAAAATGTTTATGCAGAACAAATTATTTAATAACTTTTTGTTGCTTTCTAAAAAAGGCGTCTGCTTGTAATTGCATGAGTTCTCTTGCTTTTTTGCGTTTGTAGTTATAGAGTTCTTCTTCGTCGGCTATATCATTATAAATCTTATTATTAAGCGTTATATCTGTTTGTAATATGGTGTTTCTTTCTTTTACATTGCGCTCAACCCAAGTGTTTAAAGCGCTTTCAGCATCTTCTATTTTAAAATCGTATTCACTTTTTGGAGAAAGTATTTTTGCAAAAATGGGAGATGTTTCAATAGCTAAGAATAACAGAAAAATAAAGAATGAAGGTAGCCAAGGCAATGAGTTTAAGGCATTTACTCGAGCCATCAAACCATCAAAACTATCTATAATTGGTTGGGTTGTTTCAATTTTAGAATTAAAATTGGTTCCTAAATTTGCAATTTGAGTTTCAAGACTTGCAATTTTAGATTTAGTGTCTTTTTTTAATTGTTCTAACTCAGCTAATGAGGCATCATGTTTATCTCTTTTTTCTTGATAAACGGGACCTTTTCCTAATAATTTGGTTCCAGCTGTGCCTTCGGCTTCAGAAATAAATGTGTTGTAAAGTGCATTTACTTCAGTTTCTTTTGTAATGATTTGTTGTTCTAATACAGTAATTTCATTTTTAATATTTGAAATGGTTGGATCAAATTGTTTTGCAATTTGCGCCTTATTTGCTAAGGTTAAGTCGTTTTTTTGTTCTAATAGAACTTGATTGATTTCTTTCTCAAAAATTTTCAATTCTAAAGGTTTAGAAATGACTATGGCAATAATTACAGCTAGAATTAGTCTTGGGAATGCTTGAATAAATTCATCTAAAAACTGATTGCGTTTTTTTATAGTTGAAACAATATAACGATCTAAATTAAAAATGAGCAAACCCCAAATAAGACCGAAACTTATAGCAATAAAAGGATTATCGAAAACAGTATAAAGTGCATAACTGGAAGCTATAAATGCCATAACAGCAGTAAAAAATACAGTGGCTCCAATACCTGCATATTTGTTTTGTTCGCCATTGGAACAGGTATCTAAAATATCTGAATCTGATCCAGAACAAAGGATGAAGAATTTCTTTAGCATGATGTGATTGATTTTGATTGATAAACTATTAGAACGCAATTCTTAATGATTTGTTACAAAAAAAGCCTCGAAATTTCGAGGCTTTAATATCAATTCTATTGAATGATACTATTAATCTATTGTTATTGGTTCTTTGCTTAAGTAAACTTTTGGGTTCTTGGAAGACGAGTTTTTAGCTGAAATATTCATAGACTTATCTTCTTTTAAAATGTTTATAGCTTGATCTGAAGATATTTGTTTACCCTCAAAATAGAAAGTAGCCTCTTTTTTAGCCATATCAATAACAAAATCTAAAGGGGATTTTGGAGGAGGAGGTGGTGGAGGAATGTTTGATTCTTCACCTTTCTTAACCATATTTGAACGCATCTCATAGTATTTATCTATAGTCTTTTGATATTTTACTTTTTCCTCAGGTGTAGCATCAGTAGGAATTGGAGGAGGTGGAGGTAAGTCAGCCATTTTCAATTCTGGAGCATTTGGAGGTGGAGGTGGACATTTTGGGAATGGTTCTGAATTAGCTTTTTGTTCTTCACTCATTTTCTTAAAAATATATTCCATTCGCTCTAAATCATTAAATTTAACTAAACGTTTATTTTCAGGTTGTGAGTTATAGTATTTAGCCAATTTGTTATATTCTGCAAGTTCTTCTAAACTTGCTTTTTGTTGTGTTTCATTAACAATTTCACTATAAGGTTCTGTCTCTTTCTGAATAACTTTCTTAGTACTAAAGCTGTAAGTTAAAACTGCTAGTATTGGAAGAAGTACAATGCTTCTCAACCAAATACCTGTTTTTGATGTTTGTGTTTTCATAACTGTAAATCGTTTTTTGATGGATGAATAATTCATGGCTGTTGCCAATTGTGGTTCTAAAGCATTAGATGAGAATGCCAATAAAATTTGTTGATATTTTGAAAGTGTTACACCTTTCTCTATCACTTCTAGGTCTGCTAAAAACTCATGATTTAATTTAATGGCTTTTTTGTGTAAATATATAAGCGGATTAAACCAGAATACAATTTGAAATAATTCAATAAATAAAATGTCTAACGAATGTTTCTGGATAACATGTGCTTCTTCATGAATCAATACTTCTTCTGGGATTTGCTGTGTTTCAAAATGTGTTTTATTTAGAAATATGTAGCTTAAAAAGGTGTGTGGCACTATCAGTTCTTCTAATAAAACATGAATTGATTTTTGAGTTTTCAAATTCGGATTTCGTTTTATTTTTTTCGATATATTATATAAATTGAATATGAATTTTAGACTAAAAATTAAAACTCCTACAACATAGATGCTCCATAGAATTAAATGAAGATAATTGACAGATTCTTCTTGGATTGTTATTGGATTTGTTGTCTTATTTATTACTAAATCATTGAGTTTAACGGGAATATCAACAAATTGTGTGAAAGTGATAAAAGGAATAATAATGGAAATCAATATTGATGTCAATAAGTAAAACCGTTTAAAAACATGCATGTTTTCCTTCTCTAAAAACAATTTATAGAAAAGCAAAAAAATTGCAAGACAAGCAGTGGATTTTATAAGAATACCTATCATGGTTATTTGTTTTTAATTTCGTTGTCAATGAGATTCTTTAGATCTTCTAGTTCTTCTTTAGTAAGGTTGGTTTCTTTTGTAAAAAAAGATGCAAATTGAGAAGCACTATCATTAAAAAAGTTCTTTATCAACCCATTAACATGCTTGGAAAAATAATCTTTCTTTTTTACCAGTGGAAAATACTCTCTAGATTTACCATATAGTTTATAGTCTATAAAACCTTTGTCTGTCATTCTTTTTAATAACGTAGCTACTGTTGTGGTAGCAGGTTTTGGGTTAGGATATGCTTCTAGAAGGTCTTTCATAAATGCTTTTTCTAGCTTCCATAAGTGGTTCATTAAATCTTCTTCAGTTTTAGATAAGCTTTGCATTGTTCTACGAGTTTAGAATATATTCTACAAATGTAGAGTAAAAATTTATAAATCAAAATATTTTGATGATTATTTTTTATAATAACATATATTTGCGCATATAAATAAGATGTAATATTAATATGAAAAAACTGATTATCAGTTCGTTAAGTGTGTTTTTGATTTCTTTTTCAGTAATTGGACAATCTGTTCAAGAATTAATTGATATGGTAGATGTTAATAGATTGGAATTAACCGTTAGTGAGTTTAGTGGTGAACAAACTACTATTGTCAACGGAAATGAAGTAACTATTATCAATAGGCAACATGTTAATAACGATTTGGCAGCTCAATATTTAAAAGAAAAGCTTCAATTATTAGATAATCTAACGGTTGTAGAACAAGACTTTAATACTTATGGTAAAAACATTATTGCAACACAAGTAGGTAAAACAAATCCAGATAACATTTATTTAGTGTGCGCACATTATGACGCTGTTGCTGATTATTGCGCAGATGATAATGCCACTGGAGCTGCTGCCGTACTAGAAATTGCTAGAATTCTATCTACACAATGCTTAGATAACACAATTGTATATGCACTTTGGGATGAAGAAGAAATTGGGCTAAGAGGTTCTAATTATTATGCAAACAATGCCCAATCAAACAATCTAAATATTCAAGGTGTTATTAATATGGATATGATAGGTTATGATGGTGATGAACCTGGTGAATCTGGAGATAATGTTTTTGATATTGATGTGAGAGACTTACATGGGTCTTTAGTTATTAAAGACAATTTGCTTACTATTTTGGATGATTATACTTTTAACTTGGATCCAAGAGTGGTTAACCCAGGTACAACTGCAAGTGATCATGCATCATTTTGGAACAAGGGTTTTCCTGCTGTTTTGGTTGGTGAATCATGGGAAACAGATGACGAATCTATTTATTATCATTCTTCTGCCGATAGATTAAGTACTTTAGATCTACCATACTTTCATGAGTTAACAAAATTTGTAGCAGCTTATATGGTTACTAAAGGTGGGTTGTTTTCAGTTGATAATACGGTTAGCTCTTCAACTACAATGTTGACAGCAAACCAAAACGCTGCTAGTTATCAGTGGATTAATTGTGAGACTAACACTCCAATACCTGGAGAAACAAATCAAACTTTTTATCCTATTATTAATGGTGATTATGCCGTTAAAGTTACTATGGGTTCTTGTACAGAAATGAGCGATTGTATTTCAATTGCAACACTCTCTATTGAAGAGTCTGTTTCAGATTATTTTAAAATCTCACCAAACCCTGTAACAGCCACTTTAACAATAGAATCTTCATTAAAAACTCCCATTTTTATTTATTTATATAATGTTTCTGGACAATTAGTATTGGAAACGACTTCAAATAAGAAGAAGTCAAAAATGGATGTGTCTTCTTTTGATTCAGGCATCTATTATTTAAAAATAAAAGCAAATCAAAAATCTAGCACATTTAAAGTTATTAAAGAATAAGATTATTTATAACATATAAAAAATCCGTTCAGATTTTGAACGGATTTTTTTTAATTTGATTATTTGCTTAACTCAGTAAAATATTTATAAAATAACGGAATTGTTTCAATTCCTTTAAAATAATTAAATAAACCAAAATGCTCATTAGGCGAATGAATTGCATCACTATCTAAGCCGAATCCCATTAGAATCGTTTTACTTTTTAATTCTTGTTCGAATAAGGAAACAATAGGGATACTTCCACCACTACGTTGTGGAATAGGTGTTTTTCCAAAAGAATCGAAATAAGCTTTACTTGCTGCTTGGTAACCAATACTATCAATAGGAGTGACATAACCTTGCCCTCCATGGTGAGGTTTTACTAGTACTGTAACGCCTTTAGGAGCAATACTCTCAAAATGGGTTTTAAATAACTGGGTGATTTCTTCCCATTCTTGATGAGGTACTAATCTCATAGATATTTTCGCAAATGCTTTGCTAGCTATAACAGTTTTAGCGCCTTCTCCAGTATATCCTCCCCAAATTCCATTAACATCTAAGGTTGGACGAATGGAGTTTCGTTCATTGGTAGAGTATCCTGCTTCTCCATATACGGCTTCAATATCTAACGATTTTTTATAAGCTTCAAGCGAAAAAGGTGCTTTGGCCATTTCTGCACGTTCTTCTTTTGAAAGTTCTTCTACTTTATCATAAAAACCTGGAATGGTGATATGATTGTTCTCATCGTGTAGCGAAGCAATCATTTTTGTCAAAACATTGATTGGGTTTGCTACGGCTCCACCATATAATCCAGAGTGTAAATCTCTATTCGGACCAGTTACTTCAACTTCCACATAACTCAAGCCACGCAATCCTGTAGTAATCGATGGCACATCTTTAGCAATCATGCCCGTGTCTGAAATTAAAATCACGTCGTTTTTTAATTTCTCCTGATTGTTTTTAACAAAAACTGCTAGATTGGAACTGCCAACTTCTTCTTCTCCTTCAATCATAAATTTGACATTACAAGGCAACTGGTTTGTTTTAGTCATAAATTCCATAGCCTTTACATGCATGTACATTTGTCCTTTATCATCGCAAGCTCCACGAGCAAAAATAGCTCCTTCCGGGTGTAAATCTGTGTTTTTAATAACAGGTTCAAAAGGAGGTGAGTTCCATAGATTTAATGGATCTGGTGGTTGTACATCGTAATGCCCATAAACTAAAATAGTTGGTAAATTTTTGTCAATTATTTTTTCGCCATAAACAATTGGATATCCATCTGTTTCACAAATTTCAACATGGTCGCATCCAGCTTCTTCTAATCTTTTTTTTACAACTTCAGCTGTTTGTAAAACATCTTTTTTATATGCTGAATCGGCACTAATAGATGGAATTTTAAGTAAATCGATAAGCTCGTTTAAGAAACGATCTTTATGTTCTTTGACGTAAGTTGTTATATTTTCCATAAGAATATTTTGATTTTTATCAAAAATACAAAATCACAAAGAACTTTTTATTAAAAGATACGATTGTATATTAAAACAAATTTTTATATTTGCACTCCTTATTGCGGGTGTGGTGGAATTGGTAGACACGCCAGACTTAGGATCTGGTGCCGCGAGGTGTGGGAGTTCGAGTCTCCCCACCCGCACAGAATAAGCAAAAAGCTTCAACATGATGTTGAAGCTTTTTTTATTCCTTTTGTTTTAAAGTTTGATTAATTTGTTTGTCTGCTTTTGCCCTATTTTATTTTCAACTGTAACAAAATACATACTTTGTGGTAGGTTGGAAACATCATAGTTCGTTCCTTTATTGAAATTACCAATAAACTCTGTCATTAGTTTTCCAGTAATATCGAAAACCTGTACTTTGTTTAATGCTTTATTTATTGAGAAAGATGTTTTTGTTGGGTTTGGATATAATTTAATATTGTCTAAACTGTTTTCAACCGAATTGATATTTAAAGTGCTATCTAAATCTCCTTCTAGTGAAATATTAAACGAATTACTATTATTGTATGTAACAGTTACTAAACCGTTGTTTTCAGGAAGCGTTGTGTTGCTTAGAGTTACTTCGAAAACTAAATCTGAATTTGCGCCTAAAAAGATATCATTATAGGTTTGTGACAGACTGTAATTAGCTCCAGTTAACTCAATAGAGTCTATAAAAGTACCAGTTGTTCCTAAGTTATTAGAAAGTGTAATTTGTAAAACAACAGTTCCATCAGTTTCAGAATAAATAAAAGATTTTACATATTCATCGGCAGAAAAGGTACTTGCTATATTTGGACTACCAGTTGGAGCATCTAGGTTGTAATATTCCATATCCTTTAAAGGTCCACTTCCACCAGCTCCAGCCGTAATAAAAATGCCGTTTCCAGAAGTAATAGCCTGAGTCCCATCTCTTAAATTGTTGATTGGGTTTTTAGTAGTCCACGAATTAGTAATTGGGCTGTAAGCTTCAACAATATCAAAAGCATTAACAATCTCTCCAGCGATAACATAAATTTCATCATTATAAATTGTAACAGCTGCAGCTGACCTTGGTGTAGGGAGATTTTTTGAAGCGTCTAAAGTGCTCCATGTTTGAGTTGTAAAATTGAAAATATCTATTTCTGGAACGGTCGGTAATCTTGAACCACCAGGTCCACCAGATTGTCTTCCTCCTATAAGGTATAATTCATCGTTGTACAATGCTGCCTGAAAATGATCTCTTTGATGTGGTGCATCTGTTAATTGAGTCCATGTTCCTGTCAATGGGTCGTATTCGTCAAACCAAGATTGATAGTTACCATTGTGCCCACCTTCATTTCCACCAACAAAATAAAACTTATTGTTATACATGACTAAGCCACCAGCGCCACGTCTTCTTGTGGAGGGGATTTCAACTCCTTGAATCCATTGATCACTTGCTGAATTATACATATAAACATATTCAGCAGGTGCTTCACTTGGGTCGTTATTATCTATTAAAGCACCTATAGCCCATACTAAACCTCCATATTCAACAGCCTGAAAATGGTGTAATAAAATTGGAGATGAAGCCCCTTGAGTCCAAGTATTATTTGCGTAATCATAAATGTCTACAACTTGAGATTCTCTACCTCCTAAAAGTAAAAATTTATCACCAACCTGTATAAAACTACATTCATGTCTTGCAGTATAATTTTCATTTTCATTCTTATTTGTCCAAGTCTGACTCAATACGGAGTTTCCAAACGGAATGAAGGACAAAAAGAGAAACAAATTAAGGGAGAGTTTCTTAGTAATTAAACTCTTGAAATTTTTCATAAAGCGATATGAGTAATTGATTTTGAATAATAGCTAACTGAAAAGATATTCATTTTTAAAAAGAAATAGAAAAATTGGTGAATTAATTCGTTAAAGTTACTTTTTTATTCGATTATCAATGGTCAATGTCAGAGTGGAATTATTAAATTAGTATAATTTATGTGTTGTTAAAAGATTAATATTTACGTGATGTAAGGAATTGAATTGCTTGTCGACTTAATATGAAGCTTGAAAGGCATAATAATATAATTAAATAAAAGAAAGGACATTACTTATGCTAACTTGGAAAGACGTTATTAATTTCAGTGTGAGAGGGAATCTAAAACCTGACAGACGTATTGAAAAACCAGAATCAGAATGGCGAGCGCAATTAACTCCAGAACAATTTAGAATTACTAGACAAAAGGGTACAGAAAGACCACATAGCGGAGCTCTATGTAGCTCATATGATGAAGGTCAGTACAACTGTGTTTGTTGCGATTCACCATTGTTCGATTCGTCAATTAAATTTGGATCAGGTTCAGGTTGGCCTAGTTTTACTCAACCCATTAAAGACAACGCTATTAAGTATGAGAAAGATGGGACTTTAGGAATGGTTCGTGTAGAAGTGATGTGTAATACATGCGATGGGCATTTAGGACATGTATTTCCGGACGGTCCAGAACCAAGTGGTTTAAGATATTGCGTCAATTCGGAATCAATAGTGTTAGAAAGGAATACAAATGACACTTAAAAAAATGCAACAAGCTACACTTGGAGGTGGTTGTTTCTGGTGTACAGAAGCTGTTTTTCTAGAAGTAAAAGGTGTTGAAAAAGTTGTTTCTGGTTATACCGGTGGAAATGTTCCAGGAAGACCAACATATAGAGAAATTTGTTCTGGATTAACTGGTCATGCCGAAGTTGTTCAAGTAACTTTTGATGCAAGCATAATTACTTATGAAGATATTTTAATTATCTTCATGACAACTCACGATCCAACGTCCTTAAACCGTCAAGGTGCAGATAGAGGGACTCAATATCGTTCGGTTGTTTTTTATCATAACAAAGAGCAACAAGAAGTTGCAGAAGTTGTTATTAAAGAAATGGCTGTTTATTATGAAAATAAAATTGTGACCGAAATAAGTAAATTAGGAGTTTTTTATAAAGCAGAAGAAGCACATCAAAATTATTATAAAAATAACCGAGAACAAGGATATTGTAGCTTTGTTATTACTCCTAAATTAGCAAAACTTCGTGAGTTACATGCTGATAAATTGAAATCAATTTGAAAGGGCAATTGTAACATAACACTTTCATCAGTTTTAAAAATAAAGTCGCTTAAAACGCTATTATGAGTCATTTAATTCAGGGTTAAAAACATATTAATGTAGTAATATACTACTAAGCTTTAGTTTCTAATATGGAAACTGTTTAAGAAATTGAAAAATGATTAAGAAAGAATTTTCAAAAATAGCATTAGGAGGTGGTTGTCATTGGTGTACGGAGGCTGTATTTCAATTTTTAAAAGGGGTTAAAAACGTAGAGCAAGGTTATGTGGCTTCAATTGATGCGAATAGTAGTTTTTCAGAAGCTGTGATTGTGCATTTTAACTCGGAAGAAATCTCTTTTAAAACACTTGTGGAAATTCATTTGTATACTCATAAAAGTACTTCAAATCACAGTATGCGAAATAAATACCGTTCGGCAATTTATACGTTTTCTAAAACCCAACAACGCGAAGCCATAAAGCATATTGAAAGTTTTCAGGAAGATTTTGATCAAAGATTAATAACACAGGTTTTTCCTTTTTCAGAATTCAAAGCATCTCGAGAAGCCATACAGAATTATTATCAAAAGAACCCAGAAAAGCCATTTTGTAAAACCTTTATTAACCCAAAATTAAACTTGTTGCTAAAGCAATTTTCTACTTATACCAAACAAGATAAATTAATTCAATTAGAAACATATGAAAAGCACGAAACTCAATATTCAGAATAATAAAGGTCATAAATTACAAGCCTATTTAGAATTGCCTGCCAATCAAAAACCTAATTATTATGCCGTATTTGCTCATTGTTTTACCTGTTCAAGTACCTTAAGCGCCGTTAAAAATATTAGTCGTGCATTAACAAATCATGGTTTTGGAGTCGTTCGATTTGATTTTACTGGTTTAGGTAGAAGCGAAGGCGAATTTGCAGAGAGTTATTTCTCAGCTAATGTTGCAGATTTAATAGCAGTTAGCAATTATTTAGAAAACAACTATCAGGCACCTAGTTTACTAATAGGTCATTCGCTTGGTGGTGCAGCAGTTATTGTTGCTGCATCTAAATTAGATAACATAAAAGCTATAGCCACCATTGGAGCTCCAGCAACGGTTGATCATGTTACACATTTGTTTTCTCATGGTATTGATGAGGTTAAGGAAAAAGGAGAAGTTGAAATTAATATTGGTGGCAGACCGTTTAAAATTAACCAAGAATTTGTTGAAGATTTTGGTAAAACCAATTTGCCAGAAATTACTAAAAACTTACGAAAACCTTTACTAATTATGCATGCTCCTTTTGATACTGTTGTTGGTATCGAGAATGCTCATAAACTATATCATAATGCACATCATCCAAAAAGTTTTGTAAGCTTGGATCAAGCAGATCATTTACTGTCTAAAGGGCGTGACAGTAAATATGCAGGAAATATGATTGGGGCTTGGGTGCAACGTTATTTTGAACCTAAAGATAACGACATGCTAAGTACAGAAGGTGAACAATTAGTTGGGCATTTAAACCTGCTAGAAGACAATTTTACAACGTCTATTCAAACTAAAAAGCATAATTTTATTGCTGATGAACCAGAGAGTGTTGGTGGTGATGATTTTGGGCCTTCTCCCTACGATTACTTAAGCGCTGGATTAGCGGCTTGTACAGTAATGACATTAAAACTTTATGCTGAACGTAAAAAATGGGATTTACAAGAAGTGTATGCATACATTACATATTCTAAAAAGCATAGTGATGATTTGATGCTAGATATTGAAAAACCAACACGAATGGATCATCTTCAAAAACGATTAAAATTTGTAGGAAATTTAGACGATTCACAAAAACAACGTTTAAAAGAAATTGCATCAAAATGTCCCGTTCATAAAACGTTGCAGAAAGAAGTTATTATAGACACAGAATTAGTATAGATAGCTTTTAAAAAGACTTGAAACTAAATTAAGTAGGAATTTAGTTAAACAACTGTAATGGCATTGTTGTACAATAATTATTCAATATTTAATGTATAAATTTGTCCTCCAATAAACCCAATGCGTTCATCGGTAATATAAACCGTTTGCTTGTCTTTAAAACAAACGCCTTCTTTTTGAGTTAGATGGTTAAAGTCAATAGATTCTATGGTTCCATTAAAAAAATCATCTTTTTTAAAGTTCGATATTTTCCATAATTTATCGTTGTTTAATAATATGATGGTTTTACCATCTTCGCTTATATCGGCCGATGTAATTTTATTCTTCTTTCCTTTTAGGTTAAATTCTGTAACTAGTTCAGCTTCTTGTCCTCCAATTTCATTTAAAACTTTAAACATTTTCCCCTTTTTATTTGCTTTATTGAAAATGTAAAAATGATGGTTGTAAATAAAAAAAGCCTCAAAGTTTTCAGGTTTCATTTTGTCTGGAAGTTGAAATGTAATTTTTTCAGCAGTGGTGTTATGGGTGTTTTTATTTGGCTTTTTTACTTTATAAATTGTATAAGTTTTTTGCTTTTTTTTATTGTTCCCAAAATCTCCAATGTAAATATTTCCAAAAGAATCACTAGTTAAATCTTCCCAGTCATTATTTACTGCGTTAGTAATATGCAATTCTTTAACAACTTCTCCAGATTCGTTTACACCAAATAACGTGTTTTTGTTTCTTGAATCTTCAATAACCCAAATAAGAGTTGAAAAAGGCGTTTTTTCAGCAGCAGAAACTTCTGTTAAAGACAAAGGAAAACTTCCAATAATATTTAAATGATCAGATTTACAGGATATTAATAGTAGTATTAATGTTATTAGGCTTAAAGGTTGAAGCTTCATGTTTTTATCGAAATAAGGCATCTTTCAAAACTAATTATAAAAAATATACAAACCCAAAAATGATTTTAATAGTTTTGATAAATTAAAGCTTAGAATTTTATTTTATGACATCAGTTACTAACCTATTAGACTTATTAGTATTAGAAAAAATAACCCAGACCGAATATGTAGGTACAAGCAAACCAGTTGGTAGCCCAAATGTGTTTGGTGGCCAGGTTTTGGCTCAAGCAATTAATGCAGCTAGCAGAACGATTACTAATCAAAGAGTATTACATTCCATGCACTCATATTTTCTTGAAGCTGGAAAATTAGAGTTGCCTATTACTTATCATGTTAGTATAGTAAGAGATGGTGGAAGTTTTTCTGTTCGTAGAGTTACTGCACAACAAAACGAAACTACTATTTTTATTTTATCAGCGTCATTTCATAAAAAAGAGACGGGATATAGTCATCAAATCCCCTTGGAAAAAAAGGTTAAAAAACCAGAAGAACTATTAAGTTGGACAGACATTTACAATCAATTTGGAGATTTTCTACCTAAACATGTGAAATCATTTCTGGAAATTGAACGTCCAGTAGAATTTAAACCAACTGAGACTGTAAATCCATTAGATAGAAAAGATTTACCTCCATACAGTAATGTCTGGTTTAAATTAAAAGGAGATGTAAGTGCTCTGGATTTAGCAACTAAGCAACAAATATTAACATATATTTCAGATTATAATATCTTGGTTTCTGCACTAAATCCTCATGCTAGTGTAGCACATTGGGGAAATACGCAAACAGCAAGTTTAGACCATTCTATGTGGTATTTTAGAGATTTTGATCTGGACGATTGGTTATTGTTTTCTATGGAATCACCCAATGCATCGAATGCTAGAGGATTTGCTAGAGGGAATATTTATACAAGAGAAGGAATACTAGTTGCTTCAGTAGCCCAAGAAGGGTTAATGAGACCTAAAGATCAATGAGTACAATACTAAAAATAGGACATCGAGGAGCTAAGGGGTATGTTGCAGAAAACACAATAGAATCCATTCAAAAAGCATTAAATTTTGGTGTAGATGGCATAGAAATAGATGTGCATGTCTGTGCTTCTGGAGAATTAGTAGTTTTTCATGATTTTACTTTAGATAGAATGACTAATGGAACTGGAGAAATTAGTAAAATGTCATTACAAGAATTAAAGAAACTGAAGGTAAATGAGCAATTTTCAATTCCAACTTTAGAAGAAGTTTTAGATATTATAGATAAAAAATGTCTTTTAAATATTGAATTAAAAGGAAAACATACAGCATCAAAAACTTGTGATGTTATTTCGAAGTATATTAAAAAGAGAGACTGGAGCTATAACAACTTTATTATCTCAAGTTTTCAGCATCACGAATTGGAAGATGTGTTTCAATTAGATAAAAATATTCCCTTAGGTGTTTTAACCAAAGCCAATGTTGCAGAAGCTATTGAGTTTGCGAAAACTATAAATGCTCAAGCTATTCATCCAAATTTTGCGTTGTTGACTTCAGAAAATGTAAAACTAGCTCAAGTAAAAGGCTATAAAGTGTACACTTGGACGGTTAATGATAAGCAAACTATTAATAGAATGAAAAGTTATCAAGTAGACGGAATAATCTCAGATGTTCCAGATAGATTATGATTAAAAAAGATGTTATAATAATTGGAGGTGGAGCAGCAGGTTTTTTTGCAGCTATTAATATTGCCGAACAAAACCCCACACTAAAAGTCGCTATTTTAGAACGAGGTAAAGAGGGTTTACAAAAGGTGAAAGTTTCTGGTGGTGGACGTTGTAACGTTACGCATGCCGAATTCATTCCACAAGAATTAGTGCTAAATTATCCACGTGGTGAAAAAGAATTATTGGGTCCTTTTCATCAATTTATGACAGGAGATACCATCGAATGGTTTGAAAAGCGTGGTGTTGAATTGAAAATTGAAGAGGATGGTAGAATGTTTCCTGTGTCAAATTCGTCTCAAACAATTATTGACTGCTTCCTTGACGAAGCAAAAAAACACCATGTAGAAGTTTTATATAATCAATCAGTAAAAAACATTTTTGTGTCACCTCGAACACAGTCGAGAGGTTTAAATTTTGAAATCAGCACAAATCAAGACGAGTTTTCATCAGAAAAATTAGTAATAGCCACAGGAAGCAACCCAAAAATTTGGAAATTACTGGAAGGTTTAGGCCATGCAATCTCACAACCTGTTCCATCGCTATTTACGTTTAATATAAAAGACGAACGTATAAAAGATATTCCTGGAGTAGTCGCTTTAAATGTTGAGGTGAAGGTTCTTGGAACCGATTTGTGGAGCGAAGGGCCTTTATTAATTACACATGTTGGTATGAGTGCTCCAGCCATTTTAAAACTCTCTGCATTTGGAGCCATTGAATTGGCTGAACGCCATTATAAATTTGAAATTGAAATTAATTTTATCAAGCAATCTTTTGAAGATTGTATGGAACAATTAAAAGAACTAAAACAGCAATTAGCAAAGAAAACAGTTTTTAAATCTACTCAATTCGATTTGCCAAAACGTCTATGGCACAAATTAGTTTTGGCGTCAAGTTTGGACCAAGATAGTCGTTGGGCAGATTTAAACAAACAGCAATTAGAAGATTTTGCGAAACAACTAACACAAGCTATTTTTAAAGTAGATGGAAAAAGCACCTTTAAAGAAGAGTTTGTTACTGCTGGAGGCTTAGATTTAAAAGAAATTAATTTTAAAACCTTTGAAAGTAAACTTCATAAAAACTTATATTTTGCTGGCGAAGTTATTAATGTGGATGCCATTACTGGAGGTTTTAATTTTCAGAATGCATGGACAGGAGCTTTTATTGTGGCTAAATCAATTTCAGGATGAACACTCATATTGTACTTATAAAAGGAATTAACGTTGGTGGACATAAAAAAGTTCCCATGGCAGAGTTACGTGAATTACTTACAAAATCTGGTTTCGAGAATGTGAAAACTTACATTCAAAGTGGGAATGTTATTTTGAAGTCTTCAGAAAAATCAAAAATGATTGAAAATAATATTCAAACAGCAATTATGGCTCATTTTGGATTCGAAGTATCTGTTCTAGCAAAAACAAGGCAAGAATTGGAACAAATTTTTAATGATAACCCATTTTTAGAAGAAAAAAAGAAAGCTAGTTATTTTCTGATGTTGCACGATACGCCTTTAGAAGAGTTGGTATCAGTTGCTTCAGAAAAAGTGTATGAAGGGGAAGAGTACGAAATCATCAACAATTGCATTTATTTTTATTGTAAGAAAGGGATGGGTCAAGCAAAATTTAATGCAAATTTTTTCGAGAGAAAGCTAAAGACATTTGCAACAGCTAGAAACTATAATACAATGGTAAAGTTATTATCTTTGTCTTCTGAATAATGACTATGACAGAACAACACTTTATTCCGAAAGAATATAAAATTTCAAAAGAAAAAGGGCAAGTAACTTGGGAATCGCCTAGTAATATTGCATTGGTAAAATATTGGGGAAAAAAGAAACATCAAATTCCTGAAAACCCATCCATTAGCCTTACGTTGAATAATTGTAAAACTATTACAACGTTGAGTTATTCAAAAAAAGAGTCCGGTAATGATTTTTCATTTGAAGTATTTTTAGATGGAGAGAAAAAGGACGATTTTAAGCCAAAAATTAAAACCTTTTTTGAAAGAGTTGAAGCGTATTTGCCTTTTTTAAAGGATTTTCATTTTAAAATTGAAACCTCAAATACTTTTCCACATAGTTCAGGTATTGCTTCTTCTGCTTCAGGCATGAGCGCCATGGCATTATGTCTATTGAGTTTAGAGAAACTGAATAATCCAGAAATAACAGACTTGTACTTCTACCAGAAAGCTTCATTTTTAGCACGATTAGGATCTGGATCTGCTTGTAGAAGTATTGAAGGCGATTTGATTGTTTGGGGAGAAACAAAGGCAGTTAATGGAAGCAGTGATTTGTTTGGTGTAAAATATCCTTATCAAGTTCACGAGATCTTTAAGGAATATCAAGACACTATTTTATTAGTTGATAAAGGTGAAAAGCAAGTAAGTAGCACTGTTGGGCACAATTTAATGTATGAGCATCCTTATGCTGAAAACAGGTTTAAACAGGCACACGAAAACTTGGAAAAATTAAAACCCATTCTAGAATCTGGAGATTTAGATCAATTTATTGCTTTAGTTGAAAGTGAAGCTTTAACACTGCATGCCATGATGATGACAAGTATGCCGTATTTTATTTTAATGAAACCAAATACACTTGAGATTATCAATAAAATCTGGAATTTTAGAAAAAATACAGGGTTGCATATAGGTTTTACACTAGATGCTGGAGCAAACGTACATATACTATATCCAAAGAATGAAGCCAAAGTGATACTAGAATTCATTAAGAATGAACTAGTTGTATATTGTCAGAACGAACAATATATTTGCGATCAAATTGGCTTTGGTGCAAACCAAATAAAAGAATAATACGTATATTTGTTAAGTAATTGCTCTATAAATACATGAAAGGACCTCTGTTTTACTCAAAAATCTTACTCTTTGGTGAGTATGGAATTATTAAAGATTCTAAAGGATTGTCGATTCCTTATAATTTTTATAATGGTGCTTTAAAGATGGATAATGATGCGTCTGAAACAGCATTGAAATCTAATGAAAGCTTAAAGCGCTTTGAGGAATACCTTCATACAATTGACGCGAATTTAGTAACATTCGATTTTGAAAAATTTCAACTAGATGTAGATGCAGGAATGTATTTCGATTCATCAATTCCTCAAGGATATGGTGTAGGAAGTAGTGGTGCATTGGTTGCAGCTATTTATGATAAATACGCGTTCGATAAAATTACGGTTTTAGAGAATTTAACTAGAGAGAAATTATTAAAATTAAAAGCTGTTTTCTCAGCAATGGAATCTTTTTTTCATGGTAAATCTTCAGGACTAGATCCCTTAAATAGTTATTTAAGTATTCCAATTCTTATCAATTCTAAAGACAATATTGAAGCAACAGGTATTCCTTCTCAAAACACCAATGGTAAAAATGCGGTATTTTTATTGGATAGTGGAATTATTGGAGAAACGGCACCCATGGTAAGTATTTTTATGGAAAACATGAAACAGGAAGGTTTTAGAAAAATGCTTAAAACACAATTTATAAAGCATACAGATGCATGTGTGGACGATTTCTTGAAAGGAGATATTAAATCTTTATTCGGAAACACTAAGAAGCTTTCAAAAGTGGTATTAAATCATTTTAAACCTATGATTCCACAACAGTTTCATGAACTTTGGAAGAAAGGTATAGAAACTAACGAATACTACTTAAAACTTTGTGGTTCTGGTGGTGGTGGATATATTTTAGGCTTTACCGAAGATATAGACAAAGCTAAAAAATCTCTTAAAGATTATAACTTAGAAGTTGTTTATAACTTCTAAATTTTCAAACGATGCTTTCTCGAAAACACAAACACATTTTACTAAAGTTTTTTAGTATGTTTTCTGTGGTTAGAGGTTACAACATTCTTATTGTTGTAATAGCACAATATTTAACGTCTGTTTACATTCTTGCTCACGATTTACCTTTACGGGAAGTTGTTTTAGATGTCAATCTTTTAATGTTAGTTTTAGCATCTTCAGCAACCATTGCTGGAGGTTATATTATTAATAACTTTTACGACTCTGAAAAGGATCTAATAAACCGACCTAATAAATCCAAATTAGATCGATTAGTAAGTCAGAACACCAAGCTGTCGTTGTATTTTGTATTGAATTTTATGGCAGTTGTTATGTCAAGTTATGTGTCTTTTCGAGCTGTTATTTTCTTTTCGTTATATATTTTTTGTATTTGGTTTTATTCGCATAAATTAAAGAAAATGCCATTTATTGGTAATTTAACATCTGCCATATTAACCATTACACCTTTTTTCGCCATTTTTATGTATTACAAAAACTACGAGCATGTCATTTTTGTTCATGCAGCTTTTTTGTTTTTAATTATTTCTATGAGGGAATTGACAAAAGACCTAGAGAACATAAGAGGTGATTTGGTTTTAAATTATCATACTATTCCTGTTGTTTACGGTGAAAATGTATCGAAAATAATGCTTACTACTTTAGCTCTGTTAACAGCTGTTCCAACCTATTTTTTGGTGTGTCATTTTCATGTTGGTCAAATGGTATACTTCTTTTATTTAAGTGTTTTTTTATTACTTATTTTCATGGTTTTACTTTGGGCTTCAAAATCTAAAACACATTACTTAATTTTACATAATATCTTGAAATTTATAATTGTAGCTGGTGTTTTTAGTATTATGCTAATAAATATTCATTTACTGCTTAATAGAATTTAATAATTATTATTTAGTTGCTTGAAAGCAATTGGTCTTTCTGTATCTTTGCAAAAAAATTAGGAATCATGAGCAGACATCAAGGTAGCAGTAGTAAAGGGAAATCTTCAGGAAGAGGGCAGCAAAAAGAAAGAGCTAACCAATCGAGTCGTGGTAGTAGTTCACCACAAAGTAAAAGTTATGCTCGAGGAAATTCGCCTATAAAGAAAAAAGCGCAATCCAAGACCACATCTCATCCAGATGAGATTCGTTTAAACAAATATATTGCTAATTCTGGTATCTGTTCACGTAGAGAGGCAGACGCTCATATTGCTATAGGATTAGTGTCTGTAAACGGACAAATAGTAACTGAAATGGGTTACAAAGTAAAACTAGAAGATGAGGTTCGTTATGATGGTCAGCGTATCAACCCAGAAAAGAAAGCATATGTATTACTTAACAAACCCAAAGGTTTTGCAACAACTACTGCCGAAGGAAAAGGCAGAACGGTTATGGATTTAGTAGCTAATGCAACAACCTCAAGAATTAAACCTATTGGACGTTTAGGAAGAAACTCTAAAGGACTTTTGTTATTTACTAATGATGAAACAATTGTAAAAAAATTCACCAATTCTAAAAATGGTGTTCCACGTTTGTTTCAAGTAGAATTAGATAAAAATTTAAAGATTGAAGACCTTAAAAAAATAAGAGAAGGTTTTAAAGTCGATGGAAAATTGATTGCTGTAGAAGAAATAAGCTATATTGATGGAGCTTCTAAAAAAGAGATTGGCCTTAAAATAAAAAACACTGGAAATACAATATTAAGAACTATTTTCGATGAGCTTAAATACGATATTATTAGCCTAGACTGTGTTGCAATTGGTCATCTTACTAAAAAAGATATTCCTAGAGGACATTGGAAACATTTAACAGAGCAAGAGGTAAACACCTTGAAAATGCTATAATTTTTTACAGGTTCAACCCTTCATTATTCAAATATTCTTTTCTCAAACAAAAGTTTCATAGTCTCGAAGTTTTGTTTAGGTTTTTTACAGATGTAAATTTTCTGATAAAGCACTTCTTCGTTGTCTGCATATGGATTGTAAATTGCTTTGACTAAAGTTACCTCTTCAAAGTAGTCTGTGAAAAAATCACCAACCTGATAACTCAATGCTATAACTGTATGAGGCATATTGCCATTAGGCGACCAACTGTAAAAACTTCCGTGATAAGAGAATGCCTTTGGAAGATGATATAATTCTCCAAACAAATTTACAGCTCCAGCTTGGCTATAATGTTTACCCCAAATTAAACAATCTTGTTTCTCTAACTTTGGAAGACTATCATACACTTTTGCTAATTCATTCATGGTGTTTTTCCATTTTTCTTGTGTGTAGTATTCATCATATTTTACTCCAAATTCACCTCCTTCTACATCCTTTTTTTCAAAAGGATAAACCTTTTCAAGATATCTATTAAAACTATAAACAGGCATGCCAAAAGGAATAAGAATAGCACCAAAAAGCATTAGTACTGAAATAGGATATATGATCCACTTTTTACTTTTAAGAAAGAGTTGTTCCCAAAAGACAGCTCCAAATGGAATAAGTGTCAAAATAATAGGATAGAAATAGTAGCCTTTCCCATTTTTGTATAAGAGTAATAAAGCAGACAATCCAATTCCAATGGATACAATATGAACTACGCTTGTTCTCTTGGAATTTAGAAGGAATAAAATAGCAGGAATTACCAATAATAACGATGTCATTGGGTTTATGGCAATTAGTAAATTAATCAGGTTTTCAACTCTGCTAATTTTATCTAGTTGGGTTTCGTAAAGTCTGTTGACCATTTGTAATAAAGGGAAATCATTCAGGTATTGCCAAATAATGTTTGGTGTAATACATAAAAGAAACACAAAAACATTCATCCAAAATTTATGTTTTATTAAAGCTTTTCTAGTGCTTTTAAAGAGAACTAAGGTAGTAAGTCCAAAAAGAAAAAAGAAGCTGTCGTATTTGGTTAAAAAACCTAGAATGCAAAAGAGGGTAAGGTTCCATAAGGATTTTTTGTCAAGATATTTTACAAATCGTAAGAGCTGGTAGAACCCTAAAACCCAAAATAACTGACTAAAAACCACAGGCTGAAATAGTTGTTGAGAACGTCCAAAACCTGGTGCAATAATAATAGCCAAGAGCACTAAAAATATAGCTTTGCTTTTTCCTCCCAATTCAAATGTTGTTTTAGCGGTATAAATAAGGATAAGAATAGAGGCGAAATGAGAAAAAAGATGATGAATATATACGGAATTAGATTGAAATATATTTTGGATAAAAGCTAAGAGAGCAATTAATGGCGGAAATTCCATAAAGCCAAAAGCAAGATGCTTGCCAGTTTCAATATGCAATAACTCATCTCCCTGAAACCCTGAATGACAGTCTGCTAATACATGTAAAGTTAATTTAATAACACAAAAAAATAATACGATCAATTTGGACTGCCTATTCATTCGGTTTACTTTTTGTAAGTTTCTCATTTGCGAAATAGATTACTATTGAGACAAACAAGTTTAGAATGGTGTTAATTGGATTTATATGCGTTTAATTTGCCCTTAAATTTAAAGTTATTAATCGAAATTTTTAGCTCATGACTTTTCTTTTTAATAATTAACTTTATTTAACCTACTTGGTATAAAGTTTATAAAAATTCTCCTCAATATATTTATGCAGTTCTAATATATACTCATCGTAAATCAAGGTGATTAATTTCGCGTGATTCTAATAAGTGAAATCTGATATTTATGTCACAATTTTAAGGTGTTGAAAGACGTAATTAATATCCAAAAAAAATATATAAAAAAAGTTAGTTTTATAAAAAAAAGTATTTCATTTGTACTCGAATTAGCTGAACAAATTGAACGATGTTTTTATGTTCGGGCTTTTGAAAATTAGGAAGTCATATTCAAAAGCTGCTTACAGATTAAGTAACCGAATTTTAGAGCTAACTTCCGTTTACTACATTTTAATGAGCCAACATTTGTTTGGGTTCATACCTACAACTCATCCTCAAATACAAATTTGATATGTAATCATTATTGTTTACTTTTAAACTTTAAGTTTCAAATAGAATAAAATATTTACATTTTAAAAGCATTAAATGAATACAAAATATATAGACTTGGTTAATCAAACTTTTGATTTTCCACAGGATGAATTTAAATTAGAAAATAAAACACTTGAGTTTCACGATGTCAATCTAATGGAATTGATAGAACAGTATGGAACACCATTGAAATTTACATATTTGCCACAAATATCTAATAATATTGGTCGTGCTAAACAATGGTTTTCAAAAGCTATCAAAAATCATAAATATAAAGGGAAGTATCACTATTGCTATTGTACAAAAAGCTCTCACTTTAAACATGTGCTAAACGAAGCTTTAAAAAACGATATTCATATAGAAACGTCTTCAGCTTTCGATATTGATATTGTTGAAAATTTAAAAGCTGAAGGAAAAATTACAGATGACACTTATGTTATTAGTAACGGTTTTAAACGTGCCCAATATGTAACTAATATCGCCAGGTTAATTAATAATGGACAAAAGAATTGTATTCCAATTATTGATAATTATGAAGAAATAGACCTGCTCTCACAAGAAATTAAAGGAAAATACAATATTGGAATTCGTATAGCTTCAGAAGAAGAGCCTAAATTTGAATTTTACACGTCTCGTTTAGGAATTGGTTATAAAAACATTGTTCCTTTTTATAACAGACAGATTAAAGATAATAAAAAGGTAAAGCTTAAAATGCTTCATTTCTTTATCAATACAGGAATTCGAGATACAGCTTATTATTGGAATGAACTCTCTAAATGTTTAAAGGTTTATACAAGCTTAAAACAAATATGCCCTTCTTTAGATAGTTTAAATATTGGAGGCGGCTTTCCAATTAAAAATTCTTTAGCTTTCGATTTTGATTATGAATATATGGTTGATGAAATTATCAATCAAATTAAATTATTTTGTGAGCAAGAAGAAGTTCCTGTACCAAATATATTTACCGAATTTGGTAGTTTTACCGTAGGGGAAAGTGGTGGAGCTATTTACGAAGTACTTTACCAAAAACAACAAAACGATCGTGAAAAATGGAACATGATTAATTCGTCTTTCATAACAACATTGCCAGATACCTGGGCAATTAATAAACGTTTTATTATGTTGCCAATTAATAGATGGCACGAAAGTTATGAACGCGTACTCTTAGGTGGTTTAACTTGCGACAGCGACGATTACTACAATAGCGAGCAACACATGAACGCTATTTATTTACCAAAATACAACAAAGAAAAACCTTTATACCTTGGCTTCTTTAACACAGGAGCGTACCAAGAAACCATTGGTGGATTTGGGGGGCTGCAACACTGCTTAATCCCTTCACCAAAACATATTTTAATAGACAAGGATAAAGATGGAAACATCAATACAAACTTATTTAGTGAACAACAAAAAAGTGAAGACTTACTTAAAATTTTAGGTTACGATGGACAATAAAACGTATGCTGGAATAGCAGAAGAATATTCAAAATTAGACAGTTCAAAAATTGTTTTAATACCTGTACCTTACGATGGAACAAGTACTTGGCAAAAAGGAGCCGATAAAGGTCCGGAAGCTTTTTTAAATGCTTCGGAAAACATGGAGCTTTACGATATTGAAACTGGTACAGAAGTATATCAGCAAGGTGTATATTTAGCCGATGCTATAACAGAAAATTCTTCACCAGAAGCCATGGTTGATGCGGTTCATCAAGCCACTAAAAAATATATAAAAAGAAATAAATTTGTAACTGCCTTTGGTGGGGAGCACTCTGTTTCTATTGGAACTATTAGAGCTTTTAACGAGTGTTTCGACAATCTAACCGTTGTACAACTTGATGCACATGCCGATTTACGAGAAGAGTACCATGGTTCAAAATGTAATCATGCATGCGCATTATACGAGGCAAGCCAGAATACAAACCTGCTTCAAATTGGAATTCGATCTATGGATGTTATGGAAACAACCGTTATGGATACAGAAAAAACCTATTTTGCACATGATATGGCTGTGGATGATACTTGGATAGATTCTGCTATTGATCAAATGACGGAGAATGTGTTTATTACTATTGATCTTGATGCGTTTGATCCTTCCATCATGCCAAGTACGGGAACGCCAGAACCTGGTGGGCTTTTATGGTACGAGACCTTAGAGTTTTTAAAACAAATTTTTACAGAAAAAAACGTTGTTGGATTCGATATTGTAGAGTTATGCCCTAATGAAACTGAAAAATCTTCAGATTTCTTAGCTGCAAAATTGTATTATAAGATGTTAAGTTATAAATTTCAAAATGAAAGTGTGGAGGATGATTATGATAACTCTTTCGATAATACAAACATAAATAAAAATAATAATTCAAAATTTAATGAAGACGATGAGTACTAAAGGAGCTATTTCAAATTTTATAGAAAAATATTATTTACATTTTAATGCAGCAGCTTTAGTCGATGCAGCAAAAGGATATGAAGAGCAATTAAATTCAGGAGCTAAAATGTTAGTCTCTCTTGCAGGAGCTATGAGTACAGCTGAACTTGGAAAGATTTTTGCAGAAATGATACGTCAAGATAAAGTACAAATCATCTCTTGTACTGGAGCGAATTTAGAAGAAGATATCATGAATTTGGTTGCTCATTCACATTACAAAAGGGTGCCAAACTATAGAGATTTAACGCCTCAAGACGAGTGGGCTTTATTAGAAAAAGGACTTAATAGAGTTACAGATACCTGTATTCCAGAAGAAGAAGCTTTTAGACGCTTGCAAAAACACATTGTAAAAATATGGAAAGATGCTGAAGCTAAAGGAGAACGTTATTTGCCACATGAATATATGTACAAATTATTGCTTTCTGGAGTGCTTGAAGAATACTATGAAATAGATTTAAAAGATTCATGGATGTATGCAGCAGCAGAGAAAAATTTACCAATTATTTGTCCAGGTTGGGAAGACAGTACTATGGGGAATATTTTTGCAAGCTATGTTCTTAAAGGAGAATTAAAAGCGAGCACGATGAAATCTGGAATTGAATACATGACGTTTCTAGCCGATTGGTATACAGAGAATTCAGAAAATGGTATAGGTTTCTTCCAAATAGGAGGAGGTATTGCAGGAGATTTTCCAATTTGTGTAGTACCAATGCTGTATCAAGATATGGAAAGACCAGAAACACCATTCTGGAGCTACTTTTGTCAAATTAGTGATTCTACAACCAGTTATGGATCTTATTCGGGCGCAGTCCCAAACGAAAAAATAACATGGGGGAAACTAGATATCGATACGCCTAAATTTATAATTGAAAGCGACGCAACCATTGTTGCACCATTAATATTTGCTTATTTATTAGACATGTAACCTATTTTAAAATGAAAAGAGTAATAGTAGACTACCAAAAATTAAATGAAGATATTTTAGATCTTCTTGTTGAAAAATTTCCTGATGGTTATGATGATGAAGATATCATTTCTTTTAGAAATATTAAAAACGAAATTGTTGAAGCTGTTGAAGTGAAAACTGAAGATACCATCTACTTAGTTAAAGTAGGTGTGAGATTGGTTCAAGCTATGGAAGATCATGATGAAGATGATCATGATGACGATGATGAAGATGTTGTTGAAGAAGTTGCTGCAAAAGATTTGGATTTTGAAGATAATGATGATGATTTAGATGATGTTGAAGACGTAGCCGATGAAGATGTTGATGAAGATGAAGATTAAAACTATTATGAGATGAGAGAAGCAGAATTTTTATCTTATAACGATGGTTTTTACACCTTCATGTTTGAAAATGGTGAAGAATTGATTTTCGACGAAATTCATCCTAGAGTTTTAAAGCAGTTCGATTTAAAAAATGATGAAACGTTTATTAATAAATCTTTTAAAATAACTTTTATTGAAGTTTCTCAAAATAATGATGAAGATTTTGTAATTTACAGAGTAGAAAGTTTAAAACCTCTTTAAATTGTAAATTTATGAACACGTCATTTCACATGTCTTTACCATGTTTAAGTGTAAAAGAAACAAAAGTATTTTACACAAACAGTATTGGCGCAACCCTTGGCAGACATACCCAAAATTGGGTAGATATAAATTTATTTGGACACCAATTAACGTTTATAAAAGCCGAAAAATTTCATTTTAATAGTCCTAATTATGTGTTTGAAGGTAAGATTTTGCCTTCTTTTCATTTTGGAGTTATTGTAGATCAGAACACATGGAACGACATCTATTCGAAACTAAAAAAATTAGATTTAGAAGTTGTTGAAAAAACTACGTTTTTAGAAAATAAAGCTGGAGAACATAACTCTTTTTTTATAAAAGACCCAAACGATTATATGCTGGAGTTTAAATGTTTTACAGATTCAAAAAGTGTCTTTAAAGCCTAATCTAAAGTTATTGGTTTGAATTAGTAAAAATTTCAAATTGAAAACAACTTAGAATAACAACCTTTTTTTAAGCAAAATGACTTAAAGTTATGAATTTTAAAACCATAATTGCCATCATCCTTATCTTGTTAATTGTAACTTTTACCATACAAAATACTGAGGTTGTTACCATTAAATTCCTTGCCTTCGATATTTCTATGTCAAGAGTATTAGTCATTCTCGGTTGTTTTTTGCTAGGTTTACTATCTGGGGTACTTCTGTCTTATAGAAGGAATATTAAAAAGGGTAAAGATCAAGTTTAAAGTACTTTTTTAAGATCTTGGTAATATTGTCTGGTTATATGTAATCCATTATGTCCGGCATCTTCAATTGGGAAAATAGTGATGTTATTTGGTTGTAAGACTTGCAGTTTTTTGGCATTTGTATCTGGGTGAATTAAAAAATCTCGCGTGCCATAAAATATTTTTATTGGACAAGTTACTTTCTTTAAAAATTGATATGTTGGGATGTTGTATTTAATAATGAATTCTGGAATTGGAGGTGCAATTTCGTCAGCAATTAAAGTTTTCCAGGAATAATAAGGCGCATTAAGAATCAACATTTTTGGATGGTTTTTAGATGCTAAATAACTTGCTAAACCAGAACCTAATGAAAAGCCTAAAACAACTATGTTGTCTTCGTTATATCGTGTTTTGGTAAAATTATAAACCTTTTGCATGTCGCTAAACAACTCTTTGGTATTACAATATGTGCCATCACTTTTCCCATAACCTCTATAGTCTACAAACAGAATATCATAATTATTTTCTAAATATAACGTAGCGCGTTTCCCCCAGTCGTGTATAGCTCCTGCATTGCCATGCAAGTATAAAATAACGCCTTTTGGGTTTTCAGTTTTAAATAATACAGCATTCAGATTTGTGTTTTCTGCAACCGGAATATTAAGCTCTTCAAAATTTTCTTTGAATTCATATTGGTAATCTTTGGCTAATAATTTCGGGTTGAAAAAAAAGCGTTCTTGATTAAAATATACAAAAACTAACGAAAGGATATAAAGTAGTAAAAGCGATACCACAATTCTTGTTATGCGTCGAAGTATTTTAGGAAAATTTATTTTCAATAGGTTTCTTTCTTAGAATTTCATACAAAAATACACTATAAACTATGATATATTCTAAACCAATAATCCATAAATTTTCGGAGTTGTTTACATTGTTATATGCCAAATAGCTTAAAATGATTACTAAGCTCCAAACCATAGGGAATTTATAGTTGGTAAAAATGCTTAAAATTAAAAGTGTCGCAATGTACCATGGATGAACAGTTGTTGCCGTAAAATAATAAAAGGATAAAACGAAAATCATAGCTGTTATGAGCTGTAGCAATGTGTTGTTTTTTCTGAAAAAACTAAGTAAAATCACAAAAACAAAGACCATGATGGCAGAAAATGTTCCAATTATGGCAATTTGATTATAACCAGAAATTACAAATCCAATTTCTCTAGCTATATAATATAAACTGGCATTAAATTCAAAATTTTGAAACCATAAACCGACTGTTTCAGAGTAGTTAGTAATAAATTGTTGCGAGTAAAAAGGGATGAAAAACAACACCGTAACCATTCCAACAAGGACATAAAATAACAAACTTTTTTTCCAACCTAATTTATTGAAAAGTAGCGGTAGGAATATAAGTGGTATTAGTTTAATGGAAACAGAACAGGCAAATGCAACAGCTGCTAATTTCCATTTATTTAGGAACAACAAATACATGCTCCAAACTAGAAAGAAAATCATGACACCTTCAAAATGAAGATTGCCTGTAAGTTCTATAATAATAAACGGATTTAAAAGATACCAAAAAATATGATAAGTAGGAAGCTGTAATTTTTCAAGCAATTTTTTTCCAAAGTAAAGAGTTCCAAAATCGGCTGCAATAATTATAAGCCGGAGACCAATTACGGAACTTAAAATAGATTGCCATGGAAATAGATTGGCAAGAACAAAACACAATTGATTTAATGGTGGGTAATTGGTATAGTGTCCTGCACTCAAACTACCCATGCCTTTATATAATTCTTGAGCTTGATTTATTGGAATTTCTCCTTTTAAAATAAAAGATTCCGGAGTAAATAGATACGGATTCATGCCTTCAAGAATCATGCGTCCATCCCAAATAAAACGATAAAAATCTTGCGACAGATTGGGGATAGCAAAAATAAAAACAGCTCGAAAGATAAAAGCTATGGCTGTTAGAAATTTTAAATTGCTTTTGTTGGTTTGTACCAGTTTATAAAACAAATAAAATAACGCCACATACAAAGTTATAAGCTTAATGGAGTCTGTTCTTTGTAAATTATAAGCAAAACTAAAATAGAATAGCATACTAGATATTGAAAATAGTATGGGGATTTTATAAAGTTTTAAAAATGTGGTATTAATAAACATCATCCAAAGATAGATATATTTAAATTTTAGATTTATAAAAGTAGAAACCTATTTATTAAATAAAATAGATGTTTTTTTATAGTGAAATCCTTTTTTGGTACTATCTTACAAGCTGTTTTAAAATGACTTATTCTATCTTATGAAAACTTGGAAAAAAATTGGATTAATACTTTTAGGTATACTTGTCATAATTAGTATATGGTTTTATCCAAAATACAAAAGGCTAAACCTAGCAATGCATCTATTTGATGAAGATCAAATTGTGCATAATTTTAGATCGTTTGATGCTGTATGGCCAGTTTCAATTTTAGAAGCACCATTAAACAAGCACCCTTATCCAAAAGGAAATACAATGAAATTACCTGAAAAATTTCAATATGAAGACAAAGAATTTAATACCAAAAAATTTCTTGAAGACTCATGGACCACAGGGTTTCTTGTGATTCAAAACGATAGCTTGGTTTACGAAAACTATTATTTAGGAAATACCGAAACTACAAGAAATATTTCTTGGTCTATGGCCAAATCGGTTATATCTGCATTAATTGGAGTTGCTGTTGAAGAAGGTCATATAAAAAGCATTGAGGAGCCTGTTGAAACATATACACCAGAATTAAAAGGCTCTGCCTATGAAGGTGTAAGAATAAAGGATGTACTTCAAATGTCTACAGGAGTTGAATTTAACGAAGATTATGGCGATTTTTTTAGCGATATTAACCGTTGGGGAAGAGGTTTTGCCATGGGAACTTCTCAAGATGTATTTGCTACAACCCTAGAACGCGAATTGGAACCAGGAACCGTCAATCATTATGTGAGTATAAATACCCATGTTTTAGGAATGGTTCTTAAAAGAGCTACGGGTAAAACTATCACAGACTATATGCAAGAAAAATTATATAATCCGTTAGGAATGGAATTTGATGGTTATTGGCTTTTAGATGGTGATAAAATGGAAATGGTGCTTGGTGGTTTAAACTTAACTTTAAGAGATTATGCCAAAGTAGGATCATTATTTTTAAATGAAGGTGCTTTTAAAGGAGAACAAATCGTGCCTAAAAATTGGGTTCAAGCGTCTACAACACCAGATGCTCCACATGTACAGCCAGGTGAAAGCTTTGGTTATGGGTATCAATGGTGGATTCCTAAAAGTGAACAAGGTGAATATATGGCCATGGGAGTTTACGGACAGTATATTTATATCAATCCTGCCACCAAAACAGTGATTGTTAAACTGTCTGCCAATCCTAAATATAACGACGACGATTATTTGCCTAGTAACGATCTACTGAATGTTGAATTATTTAGAGCTATAGCTTCATCATTAAAACCGGCTGAGCAATCGGTAGATATAGAAAATACTATTGATTAAATAAAAAAAAGTAGATATGATTATTGATGTGCACACACACATAAACAATTACCACGAAGATCGCGTAGTCTCTCTTAACGATTGTTTAAACCAGCTCACAGATACCATGTTAGAAAACAAGGTAGATTATTCTTTAGTCTTGTCCTCTTATAAAGTTAACAAACATAGACCAAGTACAAAACAAGTGGTTGAAGCTATTAAAGGGAGAGATAATCTAGGCGTGGTTTCAGGTATTAGCTATCTTAATTATAATTATAGAGACATTATTGAAATTAGCGAATATTTGGAGAAAGGCCTGATAAAAGGTTTAAAATTTTACCCTGGATATGAGCCTTTTTATCCAAACGATATAAGATTAAAAGTATGGTATGAAATGGCTATCGAATATGATGTGCCTGTCATGTTTCATTCAGGAGACACGTATGCTCCAACTGGGAAAGTGAAATATTCGCACCCACTTCATATAGACGATTTAGCAGTGGATTATCCCAATTTAAAAATTGTCATTTGTCACGTAGGGAATCCTTGGATTAAAGATTGTATGGAAGTCGTGTATAAAAATAAAAACGTTTATGCCGACATTTCAGGATTGGTTCTGGGAGATTTTTCAGAAAAGTTTGAACGTTATATGAAAAAAGAAATTGAAGAAATGATTACTTATGCTGGAGATCCAAACTACTTATTATATGGCACAGATTGGCCTATTTCTAATATGAAATCTTATTTAAAATTTATGGATCAATTAGAGCTCGCAGATGAAAAGAAGGAATTAATTCTTTGGAAAAATGCTGCAGAACTTTTTAAAATTGATGTTACCAAATTTTAAACTCTAGAAGTAATAGATTTAAAGAACACAAAACCAAAACCAAGAAACAACATCAGGTGAAAAGGGAAGAGTCCAAAATCGCCCCCTTGATTTCCAACTACAAAAGCCAAATACATTCCAAATCCAAAATAGAGGGTTAGTAAGCCTTCAAAATATACATATATAGATATGTTTTTATTGAGGTATTTGTTGTTTTTCCAGTGGTCGTTAAAAGCCCCAATATTAAATTTGGGTGTTCTTACAAAGTCGCTACGTTTTCCCATATGTCCTTCTATAACTGCCATAGAATTGTGTAATGAAAAACCCATTGCAATGGAGAAAAATGTAAAAAACATAACGATATATTGTATAAAATCTTTAAGACTGCTTCCATATATTTTCTTATACATAAACCAGTAACAAACAAAGAAAATAAGGGAGCTGATTACAAAGAAACTCATCACATAGAAATACGGTTTTAAATGCGCATATTCATTTTTAATATACAACATTGGAATACTTAATATGGCTACAATTAAAACGTTTAAAAACATGGTTGAGTTTAATAAATGTAAGAGTCCATGAACTTTTGTTTTAGCTGAAATATC
Source organism: Xanthomarina sp. GH4-25 (assembly GCF_045363175.1). Taxonomy (NCBI): domain Bacteria; kingdom Pseudomonadati; phylum Bacteroidota; class Flavobacteriia; order Flavobacteriales; family Flavobacteriaceae; genus Xanthomarina; species Xanthomarina sp. GH4-25. Next base: position 52,251 of record NZ_JBJFLO010000006.1, read on the forward strand.
TTTATTGGAAATTACTTTCCATGCCATTTTTTTGAAATTTTCGGCACCACCTTTATTCCATCTAAACTGTTGCGATCTTGCTGCACTAATAACCATAGGGAGTTCGGCAGGTGTTTCTACATCTTCAAGATATTTAAATTCCCAATTTTTTAGTTGTGCTCTATAGCTTAAATCTAAGTCCTCTGTAAGTGTATCTCCTTCCCAATTCCCAGCATCAAGGATACAGGCTTTTCGCCATACGCCAGCTGTTCCATTAAAGTTAATAAAATGTCCTTTGCTATTCCTGCCTACTTGTTCTAAAGTAAAATGCGCATCAAGTGCAAAAGCTTGGATTCTTGTTAAAATGGAATACTCTCTGTTTAAATGACTCCAACGTGTTTGCACGACACCAATTTTTTCATTTTTAAAGTAAGGGATGGTTTTTTTTAACCAGTTTTTCTTCGGAAGGAAATCGGCATCAAAAATAGCTATAAATTCCCCTTTTGCAACTTTTAAACCTTCTTTGAGAGCTCCAGCTTTAAAACCAGTTCTATCTGTTCTGCAAATATGAACAATATCCAGGCCTGTTTTTTTTAGTTTATCTATGAGTATTGTGGTTGTTTCTAAGCTTTCATCTGTAGAATCATCCAGAACTTGTATCTCCAATTTACTTTTTGGGTACTCAATTTTCGAGATATTTTCCAGCAAACGATCCATAACATACATTTCGTTATAAACCGGGAGTTGTATTGTAACTAAAGGAATTTCATCTGGATTTGAAAAGTTATATTTAGCTTCTTTGGAGGTGTTTTTCTGAACAGATAAGTAGTTTGAAAGTAAGTTAAGTTGTGACAAAGCATAAAAAAAAATAAACACAAGTGCTATCGAGTAAACAACTATAATACTATATATTAAAATCATGATTTAAAACTGTATTTAAAAATCCATCCTAATATCTTAACACCTGCCATAATAGCGCCATTTATAGTACCTGATACTTTAGATACTCCTATTCGGTTTCTGTAATTGACAGGAATTTCAATATATGTCATTTTTTGTTTTAATACTTTTAATTGCATTTCTACTGTCCATCCATAAGTTTTGTCTTCCATATTAAGAGCCAGTAGCTTTTCATATTTAATTGCTCTAAAAGGGCCTAAATCTGTAAAGGTTGATTTAAAAAAGAGTTTCATTAAAAATGTAGCTAACCAATTTCCAAAAATTTGAGGTTTGGTCATAGAGCCACTTTCTCTAAGTCGTTTTACACGTGCACCAATTACAAAATCATTATCGTATTCTACAATGGGTTGAATAATTTTGGTTAATTCTTCTGGATAATCGCTGTAATCGCCATCAAGAAACACAATAATATCTGGTTTTATTTCTTGCCTAGAAACATAATCCATCCCTTTTAAGCAGGCATAACCATAACCTTTATTGGTTTCTGTTAATACGGTTGCTCCAGCTTGTTTGGCATTTGCTTCTGTTTTGTCTGTGGAATTATTGCTAACAACAATAATTTCATCAACAACTTCTGGAATGTCATTTATAACATTTGCAATGGAATCGGCTTCGTTAAAAGCAGGAATAATAACTTTTATTAGGTTCATAGAGTGTTTAAAAGACTTTGCAAAAATACAATTGTTTTATTGTTATTTCTGTTTTAAAAAATCCAATAAATCAACATCATTACCTAAAAGGATTTCAGTAGGATTGATTCTCCCGTCTTCTGGGCCATTTTCTAGTTTTAGAACCCCTCTAGGGCAAACAGCTGCACAAATACCACAACCAACACAACTAGAACGAATAATGTTTTCACCTTTTTGCGCATAAGCTCTTACATCAATTCCCATTTCACAGTAGGTGGAGCAGTTTCCACAAGAAATACATTGTCCGCCATTGGTAGTAATTCTAAAACGTGACTTGAAACGTTGCACAATACCTAAGTATGCAGCTAAAGGGCAGCCAAACCTGCACCAAACACGATTTCCGAAAATAGGGTAAAAGCCTGTGCCAATAACACCAGCGAAAATAGCACCAATTAAAAAGCCATATATGTCTTGAATGGTTTGTGTTTTTATACCTAATACAGCTTCGGCACCTTGAAAATAGGTGTATAGTGTAAAACCTGTCATTACCAATGCAAAGACTAAAACACCATGAACGATCCAACGTTCAAACTTCCAAGCAATTAATGATTTGTCTGAGAGTTGTCTGTAAGGGTCTCCTAATGTTTCAGCCAAACCTCCACAACCACAAACCCAAGAACAATACCAGCGTTTCCCAAAGAAATAAACCATAACCGGTACAATAACGAGTGTGAGTACAATTCCCCAAACTAAAATAAATATGCCTAAACCACCACTAGCTATAAGTTGATCTAAATTCCAACTAAAAAAGAAATCGTAATCAAGTGGAAAGGCATTTTTAAAATCGTACCAAGGCTTTTCAAAACGCACTAATATTTCAGGAATTAAAAAGGCGAAAACTATTTGAAAAAACAATACAGAAGTGGTTCGTAGTATTTGATATTTATTATGACGATATTTAATATACATTCTCACTGCCATCACAGTCATAACTGTACAGTATAGAAAGCCATATAAAAACCACTGGCTAGCCAAATTACCACTTAAACTTTCACTTATTGGATCTACAATGTATGTCCAATTGACAATGTAATCTGGCCTAAAATAAAGCAATATATAAAACCCAACTAAAAAGACAAAGGCAAACCAGCCAATCCAACCTCTGTTGGTGGCTGCATGAAGCCAAATTCCATTATTTTTTATACCTGGAGGACCTAAAGTAATGACATTTGGAATAATATAAAGTAATGCTCCAAGGATACCAAGCCCAAAGGTTAGCCACCAAAAAAGCCCTTTATGTTCTTTAATAATGCCTGTTCCTGATTTCTTGGCTATTTCGTATGAAAAACTATGAGGTTTGTCCCAAATCACTTTTCCCCATTCACTATTTTGTTTGTGAGTTTCGTTTGCAATTTCTAATGCTGAGGTGATTTCTGAAGAAAATAAAAACGGATTAGAAAACTCCTTGCCAACAACATTTGTCTTTAAATCATTAATTAAATGTTCGCTTTTGATGCTTTTGTTGGAAATAATTTCATCTAGAACTTGAGGTGTTACTTCGTATTTTCCCAAAAAAATTAATGATGTAAATATGGTAAGACCAATTAAAAATAAACCGAGACCTAAATTTTGTATATTTTTCATTTGACTATTATGACGTTTGGAAAATGCGCTTCCAACTTTTCTTTCTTAATTGGATGTTTGTATTGTTTTCTAGGTTGAATTTTGCTACAATCTCTTTTTCATGAAGTTTGTAAAATTCAGGATCAAAATTAGCATCTGCCAAGTGTTCTAAGACATAAGTGACAGTTTGTTTTTCGTTGAGCATTTTATCAAAAAATTCATGACGCATGCGTATTCCGAAATTATTGATCCCAATTAACTCTTTGGTGTTTTTATCGTAATTCAAATGGATGCATTTTTTACCACTTTTATGTTCCCAATAAAAACGTGCTTCATTTTCTTTGGGTTGGGCCCAAACCCATCCATAGGTTTGATATTCGATATCAAAAAACTTTGCCGAATTAAACCAGTGACCTGGATTATATGCCATTTTATTACCACAAATAGTTTGAGCAACAGTTTCTCCCATCATGCGTCCTGTGTACCAGACAGCTTCAATAGGATTCCGGTTTCCAATGGCCTCATGTTGTTCGGCGCAATCGCCAATGGCATAAATATCAGGAATATTAGTCTCTAAAAAACGATTGACTTTAATACCTCTACCAGTTTCGATAGTCGAAGTTTTTGTAATATCGATATTTGGTGATACACCTGCAGTTAAGCCAACAAGATTACAAGGAATTTCTTCTCCAGTTTCTTCAATAATTATAGATTTAGCCTGTCCGTTTTCATCAGAAATAATTTCTTTTAAATTGGAAGATAAACGCAAATCAATACCATTTCTTAATATTTCTTTGTTTATCATGTCGCTTTCTTCTTTGGGTAAAACGCCATCCCAGAAACTAGTTTCGCGTACTAAAAACGTTACTGGAATATGTCGAGAATGAAGCATTTCTGCTAATTCAATGCCTATTAAACCACCACCAACAATAACAGCATGTTTACAAACTTGATTGTTTGGAGCGTACACCTCAAGATTTTCTAGATCTTGTTTGCTGTATAATCCTTGAACGCCTTTTAAGTCTTGCCCAGGCCATCCAAATTTGTTAGGCTTGCTTCCTGTAGCAATAATAAGTTTGTCGTAAGAAAGAGAGTCGTCTTCAGCAAAAAGAAGTAACTTATTCTCAGAGTCTATTTTTTTAACAAAACCTTTTTTTAGTTCAATACGATTTTTTTTCCAAAACCAATTTTCATAAGGTTGAGTATGCTTAAATTTCATATGTCCCATGTACACATACATTAATGCTGTACGAGAAAAGAAATAGTCAGATTCTGCAGAAACGATGGTAATTTTTTTATCGGAAAGTTTTCTAATATGTCTGGCAGCAGTCACACCAGAAATTCCGTTTCCAATTATTACAATATGCTCCATGAATTTGGTTTAATTGTTTGTTTTGTCGAAAGGTATGTTAAAACCTTAACCGAATAATTTCAGTTTGTTTAAATTTAGAAATTAATTAACACTTATGAGGATAGTTTTTGGGCTTTGTTTGATATTTGTTTTGAACTCTTGTAGTTTAATCACTAATAAATCTTCAAAAATAAATGGAGTAAGTTTAGTCGCTTCAAAAGATTCCATATCAGAAACACATATAAAACCTATTTTAAATATAAATGCCAATTTTGCTGCAGTGATGCCATTTGGATTCATTAAGAATTTAAAACATCCGGAAATTGTGTTTAATTCTCATGGACAATGGTTTGGTGAAACAGAAAGTGGAACAAAACAAAATATTCAAGCTTTAAGAGCAACTGGCATTAAAACAATGATGAAACCTCAAATTTGGGTCTGGAATGGTGAATATACTGGTTTAATTGAAATGGATTCTGAAGAGAATTGGAAGATGTTAGAAACGACTTACTCCAAATTTATTTTAAAATTTGCTCAGGTTGCCCAGGAGACACATACTGAAATTTTATGTATAGGTACAGAACTGGAGTTGTTTGTTGAAAATAGACCAGAATTTTGGATAGACTTAATTATTGAAATTAGAAAGGTATATAAAGGAAAATTGACCTATGCTGCTAATTGGGATGAATTTAAACGAACACCTTTCTGGAATCAAATAGATTATATTGGTGTAGACGCTTATTTCCCTGTAAGTGATTCTAAAACGCCTACCATTGAAGAGTGCTTAGAGGGTTGGTTAGTACATAAAGCAACTTTAAAAGAGGTTTCAGATAAATTTAATAAGCCTGTATTATTTACTGAATATGGTTACAGAAACGTCGATTTTTCTGGAAAAGAACCTTGGGTCAGTGATAGAAATATGGAATCAATAAATTTTGAAGCACAAAATAATACCACGCAAGCTTTGTTAGAAACCTTTTGGGAAGAAGATTGGTTTGCAGGTGGTTTTATTTGGAAATGGTTTCATAATCATGAAAAAAGTGGAGGAGAAGATAACAATCAGTTTACACCTCAAAACAAACCAGTAGAATCTATTATTAAAGCCCATTACGGACTTTAATAATAGATTTTTTATGATTCATCTAATCTAATATAATCACTAAATCTTCAGAATTCACCATAACTCCTGGCTTTAAAGCCAATTGTTTTACAGTAGTTTCCTCAGTTGCAGTAATGGTTGTTTCCATTTTCATGGCTTCGATAATAAATAATGGTTGGTTTTTAGTCACTTTGTCACCTTTCTTAACCAAAATAGTAGAAAGTAACCCTTGTAAAGGCGCTCCAATTTCTTTCGAATTGGCTTTATCGGCTTTTACATGTTCTACTTTATCAATTTTAATTGTTGCATCCTTTATTTGTACAGATCGACCTTGACCATTAACTTTGAAATAGACAGTAACCATACCATCTTCGTTTGATTTTCCAACCGAATCCAAAGTAATTAGAAGTGTTTTTCCTTTGTCTAATTCAACAATAATTTCTTCCCCAATATCCATTCCATAAAAGAAATTCTTAGTTGGTAGATTCATTAGATTGTCATATTTTAAATGCTTATTATATGAATCTGTAAATACTTTAGGGTAGAGTTTGTAAGATAAAAAGTCAGTGATAGTAATAGGTCTGCTTAAATCTTTTTCAAATATTTTTTTAAAATCTTTATATTCTGACTCAAAATCAATAGGTTCTAAATGTGCATTTGGTCTATCTGTATAAGGTTTTTCATCTTTTAAAATTAATTTCTGAAGATCTTTAGGGAAGCCACCGACGGGTTGGCCTAAATCTCCTTTAAAGAAACTCACAACAGATTGTGGGAACGAAATAGTATCACCTCTTTCAAGGACGTCTTGAACGGTTAGGTTATTGCTCACTAAATATTGAGCCATATCTCCAACCACCTTTGAGCTTGGTGTTACTTTGACTATGTCGCCAAAAAGAAGATTCACATCACCATACATTTTAGTGATTTCATGAAACCTATCTTCAAGACCTAATGCTTGGGCTTGAGGTTTTAAATTGGAATATTGTCCTCCTGGAATTTCATGTTTAAAAACTTCGCCTGAACCAGCTTTTAAGCCAGACTCAAACGGGTAATAATAATCTCTTACAGTTTCCCAGTAATTAGAATATTCGTTTAAGGAATCAATGTTTAATTGACTTTCTCTATCATTAAATTTCAACATTTCTACAACCGAATTAAAATTTGGTTGAGATGTTAAACCAGATAAGCCTCCTAAAGCCACATCTACCACATCAACACCAGCTTCAATGGCTTTTAAATAGGTTGCAGACTGAATGGAAGACGTATCATGTGTATGTAAATGAACCGGGATATTGATTTCTTGTTTTAAAGCCGAAATCAATTCGAAAGCAGCATATGGTTTTAGCAAACCTGCCATATCTTTAATTGCTAAAATATGTGCTCCAGCATTTTCAATATCTTTTGCAAGTGTGGTGTAATATTTTAGATTGTATTTGGTGTTTTTTGGATTTAGAATATCTCCTGTATAACAAATAGAACCTTCTGCTAAACCTTGTGTTCTGTTTCTAACATGTTCAATACAAGGAGCAATAGATTTCATCCAGTTTAGAGAATCAAAAATTCTAAAAATGTCCACACCATTTTCCCAAGATTGTTCTACAAATTTTTCAATTAAATTATCAGGATAAGCTGTGTAACCAACACCGTTAGATCCTCTAATTAACATTTGGAGCAATACATTGGGCATGGCTTTACGTAATAATTGTAGGCGTTCCCATGGGTTTTCTTGTAAAAAACGAAAACACACATCGAAAGTTGCTCCACCCCAAACTTCCATACTAAAAATGTCAGGATTGTTTTTAGCATAACCTTCTGCCACTTTAAGCATATCAAATGTTCGCATTCTAGTTGCTAATAGACTTTGATGCGCATCACGCATGGTTGTATCTGTAAAATGAATCTTCTTCTCATTTTTTAACCATTGAGAAAATTTATCTGGTCCTAATTTTGTCAATAAATCTTTTGTGCCTTCAGGAAAAGCTGCTTGAGCATCAAACTTAGGAACGGTTGGTTTTACAAACGTTTTAGTAGTATCTATTTTTTTAACATCAGGATTCCCATTAACAATCACATCTCCTAAATAAGTGACTAATTTAGTCGCTCTGTTTCTTGGCGCCTTAAAAACAAATAAATCAGGATTTTGTTTTATAAAGTTTACCGTTACATCTCCTTTTCTAAAAGTTTCATGTTTTAATATGTTGTCTAAAAAGAGCATGTTTGTTTTAACGCCTCTAATTCTAAATTCTGCTAAAGCACGACGTACTTTTCTACATGCGCCATCTAAAGTTCTACTGTTTGCAGTTACTTTTACAAGCATGGAATCGAAAAAAGGAGAGACAATAGCACCTTGGTACACCGACCCTGCATCTAGACGAATTCCAAAACCAGAAGCACTTCTATAGGTTGTAATTTCTCCATAGTCTGGTTTGAAATCGTTCTGTGGATCTTCGGTTGTAATTCGACATTGTAAAGCATACCCAGTAACTTTAATGGCTTCCTGATTAGGTATTTTTATTTGTTGATCGGAAAGCTTGTAACCACCAGCAATAAATAATTGTGTTTTTACCAAATCGATATTCGTTACCACCTCAGTTACTGTATGTTCTACTTGAATTCTAGGATTTACTTCTATAAAATAGATGGAATCATCGTCGTCTACTAAAAACTCAACGGTTCCAATATTATTATAATCAACAGCTTTACAAATTTTAATGGCATATTGGTAAAGTGCCACTTTTGTTTCTTGTTTTAAATCGTAAGAAGGAGCAAACTCAATTACTTTTTGGTAGCGACGTTGTACAGAACAATCCCTTTCGAATAAATGAACAGTATTTCCAAAATTATCAGCAACTATTTGAATTTCTATATGTTTAGGGTTTTCAACAAATTTTTCTAAAAAAACAGTGTCATCGCCAAAAGCATTTAAGGCTTCACGCTTGCTTTCGTTAAATGCGCCTTTTAATTCTTCAGGTTTTCTAATTACTCGCATACCACGACCACCACCACCAGAAGCAGCTTTTAGCATGATTGGATACCCAATAATTTCGGCTTCACTTAAAGCAATATTAATGTCTGTTAAGGATCTTTTGTTACTACGTATTATGGGAATATTATTAGCTACAGCCACTTCCTTAGCAGTAATTTTATCACCAAGAGACTTTAAAACAGATACTTTTGGACCGACAAATATGATGCCGTTTTCTTCACATTTTTTTGCGAACTGGGCATTTTCTGAAAGAAAACCATAGCCAGGATGAATGGCATTTGCTCCACATTTTAAGGCCACTTTAATTATTTCGTCTATGTCTAAATAGGGCTTTAATGGATCGTTATCTTCACCAATTTGATAAGACTCGTCGGCTTTATACCTGTGTAAAGAATACCTATCTTCAAAGGTGTAAACACCAACTGTTTTGACATTAATTTCTGTACAGGCTCTAAAAATCCTAATGGCTATTTCTCCTCTGTTGGCTACAAGTACTTTTCCGATTTTCATATTTAGTTGTGTGTTTATTGAAAATTTAGCGAATGTTCGCTACAAAAGTAACAAACGCAAATTAATTTATCAATAAATTTTCAATCAGAAAGTTACAGATTATTAACAAGTTTTAAGCAATATACTTTAGATAATAATTGTGAAGTTCTTCTGCTGAAGCACCAAACCATTTTTTAACATAGATGGCCCAAAAATGATATTGTAATGTCCAAATACCATGGGTTTCATAACGTCTGGCTGAGGTTATTAGTTTTTTATTAATAACTTTAAATTGCTTACGTTTATAAAGTTCGTTGATAAGAATGTTGTCTTCATAGATTGCGTAGTTTTCATCAAAGCCACCAATTTCATCAAATAATTTTTTTGTTATAAACTGACTTTGATCGCCACCTCTACAGGCTCTCCAATGAAACTGGGTTAACCAACTGGCTAAACGTAACCACCAGTGATTGTGACTGAATTGTAATCTGAAGCAACCGGCTAAATGGCCTTTCTCAACTTCATTAATAATGTATTGATCAAAGTTTTTAGGAGGGAATGAATCTGCATGTAGAAAGTATAATATAGTTCCTGTAGCTATTTCAGAACCAGTATTCATTTGTAAAGCTCTACCTTTTGAACATTCTATGAAACAAAATTTTTGTTGAAAAGATAAATTAGAGTTTTTTTGAAAAAAAGATCTCACAATCTTTTGTGAACCATCAATACTTCCTCCATCTACAATAATAAGTTCGGCTATGGTTTTTTTTGAAGCATTTTCTAAAACATGATTGAGCAGATGCTCTATGGTTTCTGCTTCATTTAAAATAGGAATAATGATGGAGATTTTATTCATTTAAAGCCCAATTGTAATCTTTAAATCGCTTTTTGGCATTTGGAGAAATTTGGATGTCTGAATATTGATTTAAGAATTCAAATAAAGTACCATTTTCGGTAAAGTCTTTTGAAAACCAATCAAATATTTTAGAAATTTCTATATTGTTTTCTGAGATATTATTTCTGTTTTTATCTGCTAAAAATTCTTTGGTGGCTGTTGTTAATTGAGAATCTAAATTTTTAGCAGTAAAGGCTTTGTTTTGTAATTTAGGACATGAAAATGAAGCACAAACAATGGCAAAATGGATGCGAGGTTCATTCATTTTTCTTAAGATTTCATGTTCAATTTCATTTAACGACATAGGGTATTTGCCAATTGAAATAAATTCTTGATCCCAAGGTTTTTTAATGTCTTTTATGCTTTTAAGAGGGTAATTATTGATAATGAGTTTTATTGTAAACGCATTGTAGGCATTAATCCAATAAGCAAGAGTTTCGTTTTTAGTCCAAGTATAATCTGGTTTATTTTTTGAAAACTCGTCTAAAACAGTTTGCAACAATTGTTTGTCTGATGTTATGGCTTTGTAGTTAACTTCTCCATTACTATTGACATGTTTTTGAAGAAAACTATTCCAAGAATTATAATTTACTGTTTGTGCTTTAGCTAATTGGAGAACAGTTGATAAAGTAAATATAATAAGTGTCAATAGAGTTCTAGTCTTCATTTTTACGTTTAAATTTAATTGGATATAATTCCTGACTTACAAAATCTTTAGGAAAAGATTCATCTCCAGAAAAGCCCAACTCAATGTCGCGACCATTAGCTGGAATGTAATTTGTTTTGAACAGATAGTCCCAAATACTTAGAGTTAGTCCATAATTTACACCATACCTTACATGTTTTGGTAGTTCTTTGGCATGATGCCAGATATGCATTTTAGGATTATTAAAAATGTATTTTAATTTTCCATAATCCCAACCCAAGTTTGCATGATTTAAATGACCAATGGTAATGTTAAAAAAATGAACAATGGCCACATCTTGAGCTTCAAAACCTCCAATTATTGCCAAGGGAATATACAAGATTGATTTGTAGACCACAGGTTCCATCCAATGATAACGTAAGTGAGCAGCAAAGCCCATTTCTTTTACAGAATGGTGTACTTTGTGAAAATTCCAAAGTATTGGCACACGATGTAAAAGCCTATGTGTGTTCCATTGCACAAAATCTGCCACAATAAAAAAGATAAATAAACCTAAAGGTTTTGGTAGATTATTGACTTCAAATAATTGAAAGTTGGAAAGCGATAAACCTATAAGTCCTAGAATATCGTTAAAAAACTCGGCTACAGTATTTGAAAGCGCAATTAAAATAATTAGGTTTAATAAAAAAAAGTTGAAGAACATGTAGAAGGTGTCTAACCAGAAATCTTTTCTAAAAATAGACTGCTCTTCTCTCCATGGAAAAGCAATTTCAAGAATCCACACAAGTAATGAAATTATTATTAATCCATAAAAATAATTATCCCAATGATTCACTGTAATTATTTCATTTTTTAAATAATTCCAATAGCCAGAATAAGAATTTAGTATTATTTCCAGGTACTTTTCCATGGAGTGTTTTTTAAATATTAAGTTGGTTATAATTTAACAGCATCCACCACCATCATAATGGTACGTAGATTCGCTGAAATAAATATCATCTCTACCTAGAGATTTTAGTGCGCTTGCAGTTTTATCACAAATAGCAAGAGGTTGATTTTTTAATAATATATGACCTGCCTGATCATCAAAATAATCTTCATCTCCATAATAAATAGCCGCTTTCCCTGTAAACACACATGGTCCATCTTCCGGCATTGGGTCTTTAATGGCTGCGACTTCTATAGATTCAATATAGATTAGCTCTTCTGTTGGGTAATTTTTAGGATCTAAAATTCTGTATGGTTTTCTTGCTCTAATTTCAATGGTTCCAAATCCTGCATCTGTTAATGCTTTTACGTATTCGGCAATTGGTAAACTGCCACTTAAACACAAAGCTCTTAAGCGTTCGTCGTTACGAAGTTCATCATTCATAGGTTGTTCGCAGGTTGGATCGCTCATAACCAGTCGGCCATGAGGTTTTAATACACGATACATTTCTGCAATGGCTTGTTTTAAATCATCAGCCTTAAAGATATTGAATAAGCAATTTTGAGCCGCTACATCAATGCTATTATCTTCAACAGGCAGATGCATTGCATCTCCTTTTTTTAGTTCAACAAAATCAGATTTAAACCACTCGTTTTGAGCTTCAGCTTCTAAGAAGTTTTTCCGAGAAGCTTCAAGCATTTCATCAACAACATCAATGCCAATAACACCTCCCTTTTGCCTATTAAAATAGGAGAATTGTAAAAGTTCCATACCACCACCAACACCAACATATAGCATTTTTGGGCTATTGGTTAAATCACGAGCATGTACAGTACTGCCACAGCCGTAATTCATTTCCTGCATGATTCTTGGAATTTTTAAACCTGGTAATTCCCAAATAGGATTGGTAGTGCAACACAAACCAACATCTGGTGTTAATGCTGCTTCTTTGTATACATTATGTGTGGTGTCTAAGTAGCTCATAAATTATAATGTTTTAATCAACTCTTTAAATAATGTTATCATTTCAGGTTCTGCTTTTCCTGCCATTGCTATAATTTCATTAATATTAACAGGTTTTAAATTGTCAGGATCGCATTCGTCAGTTAATACTGATACAGCAGCTGTTTTAAGGTTTAAATGATTGGCTACAATAATTTCGGGTACCGTACTCATGCCAACTGCATCTGCACCAATAAGTTTAAGCATTCTGTATTCTGCTCTGGTTTCAAGTTGTGGTCCTACTACACTAGCATAAACGCCTTCGTGTAATGTAATGTTATTAGACTTTGCAATTTGTTTAAAAGCTTGATTTAAACTTTTATTATAAGGTTCACTCATGTCTGTAAAACGTTCGCCTAAAAGTTCGACGCCTTTAAATGCTAATGGAGAACTTCCTTGTAGATTGATATGGTCTTCAATTAACATAAGTTCCCCTTTTTTGAAACTTTTGTTAATGGCGCCAGACGCATTAGAAACTAAAAGCGTTTTAATACCTAACTTTTCCATAACACGAACTGGGTAAGTGACATCTTGTAACGTGTAGCCTTCGTAAAGATGAAAACGCCCTTGCATGACTACTACTTTTTTGCCTTCCAGGTTTCCGTAATAGAGTTTTCCTTTATGAAACTCAACTGTTGCTGTTGGAAAATAAGGAATGTGATTGTAACTAACTTCAGCTATAATTTCTATGTCGTTAATTAGTTTTTCTAATCCTGTGCCAAGAATAATGCCGATTTCAGGGTTGATAAATCCTTTCTCTTCTAAGTATTCTGCTGTTTCTTTAATAAATTTTATCATTGATAATTAGGTCTTTAAGAGTTTTGTTATTGTTAAGATCTTCAAAGGTATCGATATCATTTAATTCTTCTAAATGATAGACGCTTTCCTGTTGCAAATCTGTTAAAGTGTCTTTTAAAACGGTTGCTGTTCCCCAGGCTTTATTTTCAAAAATATGTGGTTGAAGCTGTTTCATTCCTAGTAAATAATAACCTCCATCTAAAGCTGGGCCAATTACAACATTGTTTGTTTCTAATTTAAGAAAAGATTCAGAAATATGTTCTGTTGTTAAGTCTAAAATATCACTTCCAACGATGATAATTTTTTCATAACCTGATTCGAAAAGTTCAATAAAAGCATTTTTCATTTTAATCCCTAAATCTGAACCTTGTTGTAATTTTTTTATAAAAATGGAGTCACTCCAAATATCATTTTTATGAATGTGTTTCGAGTAAAACACGAACTTATCAGCTGAAATTTTCTCAGTGATTTTTGCTGTATGTTGTAATAAATACTTGTAGATTTTTAAAGCAGACTCATCTCCAATAGTTTTTGCTAAACGGGTTTTACATTTTCCTAATTCAGGATTTCTAGCAAAGATAATTATGGCCTTTTTTGACGTTGGAAAATGAAAGTCGAAAGCCATTTCATTATCGCTATTAGTGTCTTTTGTACTTAATACTCCCATGCTTAAAAATAGTTAATTATAGACTTTCTGTCCAGATGTAAGCCATTTATCCCATTGTGGTGAAAAGACATGAATTTTTTCAGTTTTTGTTTCGTAGAAGTCGTATACGTCAAAACCTTTGTTTTTCCATTCAAAAATACCTCCATATAAATTATAGACGTTTGTATATCCAGATTTTTTTAATTTTTCAGCAATTTTATCTGAACGAATTCCTAAAGTACAATACACAACTATTTGTTGCTGTTTGTTGTTTAGTTGAGATGCTGTTTGTTGTAAATTAAATTCATTATAGCCTACAGGAATGGCATCTTTAATATGACTTACCTGATACTCTTCAAATTCGCGAGCATCTAAAATAATGGCTTGTGTTTTAGGCATGGCTAATTCTTCTACTGAGATATAAGGGATATGATGATTGTTATGTGACTTTAATAATTCCGAAAGTGATTCCTGGGAGAAACTAATACATGGGATTAAAATAAGTATGGTTAAAAATAATTGTTTCATATTAAATAATATTTCCTTGACAGCTACTTCCTGCTCCAGCTGTACAGCCATAACAATGTTGTGAAATAACAATATCTCGTCCTTCTAATAATTCTTCATTATACTCAGAGATATGTTTTGATTTGCTATTTACAGGTAATTCAAGCATCTGGTTAAAATCGCAGTCAAACAAATAGCCGTCCCAACTAATGGATAAGGTGTTTGTGCACATAACATTAGAAACAGCAGCAGGATTATAAGCTTCAACCAGAGAGTACATATAATCTTCGTAATTTTCTGATGCTATTAAATAGTCTAAAAATCGTGCAATAGGTAAATTTGTTATGGCGAATAAATTATGAAATTGAATGCCAAAATCTTCAAGTAATGCTTTTTTAAAGTCTTTTTCTAATGCAGTTTGATCTCCTGGTAAAAAGGCTCCTGAAGGATTGTAGACCAAGTCTAATTTTAAGTTATTTCCTGGCATACCATAGCCAATAGCATTTAAATCCTGTAAGGCTTTAATTGATTTGTCAAAAACACCATCACCTCTTTGTTTGTCTGTTTTTCCTTTAGTCCAGTGTGGCATGGAGGAAATCACATGAACCTTGTGTTTTTTAAAAAACTCTGGTAAATCGTGATACTTTTTATTGGCTCTGATAATGGTTAAGTTAGATCGAACTATAAAATCTTTAATACCAACTTTAGCAGCTTCTTCGACAAACCATCTAAAATCTGGATTCATTTCAGGAGCGCCACCTGTTAAATCTAAAGTATGTGCACCAGATTTTTTAATAACCTCAAGACATTGTTTCATGGTGTCTCTGGTCATAATTTCTTTTCTGTCTGGACCAGCATCTACATGGCAATGATCGCAAACTTGATTACACATATAACCAACATTGATTTGTAATATTTCTAATTTTTTTGCTTTAAGAGGAAATTGATTTGTTTTTGAAATTTTGTCTTTAAACGTAGGTAGTTCACCATTTTTAAAAATACCGTTTGAGAGGATTTCTAATTGCCTATTGCTTTGCGCTAAATCGCTTCCTAGTTTTTTTAAGGACTTTGTTGCCATTATTTATGGGGTCTTATTTAATATGCTTACGAAATTAATGAAGAAAAGGTTTTAAGTTTTAACCGTCTAATTTATTAACTTTATTCATCATTTGTACACCATGCACTAAAGATGCACCACCACGTATGGCAGCCGCTACATGTAGAGCTTCTATCATTTCTTCTTTAGTTATGCCACGTTGTAATCCATCACCAGTATAAGCATCTATACAATATGGGCATTGAATGGTGTGTGCTACTGCTAACGCTATTAACGATTTTTCGCGTTCAGAAAGTTTTCCTTCCTTAAAAACAGAGTTGTAATAGTCGAAGAATTTAGAACCAAGTTCTTCGTTCCATTCTGATATTTTACCAAATTTTTTAAGATCTGCTGGATCGTAATATGTTTTTTGCATAATATGTTTGAATTCAGTTTGAAAAAATGAAATATACTGTATTAAGTCGAAGTTATATATTAAAGATTACATAAAATTATGAGGTTTTTCAACTCTTGAAAAATTCGAAAAATAGTATATTGCATGAGAAATAAAATATATTCATGGATTACTTTAATATTATTGCTATTCTAATAGTTATGTCGGCTATTTTTGGATATGTTAATGTGCGCTTTTTAAAGCTTCCAAATACGATTGGTTTAATGATGATAACCATCGTTTTTACCTTAGTCGTATTTGTTTTAAATTATTTTGGCTCACCAGCATTGCTAGAAGCCGAAAAGTTAATCATCACACAAATAGATTTCAAGGAAGTACTTTTAGATGTTATGTTGAGTTTTATGCTATTTGCTGGTGCTTTGCATACTAATTTCGAACAATTACGAGTTCAACGTTGGCCAGTATTAGTATTCGCAACATTAGGTGTTTTAGCTTCAACTTTTTTAGTTGGTTTTGGTATTTATTTCATTCTACCTCTGTTAGGTTTGAATGTTGAATTAATTTATTGTCTGTTATTTGGTGCACTTATTTCGCCAACTGATCCGATAGCTGTTTTGGGTATCTTGAAAAATGTTGGAGCACCTAAGCAATTAGAGGCCAAAATTGTTGGAGAATCCTTATTTAATGACGGTGTTGGTGTTGTCGTGTTTTTAACCATTTTTAAAATTGCACAAATAGGGACTGGTGACATTGAAGTTTCTGCCATTTTTGAGCTTTTTGCCGTTGAGGTTATTGGAGGTATTGTTCTAGGTCTCGTTATTGGTTGGATTACGTATCGCTTAATGAAATCTATTGATGATTATGATATTGAAGTTATTATTACTTTAGCAGCAGTTATGGGAGGAACCGTTATTGCACAAACGTATCATTTATCAGCACCTTTAGCAATGGTTACTGCAGGCTTACTTATAGGAAATGATACCATTAGAAATTCTTCTATGTCTCATATAACTGAAAGTTATGTCGATAAATTTTGGGAACTCTTAGACATATTATTAAATACTATTTTGTTTGTGCTTATAGGGATGGAAATTTTGGTATTGACGTTTGAAGCAAATTATATGTTTGCTGGTATCGTTGCAATACCTTTAGTGTTGTTATGTCGTTATTTGTCATTATTAATACCAGTAAAGTTTTTTGAAAAACGATTGGATTTTGCGCCAAAAACAAATTTGATTATGACCTGGGGAGGCTTGCGTGGAGGCATATCTATAGCGTTAGCCTTGGGGTTAACTATGGACATGGAACGCGATTTGTTTTTGGTAATTACCTATTTTATTGTTGTTTTCTCTATTGTAGTTCAAGGATTGTCACTTGGTAAATTGGTGAAACGTTATGCTCCAACTCCAAATTAGCTGTGATAAATCATTTTTTTATTTAATTCCATTTTGAATGTAAGGTTTTAAATTGAAGGGTGACCAATTTGAAAACTTGAAATCATGATCAAAAAACTATTATTTATATGCACAATTTTTGGGATTACACATGCAACTAAAGCCCAATCTCAAATACCTAATAAGGCTGAAGACATAAGCCCTTTACTTATTGGAGAACGTATTCCAAACGCAAACCTACTTGATGTTGAAGGTCATGAAATTCAATTAAAGGATATTATAAAAGTAAAACCAACTGTCCTTGTATTTTATCGTGGAGGTTGGTGTCCATACTGTAATACTCAATTATCAAGCTTAGCAGAATCTGAAAACGAAATCATTGAACTAGGTTACCAAATAGTCGCAATAAGTCCAGATCATTATGAGAATTTAAAATCGACTATGGAAGCAGATAAAGTTGCTTACAACTTGTATGCAGATCCTGAAGCTATATTAATTCAAGATATGGGCATTGGTTTTAAAACTCCAAGTATGGCAAAAATGTATATTGCAAACAAAACAAAAATGGATGCTACAGATATTCTTCCTGTTCCAACGGTTATGATATTAAATACTTTTGGAGATATTTTGTTTGAATATATTAATCCTAATTATAAAGTGCGGTTAAGCTCAGAATTATTACTAGCCAGTTTGAAAGTCTTGAAAGCAGAATAATAAAAAGCAGCTATATTTAATGAGACAAATTGAACATGTCTGTTTTTTAATATGTTAAACTTTGTAAGTAATAATGTATTTGACGACATAATTTATATATAAATCTCTTTAAATCTTTAAGTTATGAAACAGATACTACTATTATTTTTAGCAATTACTTTTCTAAATTGTTCGTCAGATGATTCCAATAAAGGTGATACTTCAAATGGAGATTGGTTAGTAAATTCATCAGATATTTCTGGTGCTTTCAATTTATTTCCTTTGTCTTTAAATCCAGAATTTACAACAGTTTCAGAAACTAGTTTAAGCGATGGTAGCTTAGTAGGTGTTGTATCAATTGGTTCGGCAGTTTTGGTTTTTCCTAATGATTTTGTATATCAATTTGAGATTATTAATACAAGTTACAATGGTTTTGACTATGCCTTTAGTTATTGCCCTATAACCAAAAGCTCTATTGCATTTAAAAGAGATCAAATATTTAGAGCATCTGGATATTTGTATAAAGAAAATATGACGCCTTGGGATGAAAACACAGAAACAATTTGGTCTCAAATGTTAGGAAAAGCAATAAATGGAGATAATCCTAATAGAAGATTAGAAAAAATCCCAGTACTTAAAACCTCTTGGAGAACGGTAAAAGATTACTATCCTAATGCTCTGGTTATAAAACAATATAATAGACCAGAATTAGCTAAGGTACCACAATTGCCTAGTGATGAAGATGATGATATAGAAATGCCTTCTGATGCTGAATTAACCTATGGGATAGTTGAAAATAATTTACATAATGTCCACACATTTAGATATGCTGACTTTAGAGACTCTAAGCGAAAGGACGTTATTATACAGGGAGGTCAAAAATATATTATCTATGGAAATGCTTCAAAACAAGTTATGAATGCATATAAAGTAACAAATTTTGATGATTTTGAATTATTAGATGATTTAGAATTTCCTTATATTTTAAAATCTAACAATATTAAATATGATATTTTAGGAAATAGTGCTACTGGAATCTCATTACAAAAACCAGAATTCTCTTATATGGCTGCTTGGTTTGCTTGGCGTGATTTTTTTGATGGGCATTTGTTTTATCCAAATGAATAATAACCTATTCATTACTTACACACCAAAAGGATTATCTATACTGTATGCTGGTTCTGTAAACCATTTTGGTCCTTCTTCGGTCATGTATGCATGATCTTCTAAGCGAATGCCAAATGCATCTGGTACCACAATCATTGGCTCTATACTAAATGCCATTCCAGGTTGTAATTTGATGTCATTTCCTTTAACAATAAATGGATGCTCATGGATTTCAAGACCAATACCATGACCTGTTCTATGTGGTAAGCCAGGTAAATCGTAAGCAGGGCCTAGTCCGTCTTTTTCTAATTGAATCCTAACTTGATCGTCAATATTACCACAAGTATGGCCTAGCTTTGCAGCATTAAAAGCTGCCAATTGAGCTGCTTTTTCGTTTGTCCAGATTTTCCTTTCTTTATCAGTTGCGTTTCCATAAACATAAGTTCTAGTGATATCTGATAGATAGCCCTTGTATTTACAGCCTGTATCTACTAAAACAATTTCATTTTCTTCTAATGCTTTTGGTGATTTAACACCATGTGGAAAACTTGAGTCTTTACCGAACAATACTATACAAAAGTATGAACCACTTTCAATCCCCAATTTTTGATGTGCTTGATGAATAAAGCTCTCCACCTCGTTAGTAGTGATACCTGGTTTTAAAATTCTAGCCACTGCTTGGTGTACTTGCATGGTTAAATTCATTGGGTATTGGATGTGAGCAATTTCGGCTTTGCTTTTAAGCATTCGAATATCTCTAATTAACACTTCGGCACTGCTAATTCTAAACTTCTTGTGTTCCAAAAAGCGCGAAACATCTGTAAAGCGCGTGGAATCATCTATAGCTAATCGTGTGCCTTCAGCGAGTACTTCTGCTATTTTTTGTATAGGGCTTTCGTGTTCTAACCAAGGAATAAATTCGCCAGCTACACCAATAAAATCATTGAAAGTGCCTATTTCGAATTCTGGCACTACATATCGTAGAGTTCCATCGGCAAAAAGAAGAGCGCCAACTAAGCGTTCGGATGGATTCCATTGGGTGTTGGTAAAATACTGTAAATTGGTTCCTGCATTGATATAAAGTGCATCTAATTGGTTAGATTTTAAAGCGTCACATGCTTTGTCTAGTCTGTTTTGGTATTCCTTATCATCAATAGGTGCAGGTTTAGCAGTTAAAGGACTTAATTTTAAAAGTTCTTCTTCTGGTGTGCTGCCACCAATTCCGTATGCTCTGTTGCTGTTCATGGTTTTTTAATTATAAGATGCAAGGTCTTAAAATTTGAATAATAAATAAGTTAAATAATAATTAAAATTGAAGAATTCAAAAATCATTGATGGTGTATTTAATAGATTATTTTGCTATGTCTTGATTTTAATTGATAGATTGATATCAACGGAGTTTTAAAGTCAAAAATTCTTCATTTAGGCGAGATAAAAAAACTGAGCAATCCTAAAATTGCTCAGTTTTAAAATGTATCAATTCTTTAAAGATGACTATTTTGTAGGATACCAAACTTTTGAAATACCTATTGTTCCATTATAAGAAAATGGGGCTTCATCATAGTAATCAATAGAAACGGGTGAACCTAAATCGCTACCAAAATCTAAACAATCGTTAGCTGTAAAAACTAATGGTGCTGTAATAGGGGCAGTTCCTTTTGCGACCTCTTTTCCATTAACTTTAAGTGTAACATCCATAGATGACCCTGGTTTAGGAGAGGTTAATCTGGAAACCACATCTATTTTTACTTTACCAGTTGGCAATTTTGTTTTGGACTTAATCTGAGTTCTATTAATTTCGAAAAGATTATATTCATAACATAAATAACCATCTTTTACATAGCAAGAAAGGCCTCCAGAGAATCCTCCAAGCGCATATAATACGCCGTTGGCATTTTCAGGAACCGTAATTTCCATGCTAACATCATTGTCAAATTTGCCAAGTTTAGGTGCTGTAAACTCTGGCATACGTTCTATTCTACCAGTAAATGTCCAGTCTGTATAAGGCGTAGCTGGTGCATCTTCTGGATGATAGATTACAGACCATAAGCCACCACCAATTGGAAGGTTTTTGTATTTAGCAGATTCTACCAAGAACATATTCTTCATTTCTGACAACTTTTCTGGATTTGTTTTGGCTAGGTCATTTGCCTGACTCCAATCTTTGTCAATATTATATAACTCCCAAGTATCATTTTCAGGATTCCAAGTGGCTGCTCCTGGTGGAAGACCAGGAACCCATGGGTTTCGTACACCAAATGCAGATGCAAACCATCCATCATAATAAAGTCCACGGCTACCCATAATGTCAAAAAATTGCATTTTACGGGTGCCTTCAGCTTTTGGATCGGCAAATGTGTAATCCATACTAACTCCATGAATTGGATCCTGAGGAAAACCATTTACCTCATTCGGTGCCTCAATTTTTACAGCCTCGTAAATAGTAGGTACAATATCAATCACGTGATGGAACTGTGGTCTTGGTGTATTGTCGTGCTTAATTTTTTTAGGCCAAGAAACTGCCAGTGGTTGACGCGTTCCACCAAAGTGTGCAGCAATCAACTTTGTTGATTTATAAGGCGTAGAACCTGCCCATGCCCAACCTGCATTATACATATTGTCTGTTTTTGGAGATCCTAACACGTCTAAGCCTCCTAACTCATCCAAGGCATCAATATGTTGTTTAATTGTGGTTGGAATACCGTTTTGTGCCAAGAGCTCACTAATACTTCCGTTTTGACCTTCTGCAGAAGACCCGTTATCTCCCCAAATATAGAAAATAAGCGTATTATCTAGCTTTCCTTGTTTCTCTATTTCGTCGATAAGTAATCCTACATTATGGTCTGTATGTTCACCAAATCCAGCAAAAACTTCCATTAATCTACTTTGAAAAGGTCTTTCGGATTCTGGAATCTCATCCCATCCTGGCATGGTTTCATTTCGTTCTGTCAATTGAGCATCTTGTGGAATCCATCCCAATTCTTTTTGTCTTTTAAAAGCTCTTTCTCGGTATTTGTCCCATCCATCATCAAATTTGCCTTTATATTTATCGGCCCATTCTTTAGTAACATGATGAGGTCCATGGATGGCACCAGGAGCCCAATACATTAAGAACGGTTTATCCGGCGAAAATGCTTGTTGTTCTCTTAACCACTTTATGGCATCTTCGGTTATATCTTCAGTAAGGTGATAATAGTCGTGACCTTGAGTCGTTTTTGGGTGTTCTACAACAGTGGTATTACGAACCATATGAGGCTCATACTGTGACGCTTCTCCAGCAAGGAACCCGTAAAAATATTCAAATCCATAGCCAGTAGGCCAATAATCAAATGGTCCTTTTGAAGTCGTTAATTCAGCAGGTGTATTGTGCCATTTTCCAAAAGCACTAGTATTGTAGCCGTAATCTTTTAGTACTTCTGCAATAGTCGCAGAAGTTTTAGGAATTGTACCACTAAAACCATCCCAATCGTTTGCAAGCTCTGCTATCTGACCATTACCAATAGCCGTATGGTTTCTTCCTGTAAGTATGGAAGCACGTGTAGGAGAACACATGGCTGTTGAGTGGAATCGATTATACGAAATTCCTAGGTTCGCAACACGACTTAAAGTTGGCGTATTAATTTCGCCACCATAAGTTGAGGGTGTTGCAGGTCCTGCGTCGTCAATAAGTACAATAAGAATATTGGGAGCATCTTTTGACAAGCGATCTTTATCAACACGTTTGTTATAAGTGGATGTTTGCATGGTAAGTCCAGCCTCACTCGCAGAAGGAGTTGGCGGAAATGGCAATACGTCTTGTGCATGGGTAAAATCTGTCCAAAAGAACAGAACTGCACAGGAGAGAATGGTTAGAAATGTAGCTTTAAATTTCATAATATCGATTAGTTTGTATTTAAATATAACCTAAAAATAAATAGATTCTAATTCTTAAACAAGATTAATAAGTTACTTAACCGTTAAATGGAATCATAAATTTACGAGTAATAAGCCTTATTTTTTTCTATATTTGTAGAAGGAAGTCAAATCTTTTATCTTGAATTTCTTGTATTAATCTAATTTTATATTTTGATTTTCAATGGGGTCTAAAACAAAAGAACACCTTACTATACCAGATTATTCAAAAAAAGAAATTCTTGAAATATTAGATCGAATTCTTACTAGTGATTTGTTTTCTCGTTCGGTTGTATTGTCTCGTTTTTTAAAATTTATAGTAGAAGAGACTATAAAAGGAAACACCGAGGGGTTAAAGGAATATACCATTGCAGTAAGTGCCTTAGGAAAATCTTCTGATTTTAATCCGCAAACTGATGCTATTGTACGAATTCATGCTGGTAGGCTTAGAAGATTGTTAGACGAATATTATACAAGCATTGGCAAAACTGACGCTATTAAAATTGAAGTTATTAAAGGTAGCTATGTCCCTGTGTTTCGGAGTAATATAGCCATTGAGCCAGATCTAATAATAACAGATAAAAATAAGTCGGTTCCCCATTCGCGATCAAAACTTACAATTGCTATACTCCCTTTTCGAAATTTATGTCCTGATAATGAATACCAATTTTTTGTAGATGGCTTTGGGGAAGAGTTAACCCGTATATTTAGTAAAGAGGAGGATGTTTCAGTAATAGCTCATTATTCAGCTCGTAAATACACTTCTATCGAGGATGACATACGTTTAGTTGGAGCAAATTTAGGAGCTCATTACTTAGTTAACGGCTCTGTGAAACGCTCCAATAAAGAGATTCGAGTGAGTGTAGGATTGATTGAAACCTTGAATGGCGAGCTTATTTGGTCTAAAGATTATACTCATTTGCTTGAAAATGATAAGATTATTGATATTCAAGATCAGATTGATGAAGATGTTTTTTCTATATTAAGTGGTCATTACGGTTTCATTATTCGTGACTCAATGAGTGGTGTTAAAGACACAATGAAGCAAAGATTATCTAGTTTTGATGCCATATTATGGAATTATTATACACAAATGACGCATTCTAGCTCAATGGAAGCTTGTGCTAAGAGTCGCGAAGCACTTGAAAAGGTTTTAGAGGTTGATGGGTCTAACGTTATGTGCTTAATTATGCTCGCGGATTTATATACCTATTCGAACTTACTTGGCTATCCAACTATTGAAGACCCTGTTAATGAGGCTTACCGACTTATCAAGAAAGCCATAAGATTAGAGCCACTTTCTCAATACGCCTATATTGCAAATGGTTGGGTAAATGTTTGTTTGGGTAAAAAAGAAGAAGCAATCAAAGCTTTAGAATACAGTATGGAATTAGGTCCACTATCTGCTTCTGCCATGGGTGATATTGGGTTTTCGCTTATATGTGCAGGCGAATATAAACAGTCTCATGTTTTGCTTAAACGTGCATTAAATCTTAACCCATATTGTCCGTGGTGGTATTACCTTGGATTCTTCTTTATACATTATAAAAATGAAGATTACAATGAAGCCCTCAAAGCTGCTCAAAAAATGAATGCTTCTGAAGATGTGTTTCTAGATCCCTTATTAAATACTGCAGTAAAAGGCCAATTGGGTTTGATTTCAGATGTTCAAAAAGAAATTCAAATATTAAACCAAAAATTTCAGCCTATACTTTCTGAAATCAATTTGCATCTAGAAGCTTTATTACTAGACCATGATCTCATCAATAACATTGCAAAAGGCGTTACAATGGCAGGGTTAAAGACGTCTTGAGTCTTCAAGGATTAAATATCATTCTTAGCCCAAATAATTTAAATTTTAAAGGTTTTCTTCAATACGTTATATTTCATTGACGTTTAGATTTACGTGATTAATTCTTAGTATTCGTTTAACTGTTAAGTAACCGTGTAACAAGGATAAAATGAAAAAGCTTACGTACTTTTATTGATGTTTTAAATTAGAATTTATGCATCATGACATTCATTTAATTGTTCAATTGTATCCAGATTTTGAGGATAAAATCGATTTTTTGTTTCAGACCGATGAAAACTTTCAAGATCTATGCAATGATTATTTAATATGCATTAATAAGATCTTAGATATAAAAAAAGAAAAGATCAAGACTATTGAGCAGCTTAAGGAATATGAAGATTTAAAAAGAAGTCTCTATAAAGAAATTAAACAAACTATTATCAAATAAATGCAATCTTAGAAGGCTTATTCACGACTTTTTTATAATAAACCAACTTTTTCAAAAATTATAAATACAAAAAAATGACCAATTCAACTCATCTATTTACATTGTTTAAAAAGCTTTCCTGCTTTAGAATTTTTAATCACCTGATTTTATTTTTATTGATTTTCACAATCAACAGTACCATATATGGTCAAAACACCTCAAATTATGTATCACCCCTTCAGACAGGACATTATATGCCAGGGTATTTAAGCGTTAGAGACTTTGCCAACCCAGCACCCGTAAGTGGCTTAATAGCATTAGATTATAATGTATACCAATATGGGAATAAATTTTATGGTTCCGATGGAGATGAAGTAAAAAAAATTGGTGCTGTTGATTTAAATTCGGAGGTTGATGGTTATTTTAATGCACCTTTTCTTATCTACGTATCTAAAAAGAAATTATTGGGAGCTACTTATATTGGAGGGATATCTGTACCTTATATTGGGGTGAGTACCAATTTAGCATATTCTCGTATCGGAAACATAACAGGAAATGAACAAAGTGGAAATGTGAGTGGAAAAGTTTCTGGTTTTTCCGATTTAAATATCTTGCCAATATACTTAAGTTGGTCAAAACCAACCTATGATATTACTGCAGGCTATATGTTTTATGCGCCCACAGGGAAATTTGAACTAGGAGGAGATGATAATACTGGTCTTGGTTATTGGAGTCATGTATTTCAAACATTTGGGTATTGGTATCCTCAAAAAATAAATGGAGAAGCTTCAAAAGCTTTAGCTATCATGTTTGGAGCTTCGTATGAATTAACAGGAGACATTAAAGATTCAAATGTGAATCCTGGTGATCGGTTTTCATTAGATTATGGTATTGAACAATATTTAAATGATAAGTTTTCCGTTGGCTTATATGGCGGTAACAACTGGCAAATATCAGAGGATAAAGGCAGTCAAGTGTATTGGGATGATTCTGTAAAAGACAGATTAGGTGTGGTTGGTCTTCAATTAGGATATTGGCTTTGGTCAAACCGACTGCAAGCTATTGGGAAACTAGGCTTTAGTTATGGTGCTGTACAGCGTTATCAACAAAATTCCGTACAAGTTAATCTCATTTTTAGCACTCAAGCTTTAACAGGAAATAAAAAAGCAAATACTCCTGTTACAAATTGAGGGTGTTTCTAATAAAGCTTTGCGGAATAATACAGATTAAGAAAGAATACCAATTTTTAAACACAAACATTAACACCATGAAAAGATTACTATTACCACTGACTGTTTTGTTTTTTTCTGCTTCCCTATCTCTCAAGGCTCAGGAATCAGCAACCGACTTGGCTAAAGCAGCTCAGAACCCATTGGCCAATATTATAAGCTTCCCATTTCAGAATAATACCAATTTTGGTTATGGCCCAAATAATAAGCGAACTCAGAACATTTTAAATATCCAGCCAGTTGTACCACTTATGGATGGGAAAATTATAACACGAACCATTTTTCCAATTCTTTGGCAACCCGATTTTTCAGAGTCTTCTGGAACAATTTCTGGATTGAGCAATGTTCAGTTTACAGCTTTTTATGTACCAAAGTCAAAGGGAATAACTTGGGGGTTTGGTCCAATTGTTTCCTTCCCTGCAGCTAACGATAATCTTGGTTCAGCAAAACTGAGTGTTGGACCTTCTTTGGTTGCATTGAAAATAGGTGAGAAATGGGTTTATGGAGGTGTGATAAACAATACTTTTTCTGTTGCAGGTCCTTCAGATGCTCCTGATGTAAATAACTTTTATGCACAAATTTTTGTTAACTACAACTTGCCCAAAGGTCTGTACCTGAATACAGCGCCGATTATTACGGCCAACTGGGAAGCTGATTCCGGTCAACAATGGACAGTTCCAATAGGAGCGGGTATTGGAAAAATAGTTAAGTTAGGCGGTAAACTCCCTATTAACCTTCAAGCTGGATATTATTACAATATTGTATCCCCAGATTTTGGTCCTGAATCTCAATTAAGGGTTCAAGCAGTGGTCATGCTTCCTACTTCTATTTTAAAAAAGAGCAAGTAGTTAAAAACTTTTTATACAAAATCTTAAACTTAAAAAACATAAAATGAAAAAAAAAGATACAAAATCGATATTTTCAAAAAGACCAGAGCTTTTCATAGAAAAGCATCAAAAAACTGCAGCCATGAAAAAAATAGGATTACAAGTTCTTGCTGCTGTTTTTTTGTTTGTTAGCAATAGCACTTACGCTCAACATGAGCCTGCACCTAAATCTTTGACAATTCCAAATAAATTATCAACGCCTATTGGTACGTTAAATTTTAATGACGGTGCGCCAGATGACAAAACAACCCAACTTCTCTATGATAACTTAGATTTTTTACATGCTCAAAACGTATTTTTAAACACCTACCAAGGAGCATCTACATATGCGCTTGGTGAAGGGCTTAAAAGTATCGGCGTGAATGACAACGAAGTAGCTATTTTCTCGAATCTAATGGATTCAAAATCATTGTTCCTAACTGCCAATGCAGATGGTATTTACTTCATCTCTATTCTAAACCTAGCTGAAGGACCTTTGGTGGTAGAGATTCCAGAAAACACCCTTTGTACTTTTGACGATATGTGGTTCGACTGGATTATTGATGCCGGTCGTCCAGGGCCTGACCGTGGAACAGGTGGGAAATATTTAATTGTACCTCCAGAATACGATGGGCCATTGCCTGAGGGTGGATATTATGTTGGCCATTCAAAAACCAACCGTGCGCTTTTCTTAGGTCGTGCATTTATGCTCGACAATGACCCAAAGCCTGTGGTAGATATGATTTCTAAAACGTTTAAGATTTATCCTTATACAAAAGGTGGAACGGGAACAAGCATCGCAGAAGCCTTGGCGGGTGAAGTGATGATCGCTAAGAATGCTCCAATCCCTCCTACTAAAATTACAGACGTTAGTGGGAAGTCGTTCAATACAATTCCTCCTTCTGACTATACGTTTTATGAGGTGTTGAACAAATTGGTACAAGAAGAACCTGCTGGTAGCCTTGACCCTGAATTGATGGGACAGATTGCAGCCATCGGTATTGTAAAAGGAAAGCCTTTTGCTCCTGATGCAAGAATGAAGAAAATCTTGACTGATGCAGCAAATGTTGGAAATGCAACGGCACGCATGCTCAATATGAACCCACGTAAATCAGAAGGCTTTTCATTTTATGAAGGATCTAACTGGACAAATATGCTATTCGTAGGGGGTTACAATTTCGAAACACCACCACCGATGTTGACCAAAGAGGGCTTCAAGCCTTTCCCTGCTACGGGTGCCCGAACTTTGAATTCTCGCACAGTGTTTTTCAATGGTTATACAGGAATTACTCCAGCCATGTGTATGCGTCTGCCTGGTATTGGGTCTCAATATTTGTTGGCTACCAAAGATGCCAATGACGACTATTTTGATGGTTCTAAAACATACAAAATCGTGTTACCACCTAACATTCCGCAAGCAAATTTTTGGTCAATCATTTTATATGACAACCAAACACGCTCTATGTTGCAAACCGACCAGCCTGGACCTAAAGTGGGAAGCCTTAACTACCCCCGTCCAGCAGCCAAAGCCGATGTCGATGGATCTACAACCATATACATTAGCCCGAAATTACCAAAGGGTGTCAATGAAAGTAACTGGATTCAAAGTGTGCCTGGAAAAGGTTTTTTTACTTGCCTACGTTTGTATAGCCCACTTATGCCATTTTTTGAAAAAACTTGGCGCCCAAGTGAAGTAGAATTGGTTAAATAAAAAAGAAAACTATTGGATGTTATTTATTTAATAATAATATCCAATGGATTTTTATAAATACTTTACATCTTAAGAATTAAAATTATGAAAAAACTAATTAGTAAATATCTCAGAAATAGTCTATGTCTAATTATTATGACTTCGATTTTGACTGTTGGTCTTTCTACTTCAATATTTGCACAAGACAAACCCAACGTCGTTTATATTCTGGTGGACAATACCGGATGGGGAGATTTCAGTGTTTATGGAGGCACCACGCCTACCCCAAATATAGATAAACTAGCCTCTCAAGGTATGCGTTTCAACAATTATAACGTAGAAGCGCAATGTACGCCAACACGATCGGCTATTATGACTGGAAGACATCCAGTTCGTTCGGGTACGTATAAAGTTCCATTTCCAGGAGAAGGTAAAGACGGTATGTCACCTTGGGAATATACCATTGCCGAATTACTTTCGGATGGTGGGTATAAAACAGCCCTGTATGGAAAATGGCATTTGGGTCATGATCAAAGTCGTCTTCCAAATACTCAAGGTTTTGACGAATGGTGGGGCTATCCTAATAGTGCTGATGAATCGGCATATAGTTCATATCCTATGTTCAACTTAATGGTTGAAGAGGTAAAAGCCAAAAATAATGGTAAACTTCCAATGGACTTACCACCTCATATCTTGACAGGTAAAAAAGGAGAACTATCAACACAAGTGATGCCTTTTGACCTGGAAGTACGTCCTATTATAGACCAGAAATACAACGTCCCGAAAACGATAGAATTCATTAAGAAAAATGCAAATACCAGAGACCCATTCTTTGTTTATCTGGCATATTCAGAAGTTCATCCACCCATGATTGCCAATCCTGAATTCGCAGGTAAATCGTCGAATCGTGGAGGTGTTTATTCTGATGTGATTGCAGAAATGGATGTTAGAGTTGGAGAGGTAGTTGCTGCTGTTAAAGCAGCTGGTATTGCAGACAACACCATTATTATCTTGGCTAGCGACAATGCAACAGGAGGTTTATATGGAGCAGGAGGTAATGGAGGTTCTAACGGACCATGGAGAGGAGATTTTTTCAATACGCCTTTTGAAGGAAGTATGCGTGTGCCATGTATCGTAAGCTGGCCTGAAAAAATTCCTGCTGGTACAGTAAATGATGAAATATTTGCTGCAGTTGATTGGTTACCAACATTAGCCGGTTTAACAGGATTGACAGCTAACGTTCCTACTGATCGCCCTATTGACGGGGTAGATGCATCTGCATTCTTATTAGGAAAAAGCAAAACAACAGGAAGAACAAGTTATATGTTTTTCGGTGCAGACGGTAATCTTATGTCAGTTAAATGGCGATATTATAAAACCGTTTTCAGGTATAGTGAAGGAATTAGCAGTCCTTATGTGGAGCCTCAACTTCCTCTTATGTATGATTTGTCAAGCGACCCAGGAGAGAAATTTAATTTATGGGAATCTACTTTGACAAATGGTTGGGTATTTGCTCCAACACTAGAGGTAATAGGAAACTATAAACGAAGTTTAGCGAAATATCCAAACATTAAAGTTGGAGAAGACTTTAAAGGTTATTAAAAAAGATCCTTAAATAATCTATCAAACCTAAGATTTAATGAGGCTAATTCTTATTCGAAACTTATCTAATTAATAAACTTTGATATAAAGTGTTTTTATTAATTATTTGTCTTGAAAATTTGAATTCTAGGAAAAGGTTTTAATATTTTTAGGGTGCGTGCAAAATTATAATTGTTTGTAAAATAAGTAGTTAAACCAAAAAAACCCGAACAAATGTTCGGGTTTTTAGTGGTGGTGCCTCCAGGAATCGAACCAGGGACACATGGATTTTCAGTCCATTGCTCTACCAACTGAGCTAAGGCACCAGTCTCTTAAATTGAGGTTGCAAATATATATTCATTTTTATTATTCGCCAAAAGAAAATAAATAAAAAATGGTTTTGTAAATTTACAACCTCTAATATAGGTATGAATTTAATTATAGACGTTGGGAATACATTTGTTAAGTTTGCTGTTTTTCAGGCAGATGACCTTGTTTTTCAATCTTCAGTAGACGTTTTTCAATTTGAAAAAGAATTTCAGGTTATACAGAAAAAATACAGTAATTTGATTCATTGTATTGTTTCATCTGTAGGAAATTTAGATAAAGAAAGCATTAATGTGCTTCAGGAATCATTAAAAGTTGTCATTTTGAACTCAGAAACTAAGCTGCCTTTCCTTAATTTATATAAAACTCCCAAAACTTTGGGTGTAGATAGATTGGCATTAGTGAGTGCAGCTGTAAAAGAATTTCCTAATAAAAATGCTCTTATTATCGACGCAGGAACCTGTATTACTTACGACTATATATCTAATAAAAACACTTACTTAGGAGGCGCCATTTCTCCAGGAATTAGAATGCGCTATAAGTCCTTAAATAATTTAACAGCTAATCTGCCGTTATTAGAAACAAATGTGGCAAATAGTATTATTGGAGACTCAACAGAAAACGCTATTCACTCTGGTGTCGTTTTTGGGGTTTTAAATGAAATTGAAGGTACAATTAGTCAATATCAACAAAAATATTCAGATTTAACAGTTATTTTAACAGGTGGAGACGCTAATTTTTTGTCTAAACAATTAAAAAGTAGCATATTTGCCAACTCAAATTTCCTTTTACAAGGATTGAATTATATTTTACAATACAATACAACCGAATGATAAAAAAACTTGTATTAGTTTTTATTGCAATGTTTGCAATTCAAAGTTACGCTCAAGAAGGGACTGCTTCACCTTATTCTTTTTATGGAATAGGTAGTTTAAAATTTAAAGGAACAGTGGAAAATAGGAGTATGGGAGGAATTAGCGTATTCTCAGATAGTATCCATATTAATCTAAGTAATCCAGCGTCTTATGGTTCTAAAAATATTGAAGCATATAATAATGAAAGCAGACCTGTTAAATTTGCTATAGGTGGTGGACATACAAATTCTAAACTTAAAAGCGATACTTCATCAGACGAGGTAAACTCAACAACCTTCGATTATTTAGCCATGTCTTTTCCAATTGGTAAATTTGGACTTGGACTTGGATTAATTCCATATACTTCTGTCGGTTATAAATTAGAATCATTAAATGATGACAATGAACTTTATAGCCAATTTAGAGGTGAAGGTGGTGTTAATAAGGCCTATACCTCTTTAGGGTATATGGTAAATAACAAGCTAAGCTTAGGGGTCGATTTTGGTTTTAATTTTGGAAATATAAAAAACAATACCATTCAATACGTTTATACTAACGAAGGAGACTTAGCACAATATCAAAGTAGAGAAGATAATAGGTCAGATTTAACTGGAATTACATTAAATTTTGGAGCTATTTACAAAACGGTTCTTTCTAATGGTTTTGAATTAACAACAAGTTTGACTTATAGGCCTAAAACGAATCTTACTTCAAAAAATTCTAGAACCTTCAATACTATTGTAATAAACCCAGTTAATGGTAATGAATTGGTTGTAAACTCTATTGAAGCAAATTTAGAAGGACAAGGATTAAAAGAAACAAAATTAGCGCTACCTTCTAAGTTGTCATTAGGGGCAGGTTTAGGACAACCAAATAGATGGTTTGTTGGTGCAGAGTATACGTTGCTTAATACGAGTAAGTTTTCTAACGTTTTATATGAGTCAAGTGATTCAGCAGGAAATGTTAAATATAAAAATGCTTCAACAGTTTCGGTAGGTGGGTTTTATATTCCAGATTACAACTCTTTCTCAAGTTACTTAAAAAGAGTTGTTTATAGGGCTGGAGTTCGATTCGAAGGAACAGGTTTAAATATTAATGATGAAAACATAAATGAGTTTGGCATATCTTTTGGAGTAGGATTACCAATGGGAAGCGCTAGTGCTTTCTCAAATGCAAACTTTGGATTTGAATTTGGTAAAAAGGGAACAACCAGTCAAAATCTTATTCAAGAGAATTTTATAAACCTCCAACTAAGTTTGTCATTTAACGCTAGATGGTTCCAAAGACAAAAATTTAATTAAACAATAAACTAGATATTATGAAAACGAAGATTACATTACTAGCTCTTTTGCTGTTTTTTGGGTTCAATGTTGTAAATGCGCAACAAGACGAAGAATGTATGACTAACTTGTCTATATTCTCTGAATATGCAAAAGCTAAAAACTATGATGCTGCATTTGATTCTTGGATGAAAGTAAGAAAAAAATGTCCACAACTTAATAGAGCAATCTATACCTATGGGGAGGATATTTTAGATCATAAAATCGAAAATGCATCTGGTGCAGAAAAAACAGCTTACATAAACGACCTAATTAAACTTTGGGAAGAACGTGAGCAATATTTTGCAAGTAAAACTCCTAAAGGAGAGTATGGTGCTAAAGCATGTCAGTTAATGTATGATAATAGAGAGTTGTTAAATAAAACGGATGGTGATTTATTTGCTTGTTTTGATGCAGCTTACAAAGCGGATCCAGAAACGTTTACCAATCCAAAATCTCTATACACTTACTTTTCTTTAATGGTCGATTTATATGATGCAGGAGATAAGACAGCTTCAGAGTTATTTAATAAATACGATGATGTTGTTGAGAAAGTTGAACAAGAAGTAGGAAATTATTCTGAAAGCTTAAATGTGCTTATTGAAAAAGAAGATGCAGGAACCGCTTTAACAAGTAAAGAAAAAAGTTATAAAAAATATTATGAAAGTTATTTAAAGGCTTACGATCAAATTGCTGGAAGTATTAACAGTAAACTAGGTTCTAGAGCTAATTGCGAAAACTTAATACCATTATACACTAAAGATTTTGAAGCTAACAAAACAAATGCAGTTTGGTTACAAAGAGCTGCTGGAAATATGTCTGCTAAAGAATGTACAGACGATCCATTATTCTTTAAACTAGTAAATGCATACCATAATATCAGTCCTTCGGCTAATTCTGCTTACTACTTAGGAATCTTAAAAGATAAAGAAGGTAAAACTTCTGAAGCTATTAAGTTTTACGAACAAGCAATTAGCTTACAATCTGATAGTTTCAAAAAAGCTAAGCTTTATGAAAAAATTGGTGATAAATTAAAAGCGAAAGGAAATTATGGCTCTGCAAGAGGTTACTTTAGAAACGCATTAAAATTTAATCCATCTAATGGAAGACCACATTTAAAAATTGCAGATATGTATAACAGAAGTGCAAATAACTGTGGAGACACTAACTTTAATAAAAGAGCTGTTTTCTGGTTAGCAGCAGATGAAGCAGAAAAAGCTGGTCGTGTAGATCCAACATTAAAAAGTGCAGCAGCACAATCTGCAGCTAGTTATAGAGCAAAAGCACCTCAGAAATCTGAAATTTTTAGCGAGGGTAATGCAGGTCAAAACATTGCAATAGGGTGTTGGATTGGTGCAAGTGTTACCGTACCAAGTATCTAATGATAAAAACATATTTACATATATCTAGAAACATAGTCACAGCAATTGCTGTGACTATGTTTTTTTCATGTAAAAACAACTTCGAAGAAGTTAAAAAAATTGGAATTTCAGAAAATGCACCTATAGGGATTGCAGAACATATAGATTTAAAATACACAGATTCTGGTCGCGTCACAGCTAATTTGAAAAGCCCAAAGATGTTAGATTATTCGAATAGAGAATTTGCTTTTAACGAATTTCCAGATGGCATTGATTTAGATTTATTCGATGAACAAAACCAAAAAAGTAATGTCATAGCAGATTATGCTATAGTTTACGACAAAACAGGCATTATAGACTTACAAGGCAATGTCGTGCTTTCTTCAACAAATAAAGACACCTTGTTTGCAGAACAACTTTATTACGACCAAAACCGAGAATGGCTTTTTACCAACAAGCCTGTTACTTTTAGAACGGGTCAAGATGTTATAAATGGCAAGGGGTTCGACTCGGACACCAAGTTTAATCAAGCTCAAGTTTTAGAAATTGATGGCATCATAACACTTGACGAATAAATCAGTATCTTTACCCAACCATTTTTAAACTATTCAAATGAAAATATTTAAGTTTTTTCAATACGCCTATTTACTTTTTGCTATTATTTTTGTGTATGACGCAATTTCAAAATACATGGAAACAGGAACCATTGCTTATACCTCATTACTGTTAGCAGGAGCAGCAGTTTTTATGTTTTTCTTTAGAAAAAAGTTCAACAAGAAATTTGAAAATAAAGAGGACAACAAATAATGGA
This sequence comes from Xanthomarina sp. GH4-25, assembly GCF_045363175.1. Taxonomy (NCBI): domain Bacteria; kingdom Pseudomonadati; phylum Bacteroidota; class Flavobacteriia; order Flavobacteriales; family Flavobacteriaceae; genus Xanthomarina; species Xanthomarina sp. GH4-25. The sequence goes on from NZ_JBJFLO010000006.1 coordinate 87,582, forward strand.
CCCAGAAGTCATTATAATTATAGTCTCATTAATTTTATCTGCTTTTTTCTCTGGAATGGAGATTGCTTATGTGTCTTCTAATAAAATTCATATAGAAATTGAAAAAAAACAGCAAGGGATTCTTGCCAAGATATTAACCAAACTTACTGCAAAACCATCTAAATTTATTGCTACCATGCTTATTGGTAATAATATTGCATTGGTTATTTATGGGTTTTTTATGGGAGATTTGCTAGTAAATTGGTTTCAATCTTTTCTACCTTCAAGTTCTCAAACAGTAAATTTTTTATTAGTAGATTTTAGTCTGTTATCACAAACTATTATTTCTACCATCGTTATTTTAATAACAGCCGAGTTTTTACCAAAAGTATTCTTTCAAATTTATGCTAATTCATTATTGAAACTATTAGCAATTCCAGCCTATTTGTTCTATGGCTTATTCACCTTTATTTCAGATTTTGTTATTTGGATTTCAGATTTAGTACTTAAAAAATTCTTTAAAACCGAAGGAGACCAAATACAACTAGTTTTTTCTAAAGTAGAACTGGTAAATTATATCAGTGAGCAAATGGAATCTGTAGAAGAACATGACGATATAGATACCGAGATTCAAATTTTTCAAAATGCATTAGAATTTTCTGAAGTAAAAGCTAGAGAAGTCATGATCCCTCGAACAGAAATTACAGCTGTGGATGTAAGTGAGTCTTCTAAGAACTTGAATGCGCTTTTTACCGAAACAGGGTATTCTAAAATCTTAATTTATAAAGATACTATAGACGATATTTTAGGCTATGTACACTCCTTCGAGCTTTTTAAAAAACCTAAAAGTTTAAAATCTATTCTGGTTCCAGTAGAATTTGTTCCTGAAACCATGCTGATAAAAGATATTTTGAGTAATCTAATTAAGAAGCGTAAAAGTATTGCAATTGTTTTAGATGAATATGGAGGAACTTCAGGAATTATAACAGTAGAAGATATTGTTGAAGAGCTTTTTGGCGAAATTGAAGACGAACATGATACTATAGTGTTAATTGAAGAAAAACTTGATGACGATTTATATAAGTTTTCAGCTAGATTAGAAGTCGATTATATTAATGAAGCCTTTAAAATAAATCTTCCAGAAAGTGAGAATTATGAAACTCTTGGAGGGTTTATTGTCGATTTTACAGAGGAGATTCCTCAACAAAACAGTATTGTAAAAATAGATAGATTTCAATTTACTATTCTCGAAGTTTCTAATACTAAAATCGATTTAGTAGAACTTAAAATATTAGACTCCGACTAATTTCCTAACCTTATTATAATTAAAGCATCTTTCTACTTTTATTATTAAATAGAAAATGGTATTTTCGCGCACGATAATTTATAATTTATAGAAATAAAAAATGGCAGTTTTAAATAAAATTAGACAACGTGGACTTTTCTTAATCATAGTGATTGCGTTAGCGTTATTCTCTTTTGTAATTGGAGATTTGTTTAGAAATACAGATGCATTAGTAGGAAAATCTCAAAATATTGTGGCAACAATTAACGGGAAAGATATTACTCGTGAAGACTTTTTGCAAAAGGTAGAATTGGCTCAAAGACAACTTGGTGCTAATGGAACCAACACGCAAGCAATGAATAGAGTTTGGGATCAAGAGGTAAGACAAGCTGTATTAGAAACACAATTTGAAGAACTTGGAATTACAGTTGAAAAAGATCAAATGAGAGATCTGTTAAGAACAAACTTAGCAAATAGCCCAGAGTTTCAAAATGAAGTTGGTGTTTTTGACGAAAATAAATTAAACGAATATATCGCTAATCTAAAAGAAACATCTGCAGTTGCTTATAAGCAATGGGTTGATTACGAAAACAATATTGCTGTTAGTGCTTTACAACAAGACTATTTTAATATGGTTAAAGCTGGAATGTCTGGAACTTTAGCGGAAGGAAAATTAGAGCACACCTTAGAAAACGAACAAGTAGATATTAAATATGTTCAAATTCCGTATGCTTCTATAGTCGATAGTACTGTTTCTGTGTCTAAATCGGAAATCACTTCATACATCAATAAGCATAAAAAACAATATGAAGTAGATGCAACTAGAGATCTTCAATATGTAGAATTTAAAGAACTTGCTACGGTAGAAGACGAAAACATCATTAAAGAAGACTTAAGCAACCTGTTGAAAGACCAAGTGGTTTACAACGAGGTGACAAAAAATAACGATACCGTTAAAGGTTTTGCACATGTAAAGAATAACAAAGCTTATATCAATTCCAATTCAGATCTTAAATTTGAAGATCGATTTGTATTTAAATCGGAATTACCTGCATCAATTGCAGATACAATTTTTAAAATGAATGTTGGCGAAGTATACGGTCCTTATAAAGATGGTACTCACTTTAAACTATCTAAAGTAGTTGCTGCTATTCAAATGCCAGATTCTGTTAAAGCAAGACATATATTAATTCCATTTGTTGGTGCTTCAAGTGCTCAGCCAAATGTTACACAAACAGAAACTCAAGCTAAGCATACAGCAGATAGTTTGTTAACAATCTTAAAGTCTAATAAATCTAGATTCCCAGAGTTTGTTACAACCTATTCTTCAGATCAAGGAAGTATTGAAAAAGGTGGTAGTTACGACTACTTTACCTATCCAACAATGGTAGAAGAATTTAGAGATTTTGTTTTCGAAAACAAGGTGGGAGATATGGATGTGGTTAAAACAACGTTTGGATTCCATATTATAGAAATTGAAGGTCAGAAAAACCTACAACGTGCTATAAAAGTTGGAACAATTGCTAGATTAATTGAGCCATCTGAAACAACCATTAATCAAGTATTTAGAGATGCTTCTAATTTTGAAATTGCTATTGATAAGGGTGATTTCCAAGAAGCAGCTTCATCAAAAGGATATGTTGTGCTTCCAGTTAATGGTATTAAAATTTTAGATGAAAATATTCCAGGATTAAATAGCCAAAGAGCAATGGTTCGTTGGGCATTTGAAGAGGGAACAGATGTTGGAGATGCTAAACGTTTTAACCTGAATGGAGGTTACGCTATTGTGCAAATAACAGCTAAAAACCCTGAAGGTTTAATGAATACAGAGCAAGCTTCTGTTACAGCTTTACCAGCTATTAGAAAAGAAAAGAAAGCCAAATTAATTAAAGATAGAATATCTGCAACAACTGTTGAAGATGTTGCTGCTGCAGAAGGACAAACTGTTAAAACAGCTTTAGCAATTAATATGAAAAATCCAACTATCTCAGGTGCCGGAAAAGAAGGTGTCGTAGTTGGTACTGCTTTTGGATTAAAAGAAGGCGAAACATCTAAGTTGATTGAAGGTGAAAAAGGGGTTTACATGGTTCAAGTAACTAAAAAAACGCCAGCTACAGAATTAGATAACTATCAAGGATTTGCTAATCAAGTTGGAGCTAGTAAGATTGGTAATGTAAACACGAATCTTTACAATGCTTTAAAAGACGCTTCAGACATTGAAGATAATAGAGCAAATACAGTACAGTAAAAAATATTTTAGATATTTTGAAAAGCTTCACAGACATGTGGAGCTTTTTTTATGGACTTATTTTATCATTTCAGAATAAGGGATTATGGTTTCATATCCTTTACCCTTGAAGTAATCAGTTGGGTTTTCTTCAGAAGTCACTAAAACAAAATCTCCTCCCCAAGCTCCAAGACTTTTTATGGAACCTTTAAAATCTGAAAATAGTTGTTCTTTTACAGGAGCTTGATGGATGATGTTTGAAATAATCCTTTCATGGTCATTTATTAGCAAATTAAATTCTGAAATAGTCGAACATGAAATTAATTTTGAAGTAATGTTATTTATCTCTTTTACGGTTTTAGCTTTATTAGTTGCATTGGTTTTATATTGGGCTATACCGTCACGACTATCTTGCTTTTTGTTTAAGTACACAAAATAAAGTACCTTTTTAAAAGTTGGATTAAAGACAACTTCTTTAATGGTTCTTTGATTATTCTTTAATTGATAGCTTATAGGAAAGTTGTTTTCAGCACATGCAATATCATATCCAGAACCACCAAATGTTAATTCTAAAAGCTTGTAGGCATCTACTTGAGCCCAATTAGCTATATTATTGATTAAAGTAGATGAAGTCCCTAGTCCCCAATCTTGAGGAAATTCCAGTTTCGTTTCAACGTAACATCCAGTATCTAAAAACTCTGGATTAAGCTTTTTTGCTTCTTGAAGGATGTTTAGTAGACGATTTGTTATTTTATGGTCATCTTTAACGTGTTTCAGAATCTCATGATTGCTTAAAATAAAAGTCGTTTCAAACCAAATATTATTTTCATAGTCAAAACTTTTCCAAGTAACTTTAGATTCATCTAAAGGTTGGATTTCTAAAAACTGTCCAAATTTTGTTGGAATTGCTAAAGACAAAGCACCATCCAAAACCACGTATTCACCTGTGAGTAATAATTTTCCGTTGCTATAATGGGTTTCGGATGTCATCTTTAAAATTCAAAGTTTAGATATTTGGACTTTATTGTTCTCGTAAATTATTTATGGCTTCCACAACAGAGCTATGTGTTGCAGTATGTGATTTAAAATATTCTATTAACGTATTCTTCTCTTCTTGAGTAGCCTCAAACTGATTTAGAATATTCATTAAGTGCATTTTCATGTGTCCTTCCTGAATCCCTGTGGTTGTTAAAGAACGTAAAGCAGCAAAGTTTTGTGCTAATCCGGCTACTGCTACAATCTGCATGAGTTCTTTAGCTGTTGGATTGTGTAATAATTCTAAGGCTAATTTAACTAATGGGTGTAAACTAGTTAAGCCTCCCACAGTTCCTAAAGCCAAAGGAATTTCTATCCAAAAATAAAAAATATCGTTTTCAATTTTTGCATGCGTTAAACTGCTGTATATGCCATTTCTAGAAGCATAAGCATGAACACCAGCTTCAACAGCTCTAAAATCGTTTCCTGTAGCTAGAACAACAGCGTCAATACCATTCATGATGCCTTTATTGTGTGTTACGGCCCGAAAAGGTTCTATCTCTGCTATTTTAACTGCCTGAATGAATTTTTTTGCAAATTCTTCTGGATTGATAGATGGATCTTCGGTTAAATCTTTAACAGGACAACTTACTTCAGCTCTTACCAAGCAATTAGGAACGTAATTGGAAAGAATACTCATAATAACATCAATGTCCTTTTCTTTTTCTGAAAAACCATCATATAGTAGCGCTTCTTCTCTAAAGGTTTTAGCAAATTGCTCCAAACAGGAATTGATAAAATTGGCTCCCATGGCATCTAGAGTTTCAAACGTAGCATGCAACTGAAAATAACCATCAATACTTTCAGTTTTGTCACGAAGCTCAATATCTAAAATGCCACCACCGCGTTTTTCCATGTTTTTGGTAATGGGTTGTGTAGCTTGAATAAGTTTGGATTTTACTGTCTTAAAAAAAGTATTTAAAACCGGAAAGTCGCCATGAAATATAAAATGTACTTGACCAACTTTGGTAGTTGATAACACTTCAGCTTTAAAACCACCTCTTTCAAACCAAAATTTGGCAGCTTTACTAGCAGCAGCAACAACAGAGCTTTCCTCTATAGCCATTGGTATGGCGTGCATTTTATTATTTATTAAAAAATTTGGAGCCACCCCAAAAGGCAAATAATAATTGGTAATGGTGTTTTCTATAAACTCGTCGTGTAATTGCTGTAGCTTGATGTTTGAATTCCAATATTGTTTGATAATGTTTTTGGCATTATCATTATTGTTGAAATAGGTGGCTACAATCCAATCGATCTTATGCGATTTAGAAAGTTTAGAAAAGCCGGAAATAGATTTACTCATGGAATTTAAATTGAAAACACAAAGATAATGTACTTGATGCTAATAATTTCTGAGTTACGCTACAAAAGCCTATTTAACTGTTAATATTTACGGTTTTTTGCTTATTTTTTAGTAAACTTGACATTATTTTATCTTAAAGAAATTATTTAATGAAATTCACAAAGCACCTGCTCCTTTTTTGCTTTTTCGCAACCCTTTTAGCATCAGCACAAAACAAAGAAATCTCACTTGAAGAAATATGGGATGGAACCTTTAGAACTGAACGTATGGATGCCTTGCATTCCATGAAAAACGGACAACAATATTCTGTTCTTGATTTCGATAGAGCTTCAGGTACAACATCTATAGATGTTTACGACTATAAAACTTTAAAAAAAGTAAAAACATTAGTTAATTCAAGTGCAATTGAAGCCTTAACATATTTTACAGATTATACGTTTAGTGATGATGAAAGTCAGATTCTTTTAGCAACAGATGTGGAATCTATTTTTAGACGCTCCTCTTTAGGGAAATACTTTATTTTCGATACAAAAACGCAGCAAGTAACGTTGGTTGCAGAAGAAAAAATACAAGAACCTACCTTTTCTCCAGACGGAAAAAAAATAGCTTATGGTTATAACAACAACCTTTTTGTAAAAGATTTAAATTCTGGTAAAACAACTCAAATAACGTTTGATGGTGAGAAAAATAAAATCATTAACGGTATTACAGATTGGGTTTACGAAGAAGAGTTTGGTTTTGTAAGAGCTTTTGAATGGAATGCAGATAGTAATAAAATAGCCTTTATTAGATTTGATGAAACCCTTGTGCCAGAATTTTCAATGGATGTGTATGGTTCAGCACTCTACCAAACACAAGATGTTTTTAAATATCCAAAAGCGGGTGAAGCAAATGCCATTGTATCGCTTCATTTATATAAGTTAGATACAGATAAAGCTTCAGAAGTCAAAGTGAATAAAGATTATAACGATTTTTATATTCCTAGAATTAAATGGACAAATGATCCAGATGTATTAAGTGCCCATTATTTAAATAGACACCAAGACGAATTAGATTTGTGGTTAATTGATGCTGAAAAGCAATCTGCTAAATTAGTTTTAGAAGAAAGAGATGCTGCTTATGTGGATGTAACAGACAACCTAACCTTTTTAAAAGATAACAGTTTTATCTGGACTAGTGAAAAAGATGGCTTTAATCATATTTACCACTATTCTAAAGAAGGAAGGTTGATTAATCAAGTAACTAAAGGGAATTGGGAAGTAACTAGCTATTATGGTTATGACGAAAAACACGATAAAATTTTCTATCAATCTACCGAAAACGGTTCTATCAACAGAGAAGTTTATTCCATAAAACTAAATGGAAGAGATAAAGTGCGATTAACAAAAAACGAAGGAACTAACAGAGCATCATTTAGTGCAGATTTTTCTTATTTTATAAATTCATTTTCTAGTGCTACAACGCCACCAGAATACACCTTGAACGATGCAAAATCTGGAAACTTAATAAAAAGCATTAAGGATAACGATAAGTTATCAGACAAATTATTAGACTATAAAACATCTAAAAAAGAGTTTAGTACCATAAGTATAAATGGAAACGATTTAAACATGTGGATGATTAAACCTGCTAATTTCGACGAATCTAAACAGTATCCACTTTTCATGTATCAATATTCAGGACCAGGGTCGCAAAGCGTTTCTAACAGTTGGAATGGGGCTAACGATTATTGGTATCAATATCTAGCTCAAAAAGGCTATATTGTCGTTTGTGTTGATGGTAGAGGAACAGGATATAAAGGTGCAGATTTTAAAAAAATGACTCAAAAAGAACTAGGCAAATACGAAGTCGAAGATCAAATAGATGCAGCTAAACAATTAGGACAATTACCTTATATTGATGCGTCTCGAATAGGGATTTGGGGTTGGAGTTATGGTGGATTTATGAGTAGTAATGCGCTTTTTAAAGGAAACGATGTTTTTAAAATGGCTATTGCGGTAGCACCAGTAACAAGCTGGCGTTTCTACGATACTGTTTATACAGAACGTTATATGACAACACCTCAGGAAAACCCGAGTGGGTATGATGATAATTCACCGATAAACCATGTAGATAAATTAAAAGGTGACTTTTTGTTGATTCATGGTACAGCAGACGATAATGTGCATGTGCAAAATACCATGCGTATGGTTGAGGCATTAGTACAAGCCAACAAACAATTTGAATGGATGATTTATCCAGACAAAAACCATGGCATCTATGGAGGCAACACACGTTTACATTTATATACTAAAATGTCCAATTTTATTGATAGTACTTTAGGTGATAAAATAAATCAAAAAGTTGAAAAGACTGAAGAAAAAACGAAGATTAAAGGATAAAAAAATATTATACTAACTAACAAATAAAATATGTCAGATCAATTAGACCATTTTAAAGAAGAACCTCAATTATTCGGCCATCCTAAAGGATTGTTCTATTTATTTTTTGCTGAACTATGGGAGCGTTTCAGTTTCTATGGTATGCGAGCCTTGTTAACCCTTTACATGGTTCAAGAAATATTCAAAGCTTTAGTAGATAAAGATGCAGCAACAGCTGTTGTTTATGCCTCTTATGGGTCGTTAGTTTATGCTTCTACTGTTATTGGAGGGCAGATTTCTGATAAAATTCTAGGAATGCGAAGCTCGATATTTTTAGGTGGTATTTTAATGGCCATTGGACACTTTGTCCTAGCCATAGAGAATAATATGGCATTTTTTACTGCCTTGGCATTTATTGTTGTTGGAAATGGATTTTTTAAACCCAATATTTCAACTTTTGTAGGATCTTTATATAAAGATGGTGATGTTAGAAAAGATTCCGGGTTTACTATTTTCTACATGGGGATTAATATTGGTGGCTTTGTAGCTCCATTACTTTGTGGTTGGTTAGCTGTTGAATATGGTTGGCATTACGGTTTTGGATTAGCAGGTATTGGCATGTTAACAGGCTTAATATTCTTTTGGAGTGGTATTAAAAAGAATGTTTTTGGAGATAGAGGTTTACCTCCTAATATGGAAGTATATGAAAAGAAAATGTTTGGGATACCTCAGAAGAATTTAATTCCTATTATTTCGGTTTTAGCAGTTCCAGTTATTGCTTATGTATTGTCGCAATATAAGGCTATTCTTGGTGAAGAAACTATTGTGAGTATCATATTTAAAGTTATTGGTGTCGCTATATTAATTTATCTAATAAGAATTATGATAAAAGCAACATTAGAAGAAAGAAAAAAACTAATCATGGCAGTTTTAATAACATTTTTCATGACGCTTTTTTGGGGATTCCATGAATTATCAGGCAGTGTTATTACCTTATTTGCTTCAAGAAATGTAGACTTGACTCTAATTAATGCGAGTCAAACAAACGCTTTAAATTCTATGTTTATCATTATTTTAGCAATTCCTATTTCATTGCTTTGGGCTTACTTATCTAAGAAAAACTTAAATCCTAGAACACCATATAAATTTGGTCTTGGATTGGTTTTGGCAGGTGCCAGTTTTTATATTTTAGCCATGAGTGCAGGAAGTGCAGATGAAAACGGGATGGTGCCATTTGCATATTTATTTATTATGTATTTAGTAATTTCTATTGGAGAATTATTTATGTCACCAGTTGGATTGTCTAAAATTACAGATTTATCACCAAAAAGAATCGTAGCATTCATGATGGGAATCTGGTTCTTATCTTCAGCTTATGCTTTTCAAATTGTAGGTTTTATTTCAAAACAATTAGCTGTAGAAAGTACAGATGTGAATGTAGGAGGCTTACAGACCTTAGCAATATATACAGATGGTTTTGGTTTAATCGCGAAATATGCATTGGGAGCAGGTCTTGTTGTTTTAATATTTTCTCCATTAATGAAAAAACTAATGGGTAATGTCCACTAAAAAATATACTAACTAAATTAATTATATATGAATACAGATGTTGAAAATCTATTTAAAGACAAGGTAATTGGTCATCCAGCTGGTCTATTTGTGTTGTTTTTTACTGAAATGTGGGAGCGTTTTTCATTTTATGGAATGCGTATTTTATTGGTGTTATTTTTAACAGCTCCAATTTTAAGTGATAATCCAGGTTGGGATTGGCCAAGAGAACATGCCTTAGCATTAATTGGAACCTACGCATCGTTACTATACCTAACACCTATTGTGGGTGGTTGGGTTGCAGATAAAATAACAGGCTATCGTGTAGCTGTGGTTATTGGTTGTTTGATTATGACTTTAGGACATGTTTCAATGGCTTTAGAAACCACGATGACTTTTTATATTGGTTTAGCCTTGTTGGTTGTTGGAACTGGATTTTTTAAACCAAATATTACCTCGATTATTTCAGAAATGTATAAAGGTAAAGAGTCAAAAAAAGATGGCGCTTATACCATTTTTTATATGGGAGTGAATGCAGGGGCTTTCTTCGGAATGATGCTTTGTGGTTATTTAGCTGAAAATTACGGATGGTCTTGGGGCTTTGGTTTGGCTGGTATTTTTATGTTTTTGGGAATGTTGCAATTTTGGTTAGCAAAAGATTTATTTGGTAATGTTGGAGGAAAACCTTCGATAAAACATGTCGTAGAAATTCCTCAGAATATTAACGAAGATGCCCCTAAAGAACAAGAAGATGCAGCTGTTGATGAAAAACTGAACCCATTTACCATGTTCGATAAAATATTGGTAGTATTATCGTCTGTAGGTGGATTAATATATTTGTTTAATGATCCTTTAGAAAAAATTGATGGCTCTAGTTTGGTGCCATTTCAAGTAGGTTCTTTAAGTGGTTCTAATTTTGTGGTTCTTTGTGCTTTAGCTTTGTTTTTAATCTTATTGGTAACAAGAATTTCTAGATATTTACCTATAGTTAGAGATCGGATTATTGCTGTTTCAATCTTTGGTGTGTTTACTGTGTTTTTCTTTGCATTTTTTGAACAATCCCTTGGTTCTATGACGTTATTTGCAAGAGATTATACAGATAGAACCTTGGTTGGTAATTCAGCCTTAATATTTAAGGTCGTAGATGCTTTATTAACTACAGTCCCACTAATGATTATTACCTGGGTACTTTGGTTATTAGCTAAAAAGACTTTTTCAAGAATTGGGATGTCTAATATTATTTTGGCCATAGCTTTTGCAGGCTTATGGTTTCTAGTCATTTTTAGATTAATAGATAAATTTTCTCAAGAAGGAAATGAAATAGAAGCTACTTGGTTTGGAATTTTAAATTCGTTTTTTATTATTACTTTGGCTCCATTATTTTCAAGATGGTGGGAAAGTAAATACAATCCAAGTGCAGCTATGAAATATGGTATTGGTCTAATTTTATTAGGATTAGGCTTTGCGATTCTGTCCTATGGAGCCTCCGACATACCATCTGGTGCTCAAACAGCTTCAGTAAGTATTATCTTTTTAATATTAGCTTATTTACTTCACACCATGGGAGAATTGTGTATTTCTCCAGTAGGCTTATCTTATTTAAGTAAATTAGTGCCAGCTAGAATGATTGGTTTTATGTTTGGTGTCTGGTATCTTGCCATTGCAGTTGGTCAAAAAGCAGCTGGAACTATGGGAGGAATGATTGATAAAATTTCCGAACAATACTCGCTTGGGACGTTCTTTTTAATATTTACATTAATTCCAATTGGGGTTGGTGTTATTTCAATTGTATTAAATCCCTTACTTAAAAAGTTAATGCATAACGTTCGTTAATCGAATTTTTCGTTAAAATTAATAGAAAACACTCCATATTAGGAGTGTTTTTTATATTTTAGGAACAGTTTTTGAAAACCTACTAAACTTAATTACTAAGTTTGAAATTATATATTACTATGAAAAAAATATTATCCGTTTTAGCCATTTTATTATTTATTGTAAATGTTAATGCACAAGAAATTAACTGGGTTAGTTTAGAAGATGCTATGGCTCTTCAGAAAAAAGAACCTAGAAAAATTATGATTGATGCTTATACTAATTGGTGTGGGCCTTGTAAAATGTTAGACAAAAACACCTTTAGAAATAAAGATGTAGCAGATTATGTAAATAAACATTATTATGCAGTAAAATTTAATGCAGAAGGCAATGAGACTATTAAGTTTAAAGGAAACACATTTACAAACCCTAGTTACAACCCTGCAAATGCCAATAGACGTAATTCGCCTCATCAATTAGCAGCATATTTTAGTGTAAGATCCTATCCAACTATTATTTATTTAGATGAAAAAGGTGAGCTTTTATCTCCTGTTATAGGTTATAAAACACCCCAACAAATAGAAGTGTACTTAAAATTGTTTAATGAAAATGCACATGTTAATATGAAAACACAAGAAGACTTTTCTGCTTATTACAGTGCCTTTAAACCGGAGTTTTCAAATTAATTTGAATTATAATTTATAACAAAAGCCCCCTTTTTATATGTACTATGAAAAGAGACTTTTAGTTTTTGACAAGTTGCTTCCCATCGATTTGTGTATGATTTGTAATTGCTACCATCTGCAATGATTCGTTTGGGTTTTAAGCTATCTATCACCCGAATTAAATTTATTTTTGGTGAATTTCTAAGTAAAATAATATCAGGTTTTAACCTTCTTACTTTATAAACCCCTAGGCTGTCAATAGTTAAAATGTACTCCTTATTTATTTTATATAAGGATTTCATGGAGTCTTCAATAATAGTTGAAATATTGTTTTCTGTTACAAAATTTGAAATAACATAATCTGATGTTTTATTAAAATTTGGTATGTTATGATTGAGAAGTAATGATTTGCCCTCTTGAATTCCAATTAGTGATTGCCTGTTTTTTTGAAATATTACGAACCTGTTTTTCGATTGTTCCTGATACTTGGTAAAAATCTGGATATTTTGAAATAAAATTATGGCTAACAAAACATAGACAACATGCTTAAATGATTTAATTTTATAAAACTGATAAAAGGCTATTATGAACAGATAGCTGACAAAAACTTCAATGAGATTAAATGAAATGTCTTTAAAGTAAAAAGCTTCTTGTTGGGCAATCCATTTAAAAAAATCATTCATCCAACTAATAATATTACCATATATTGAAGCTATAAAATCAGGTAATATATTAAGTAACGCCATTCCGATAACAATTAAACCATATCCTAAAATAATTCCAAGAACAGGAATAACAATTACATTAGATAATAGAAATAGCCCTGGAAACTGATGAAAATAAAATAAACTAATAGGTAGTATGCCAAATTGTGCAACAACAGAAACAACTAAAGCTTGCCAAAGCTTATCAACAACCCAATATTTGGGCTTAAAAAGGCGATAAAAAAATGGATAAAAAGTAACAATACCAATTACTGCAAAGTAGCTTAATTGAAAACCAACATCGAAGACAAAGCTAGGTCGAATAAGAAGTAATATAAAGGCAGAACACGCTAATGTATTAAGAGTGTTTAATGGGCGCTTATAATTCATGCCAACAGCAACAAAAGTAAACATGGTTGCTGCTCTAGAAACCGATGCAGATAATCCTGCAATTATTGCAAAACTCCAAAGACAGATAATAATAAGGACGATTTTATAAATATGACCATGTTTTACTAATTCAAGGGGTTTAAACAACAGGTTTAAAAAAAGTAAAATAATACCAACATGTAAACCCGAAACTGCAAGAATGTGTATCGCTCCAGCTTTCTTGTAATCGTCGTAAATCTCATCACTTATTTCCTTTCTCTGGCCTAATAAAAGCGCATTAATAATAGCAAGCTGGTTTGTGGTAAAGGTATAGTTTTTTAGTTTCTGATTTATTTTAGATCTTATGGCATCAGCAAAACCAAAAATGGTTTGTTTTGAATGACTGACAATATATAGAGACTGATAATCTGTAAATAGTTTTGAATAAATGTTTTTGTTTTCAAGAAACGCCTTGTAATTAAATTGATTTGGGTTTAAAGGATTAAGTAACGGATAAAATTTCGCGTTAATAATGAATAGGTCATCAACTTGTAATGGTTTTGAAACAGAATCGATTTTAATGTTCAATAGTGCCAATCCAGATGTCTTGATGCTATCAATTTTTAAAACTTCAACCACATATTTATCATTATAGATATTTGATTTTAAGGGGTCCGTAATCCTTAATGTCATGTAAGATGTAGAATCGTTATAAAAACTTTTTAGATGTGTATAATGGCTTTTATAATTTCTATGATCGTGAATGTTTGCAATTAAAATTCCTAAAGAAATCATAGTCAAAAATGCAATACAACCAAACCATATGTTTTTTTTATAAAGAGGTTTTGAAATAATGTATGCGATGGCTAAAGCACAGAATAAAACAATAGTTATTACACTAGCATGAAATAGAGAAATAGGAAAATAATGAGACAATAAGATGCCTATAACCAAACAGATGGTTAGCTTAATAATAACAAAATCAAGTAGTTTCACATAAGTAAGATAGTGAAAATCTTACAATATTCTGCGTGCTTGTACAAAAGCAAAGTACCAGTACTTCTCTGATAATCTTGAGGTTATCACGCCTTTGCTAGTTGTTGAATGAATAAATTCTACATAACCAGACCTGGCTTCAGTAACCAAACCAACATGGTTAATTGATCGACTGTTTTTCTTTGTTGCAAAAAATAATAAATCGCCTTTTTGGACTTCTTTTACATCTACCCAATTCCCAGTTGTTGCTAAATCTCCAGTGGTTCTTGGTAGCGAGATGTTCTCACTACTATAAGCAGTGGTTATAAGTCCAGAGCAATCCATGCCTTTTTTTGTAGTTCCCCCATACTTATAACGAACACCATTATATTTTTCGGCAGTAGTAATAATATTCTCTATGGTGGAATTATCTGTAGAGTTTCTATGGTTGTTTGAACTCTTTGTAATCGTTGTCGTTTTTGTGCTTTTTCGACTGTTGCTTTTAGTGTTTTTTGTTGATTTACAGGCCGAAATGGTTAATATAAGAATTAATAAGTAGGTAATTTTACGCATGTTAGTTTTTAATGGAATTGTAAATTAATTTAGCTGTTTTATCACTGGCTCCTTTACCTCCTAATTTCTTTTCAAGGTCATAATATTCTAAAAAAAGTGTGGCACGGTTATAAGGATCAAGAATGTTGTCTAGTTCTTTTTTTAAGTTACTTTCAGTGAATTCATTTTGAATGAGTTCAGTTACCACTTTTTTGTTCATTATTAAATTCACTAAAGAAATGTATTCTAAATTAACCACCCGTTTACCTATCTGATAAGAAATCCAATTGCCTTTATAACAAACTACTTGTGGAACTTTAAATAAAGCAGTTTCTAAAGTGGCAGTTCCAGAAGTCACTAAAGCAGCTGTTGAAACAGACAATAAATCGTAAGTTTTATTAGATATAAAACGAACATTGGTATTCTTGATAAATTGCTTGTAAAAACTGTAATCCTGACTTGGCGCGCCAGCAATAACAAATTGGTAATTAGGATAGCTTTTAGTTATAGATAACATTACTGAAAGCATTTTTTTTATTTCTTGCTTACGACTACCAGGTAAAATGGCAATAATGGGTTTTTCGTTTAATTCGTAATCTGCCCGAAATGTGTATTCGTTTATTTGTGTCCTATTGGCTATAGCGTCAATCGTTGGATGACCAACAAATTCCACAGGATAGTTATGTTTTTTTTCGTAGAAATCTTTTTCAAATGGAAGAATAACATACATTTTATCGACATCTCTCTTTATGGATTTAATCCTACTTTCCTTCCATGCCCAAATCTGTGGTGAAATATAATACTGTGTTTTGTATCCATTTTGTTTTGCCCATTTGGCTATTCGAAGATTAAAACCTGGATAATCAATAAAAATAATTACGTCTGGATTGAATGCTTTAATATCTTTTTTGCAAAAAGATAAGTTGTTGGCTATTGTTCTTAAATTCATAATAACCTCAGCAAAACCCATAAAAGCTAGGTCTCGATAATGTTTAACTAAAGTATTGCTTACCTCACTCATTAAATCTCCACCCCAAAATCTAAATGTTGTATTAACATCTTCTTTGAGTAAGGCTTTCATGAGGTTGGAGCCATGTAGGTCTCCAGAGGCTTCTCCAGCAATAATGTAGTATTTCATATAGCCGTTTTTCTAGATAAATTTAAACACAAAAGTTGAAATAGCAATAATTACTGTAGCTAAAAGTACACCTCTTGCTCGATAATCTTGTTTCTTTTTTATAAAAATAAAAAAGACTGCAAGATTTAATATGGCACCTAGACTAATTAGTTTTCCTAGAATGCCTTCTGAAGAGGCAGACCTTAAAACGGTAAAAAAATCGTTACCATTTCCAAAAGCTAAAGCCGCGAAATAAAGCCCTATAGTATTTGCAACAAGTCCAATTATAAATCCTATTAGTATTTCTTTTTTCATTTAAGCTTAATTTATTTCAGTATCGTTAAAATTCCAAGTGTTTAAGTTTGATATTGCATGATGTGCCGTTAGATCGAATTGCACTGGAACCACAGAAATATAACCATGTTCTAAAGCCCATTCATCAGTGTCCTCTCCATTGTCTAAATTTACAAACTTACCAGTAAGCCAATAATAATCTTTTCCTTGTGGTGATTGGCGTTTATCAAATTCTTCTACCCAATTGGCTTTTGCTTGTCGGCATATTTTAACACCTTTAATAGCTTCTTTAGGTAACTTAGGAAAATTGACGTTTAATACAACATTATCAGGAATACCATTTTCTAATGCATTTATTGCAATACTTTTTACATATTTTTTTGTGGCCTCAAAATTAGCATTGTAATTATAATCTAATAGAGAAAACCCAATAGCAGGAATACCTTCAATACCAGCTTCTAAAGCAGCACTCATGGTTCCAGAATAAATTACGTTTATAGAAGAATTAGATCCATGATTAATTCCCGAAACACACAAATCAGGTTTTCTGTCTAGAATCTCCCTAACAGCAAGTTTAACACAATCTGCTGGTGTTCCAGAACAACTATATTCTAATTGCTCGCCTTTATCAATAAAAACACGTTCTAAATGTAACATCGAATTAATGGTAATAGCATGTCCCATACCACTTTGAGGGCTGTCAGGCGCAACTACAACAACATCTCCAATCTCAAGCATGACTTCAATTAAGGCTCTAATACCAGGCGCTGTAATACCATCATCGTTTGTTACTAAAATAAGTGGTTTCTTAACCATAAATAAAAATTGAATTAACATTGCTAAAATACATAATTTCCTACGTAACACATTATTTTATCTGGTTTAACAAAAAATTAGTACCAATTGATATTATTGGCATAGTTTTTTCTTTAATTTAGTAAAATAATAGACATACTTTTTGAATTGTAGTTACGTTTTATGTATTATTATAGCCCAAATCAAATTACTTCTACAATACATTGATAAATAAATATGATAAGATTTATGAAAAGGAATTATAAAATTTTAATGTTAGTGCTTCTGTTAGCGTTTGCATCTTGCAGTTTTACTACTAAAACTTTTGAAGATCCCGATAAAGATAAATTACTAATTCAGGTAATTACTTACGTGCTTCAGCGAGGACATTTCGACCCAAAAGATTTAAATGATGATTTTTCTGCTGAAGTTTATGCAGAATATTTAGATCAATTAGATCCATTAAAAAGATATTTTTATAAATCGGATATAGATGAATTTGAAAAATTCAAATTTCAACTGGACGATCAATTAAAAGCATATGATATTTCATTCTTTAATTTAACTCATGAAAGACTAGTACAAAGAATTGAAGAGTCTAAAGCTATTTATAAGGAAGTGTTAGAAATACCATTCGATTATTCTTTGGATGAAGAATTTAATTCCGACTACGAAAGCATTGGGTATGTTAAAAGTAAAAAACAAATGAAAGATCGTTGGAGACAACAACTTAAATTCTCGAATTTAGTGAATTATGATGCTTTAATGGTTGAGCAAGAAAAAGCAAAAGCCGATAACAACTTATATGAAACAGTAGATAATGAAAATTTGGATGATGATACTTTAAATAATGAAGAAACCAAAAAACAAAAAGCAAAAGTAGAAAAGAAAACACCTGTTCAAATTGAAGAAGAAGCACGTGCAGAAACGCTAAAATCTATCAATTTATACTATAACGACTATATTGACGATTTAGTGAGAAAAGACTGGTTTTCAATGTATGTAAATGCCGTTGTTGGAGAATTTGATCCACACACAAGTTATTTTGCACCTGAAGACAAAGAAAACTTCAATCAACAAATATCTGGAAAACTGGAAGGTATTGGAGCTCGTTTGTCAAAACGAATGGATAATACGAAGATTGTTGAGCTAATTTCTGGTGGTCCAGCCTGGAGAGGAAATGAGTTAGAGGTTGGAGATATTATCATGAAAGTGCGTCAAGAAAAAGAAGACGAACCTGTAAATATAGTTGGAATGCGTCTAGACGATGCTATAAAACTTATTAAAGGCCCAAAAGGAACAGTAGTTGTGCTTACCGTTAAGAAAGTAGATGGTACAATAAAAGATATTAGCATAACTAGAGACGTAGTTGAAATAGAAGAAACATATGCTAAAACATCTATGGTTGTTAAAGACGATAGACGTTTTGGAGTTATAAATCTCCCTAAATTTTATGTAGATTTTGAAGATTATAAAAGTAGAAATGCAGCATCAGATATTAAAAAAGAGATAGAACGTTTAAAAGCAGAAGGTATGGAAGGCCTTGTTTTAGATCTTAGAAATAATGGTGGAGGTTCACTTCCAGTTGTAGTAGATATTGCTGGAATGTTTATAAAAGAAGGTCCTGTGGTGCAAGTTAGAGCTACAGGCGAACCAAAAGAAGTGTTAGAAGATAAAGATAAGTCCATTGTTTGGGATGGTCCATTAGTAATTATGGTCAATGAATTGTCAGCTTCAGCATCCGAAATTTTAGCAGCTGCAATGCAAGATTATAAACGAGCTATTGTAATTGGTAGTAAGCAAACCTATGGAAAAGGTACTGTTCAAACCTTTTTAGATTTGAATAATATGGTTCGAAATAATAAAGATGGTGATTTAGGAGCTTTAAAATTAACCACTCAAAAATTTTATAGAATTAATGGTGGTTCAACACAGTTGGAAGGTGTCAAGAGTGATGTCGTTGTTTTAGATAGATACAGTTTTATCGATATTGGCGAAAAAGATCAAAGAAATCCACTGCCATGGGATAAAATTAGTGCTGTGGATTTTAAATTCTGGGATGGGTATTTCGATTATAACGAAACAATTGCAAACAGTACAAAAAGAATGAATGATAACGAACAATTGAAGCTAATTGGGGAAAATGCTAAATGGATAAAAGCAAGAATGGACGAAAATATACATTCTTTAAATTACCAAAAATATAAAGCACAATTAGACCTTAATGAAGAAGAGTCTAAACGATTTGATAAAATTTCTGATTACCAAACCAATTTAACTTTTGTGTCTTTACCTTACGAAGAAGAGATTTTTAAAACAGATACAATCTTAAAAGAAAAAAGAGATAGATGGCATAAAAGTTTAAGTCAAGATGTATATGTTGAAGAAGCCATAAATGTTCTTGAAGATTTAAAAATGTCTTATTCAATTAAAAAAGTAGCCTCTACAGTTAAAGATTAATAATAAATGAGTCAAAATTCAAGCTCATTAAGTCAATTAGCGCTCCAGAAATTTAAACATGATTTTTGGGGCGTTTTTAGCTTTTGGTTTATTGTTTTAGTAGGTGTTATTTCTGTTTTTGCTTATGCATTTGCTCCAGATAATTCACAATATGCCAATCAGATGCATTTGTCAATCCATTCTAAAAAACCAGGATTTAAAACGCAAATGTTAATTTTGCCTTCTTCTATTGAAAACAATCAAATTTTTTTTGACAAATTATTTTTTGGTAAAAAAAACACAGAAACAGAAATACCAATTTCATCATATCAGCTTCTAGATAATAAGCTGTTTTATAAAGAATATGCTTCAGATGGTCTTGAAGGTGCTGAAAAAGAATTGGTCTTAACCAATTTTAATTCAGAACAGATTGATGCTTTAATTCAAAACAAGACTTTTCTTTTTGGTACAGATAAATATGGTCGCGATTTATTGAGTAGAGTTTTAGTTGGTGCCAGAATTTCTTTTTTTATTGGTTTTGTGGCTGTTTTTATATCGTTAGTTATTGGCATTTTTATGGGAAGTATTGCAGGCTATTTTGGTGGAAAGGTAGATGCCTTTATTATGTGGATAATAAATGTAACCTGGTCTATTCCAACCTTATTGCTAGTTATAGCCATTACTTTAGCTTTAGGTAAGGGGTTCTGGCAAGTGTTTATTGCAGTTGGATTAACCATGTGGGTTGAAGTTGCAAGAGTGGTAAGAGGACAAATTATTAGCGTGAAAGAAATGCAATATGTAACAGCAGCAAGAGCTTTGGGTTTTAACGATTTTAGAATTATTACCAAACACATTCTGCCAAATATTATGGCTCCCGTTATTGTTATTTCTGCAGCTAATTTTGCTGCTGCTATTTTAATTGAGAGTGGTTTGAGTTTTTTAGGTATTGGTGCACAACCTCCAATGGCTAGTTGGGGAGCTATGATTAAAGACCATTACAACTACATTATTTTAGGGAAGCCTTATCTAGCTTTAATTCCAGGATTTTGTATTATGAGTTTGGTTATGGCTTTTATGTTAATTGGTAATGCGCTGCGAGATGCGTTAGATGTGAAAAGCAGTTAGTCAAGCTTCATGTTGTTATTTAAATCATCAATATATTTTAAAACAGCCTCTTTCCCTATGTCTTTTGAAGATGAGGTAATAAAATATTTAGGCATTTCTTCCCAAGTTTCTAAAAGAATATTTTTATAATCTTCAACATGATTTTCAATAGCTTTAGGTCTCAGCTTATCGGCTTTAGTGAAAATAATAGAGAATGGAATTCCGTTTTCACCCAACCATTGCATGAATTCTAAATCGATTGGTTGAGGTTGGTGTCTAATATCTACTAAAACAAAAGCAGAAACTAATTGCTCTCGCAAATTAAAATATTGAGTAATAAATTTTTGAAATGTCTTTTTAGCACTCTTCGAAACTTTGGCATAACCATAACCAGGTAAATCGACTAAATACCAGGTTTTATTTATTAAGAAATGATTTATAAGTTGAGTTTTTCCTGGTCTACCGGAAGTTTTTGCAAGACTTTTTCTGCTTGTTAGCATATTGATTAATGACGATTTCCCGACATTACTTCTACCAATAAACGCATATTCAGGAATAAGATTTTTTGGACATTTAGCAACATCAGAATTGCTCATTACAAATTCTGCCGATTTTATTTCCATAATAATGTTCTGTGAAATTGAAAAGATCTTCTTTAACGTTTTTCTTTTTTAGAAGTTTCTTTTCTTAAGCCAACTTTCTAAAATTTTATTAAACTCATCTGGGTGTTCCATCATAGCAGCATGCCCACATTTATCTATCCAGAACAATTCGGAATCTGGTAGAAGCTCATTGAATTCTTCAGCGACATCTGGTGGTGTCACAGAATCGTTTTTCCCCCAAATAATACAAGTAGGAGTCTTCATTTTTGGTAAGTCTTTAGCCATGTTGTGTCTTATGGCACTTTTAGCAATGGCTAAGGTTTTTATAAGTTTGTTTCTATCATTTACTGTTTCATAAACTTCATCAACAATTTCTTTAGTTGCAACTTCGGGATCGTAAAATACGTCTTGAGCTTTCTTTTTTATTACTTCGTAATCACTTCTCTTAGTGTAACCGCCACCCATTGCACTTTCGTACAAACCAGAACTTCCAGTAATTATTAAGGCTTTTACCTTTTTTGGATATTGTTTTGTGTAATATAAACCAATATGTCCTCCTAAAGAATTCCCTAATAATATAACATCATCGAAGCCTTTAAACTCAATGAATTCATGTAAATATTTAGCAAAACTTTTAACATTGGTTTTTAGTAAAGACATTGTGTAGATTGGTAATTCAGGAATAATTACTTTATAGCCTATTGCGCTGAAGTGTTTGGTAACAGATTCAAAATTACTTAATCCTCCCATTAATCCATGTAACACAATAATTGGTGTTCCTTCTCCAACTTCAATATATCTAAAATCTTTTTCCGTTTTTAATCTATGCGCCATTAAGTAGTAAGTCTTTACAATAAAAACAAATATAGGTAAATCATTCATAATATATCCATATAAATTTTATGGGATTCAAATGTCTTATAAATGAGATATTAACAAGCTGTTGATTAGATTTCTTTAAAAGTGTAACCTGTTAATTTTGAGGCTCTAAAAAAATATAATTTCAGGTAATACCGAATAAATCATGCTGTTAATCGAAAATTTATCAACAAAGTGGTAGAATGTGGTAAAATGTGGTATATTTTTCAATATATTTGAATCTTAAACACAAAATTGATAACGGAACCCTTTGAACTCATTAATAGGAACATACGAATGTAAAGTAGATGCTAAAGGAAGGCTTATGCTTCCTGCTGCATTAAAAAAGCAATTGGCTCCTGTTTTACAAAATGGGTTTGTTTTAAAACGAGCTGTTTTTCAGCCATGTTTAGAATTGTATCCAATGGCTGAATGGGAGGCTTTAATGCAAAACATCAATAAGCTTAACAGGTTTAAGAAAAAGAATAACGATTTCATCCGACGTTTTACAGCTGGAGTAAAAGTTGTAGAAGTTGATGCTACTGGTCGTTTATTGGTTCCAAAAGATTTAGTGGCTTTTGCAGGTATTTCAAAAGAGATTGTGGTTTCATCTGCAATTAATATTGTTGAGATATGGGATAAAGACAGGTATGAACAAGCTATTGATGACGCTACTGGTGATTTTGCAGATTTAGCTGAAGAAGTTATGGGACAAGATGACGAGCATGGAATATCATAATCCAGTTTTATTAAAAGAAACCGTTGATGGTTTGAACATCGTTAGAGATGGTGTCTATGTAGATGTCACCTTTGGAGGTGGAGGCCATAGTAGAGAGATCTTGAAAAGACTTGGGGAGAAAGGAAGACTCTTTGCTTTCGATCAAGATGCTGATGCGCTTGAAAATAAAATTGACGATGAGCGTTTCACCTTAATCCATGAAAACTTCAGATTTATTAAAAGGTTTTTGAGGTTTTATGGTGTTAAAAAAGTGGATGGCATTTTAGCTGATTTTGGTGTGTCTTCACATCAATTTGATGTTGCAGAGAGAGGTTTTTCAACGAGGTTTGAAGCCGATTTAGATATGCGAATGAATCAACAAAGCAAGCTTTCAGCTTATCATGTAGTTAATGAATATAGTGAAGAGCAACTTAAAGATGTTTTGATGCAGTATGGCGAATTAAGATCTGCTCCGGCAATGGCAAGTTTAATAATTTCAAATAGAGCTGTTGAACCAATTAAAACCAGTGAACAGTTAAAAGGTATTCTAAAGAAATTTTTGCCACCAAAACACGAAAATAAAGTGTTGGCACAAATATATCAAGCTATCAGAATAGAAGTAAATCAAGAGATTGAAGCGTTAAAAGAGCTTTTGTTGCAAACACCAGATTTGTTAAATAAAGATGGTCGATTAAGTGTTATTTCATATCACTCTTTAGAAGATAGATTGGTAAAACGATTTATTAGGAATGGCTTATTTGAAGGAGAACCAGAAAGAGATGTTTTTGGAAATTTTGAAGTGCCATTAAAAAAAGTAGGAGGATTGGTGGTTCCAAGTAAAGAAGAAATAAAAATAAATAATAGAGCACGAAGTGCCAAGTTAAGAATTGCTGAAAAATTATAAATGAAGAAAGGGATTCTAAATATATTAAAGGGAACATTCCTAGTTAATGATGATGCATTTAAAAACTGGCGTATGATTCTATTTGTTTCTTCATTGGCGTTAATTATGATAGCTAGTTCGCATAGTGCAGATAAAAAAGTACATGAAATAGCCAGATTGAATAATGAAGCAAAAGAATTGCGATCGGCATTTGTAGATGGAAGAAAAAAGCTCATGGAGCTCAAAAAAGAATCAATGGTAGAATTGAAAATGAAAGAAAAAGGCTTAGCCATATCGGAGATTCCACCAACAAAAATTAAAGTTAAACCTCAAAATTAGTTCAGCTTGGCAGTAAACGAGAAGAACATATTAAACCGATTGTATTTTTTAGCAGGATGTATGTTCATCTTCGCTCTAGCAGTTGTGTTTAAACTTTTGAGTATTCAGTTTGTTCAAGGTGATAAGTATAGAGAATTGGCCGAAGAACGAACTATTAAAAATGTAGTTATCCCAGCAAATAGAGGTAATGTGTACTCTATTAATGGGAATTTACTAGCAACGTCCATTCCTAAATACGATATTCGAATAGATGCTATAACACCAAGTTCTGCAACTTTTGAAAAATATTTGAAACCATTATCAGATTCACTTTCAAAATTTTCGAAAAAACCATCTTCATATTATCAAAAAGAAATTAGAAAAGCCAGAGTAAATAAAAACAGATACTATCTCTTAGCAAGAGATATTGGATATTCAGATTATATAAGAATTAGAAATTTCCCATTATTAAATCTTGGAGCTTATAAAGGGGGATTGATTGTAGAACAGACCACAAAAAGAGAACATCCAATGGGAGGTGTGGCAGAACGCACTATTGGTTACGAGCGCTTTGATGAAGCAGGAAATGTTACAAGGCCTGGAATTGATGGTGCCTTTGGTGTTAAATATCTTCGAGGTACAGATGGTTTGAGGTTAAAACAGAAAATTGGTAATGGACAATGGAAACCCATTGCAGACTATAACCAAGTGGAGCCACAAGATGGATACGATTTATATACAACAATAAGCGTTAATATTCAAGACATCGCGCATAATGCCTTGTTGCAACAATTAGAATATTACGAAGCTGAACATGGTTGCGTGGTTGTTATGGAAGTGGCTACTGGTGAGATTCGAGCAATTTCAAATTTAGGCAGAACAGAAAAAGGGTCTTATTACGAGAAATTGAATTACGCTGTTGGTGAGTCTCACGAACCTGGTTCTACCTTCAAGGTTATGGCTTTAATGGCAGTTTTAGAAGATAAATTAGTAGATACATCAACGGTTGTAGACACTAAAAATGGAGTAAAAACTTTTTACGGACGAAAAATTAGAGATTCTAAGCATGGTGGTTATGGAAAAATTTCAGTTGCTAGAGCTTTAGAAGTGTCTTCAAATATTGGATTGGCAACAATTATTGATGAAGCATATTCTAAAAATCCGGAAAAGTTTCTTAACCGTTTAAAAAGCTGGAATTTAGATAAACCATTAGGCTTACCAATTTTAGGAGAAGGAAAGCCTAAAATATATGAGCCTGGTCATCCAAAATGGAGTAAAAATGCCTTGCCTTCTATGTCTTATGGCTATAATTTAGATATAACACCATTACAGACTTTAACATTCTATAATGCCATTGCAAATAATGGTGTTATGGTAAAACCTAAATTCATTAAAGAAGTAAGAGAGTTAAATAAACAAATTGAAACTTTCGAAAGAACGATAATTAACAATAAAATATGCTCCGATAAAACCATCAAGGAAATGCAAGAGATTCTTAAGAATGTGGTTGTTCGTGGTACAGGAAAATCTTTGTATTCGCCATATTTTTCTATGGCAGGAAAAACAGGAACAGCTCAAACTGAGTATTGGATGGAAGATTGGGATAAAAACCCAAGATATGTGTCGTCTTTTGCTGGTTATTTTCCAGCTGAGAATCCGAAATATTCTTGCATTGTTATCATTCATAAGCCAAGTACAAAAAAAGGATATTATGGAGCAGATGTTTCTGGTCCAGTCTTTAAACGTATCGCACAAAAAATATTTACCGACACCCCAATAATTGACGAGGTAAACTCACTAAATGTCAAAGATATAGAGGCAGAAAAAGAGTTTGATAGTTATTATTCAACAGCTCAAACATATAAAACCATTATGCCAAATGTAATTGGATTGCCTTTAATGGATGCGCTTGCACTTTTAGAAAACATGGGATTGAAAGTGCAAATCCAAGGAATTGGAATCGTAAAGTCTCAATCTTTAGATAAAGGATTAAAAGTTAAGAAGAATCAAACAATTGTTATTCAGGCCTCATGATGACACTAAAAGACATATTATATAAAGTAAACCTCAATGCTGTTGTTGGGAGCACAAGTGTGTCTGTTAAAAATATCAATTTCGATTCTAGAAGCATTTCTATAAACGATGTTTTTGTAGCCATCAAGGGAACTGTTTCTAATGGACATGAGTTTATCGATACAGCTATCAATCAAGGAGCAGTTGGCATTATTTGCGAAAAGCTTCCACAGAATATACAAGAAGGAATTACTTATGTTGAAGTAGATAGTGCTTCAAGAGCTTTGGCTATTATGGCTTCAAACTTTTATAAGAATCCTTCCGAAAACTTAAAGCTTGTTGGGGTAACTGGTACGAATGGAAAAACCACAATTGCCTCATTGCTATACCAGTTATTTAAAAAGGCAGGATTTAAAGTTGGATTATTATCAACTGTAAAAATTATGGTGGATAATAAAGAATACAAGGCAACGCATACCACGCCAGATTCTTTAACTATAAATAAGTATTTAAAGGAAATGAATGATGAAGGTGTTGACTTCTGTTTTATGGAAGTAAGCTCTCATGGCATTCATCAAAATAGAACTGAAGGCTTGCAATTTGAAGGAGGTATTTTTACCAACCTATCTCACGATCATTTAGATTATCACGATACGTTTGCTGAATATAGAGATGTAAAAAAATCGTTTTTCGATAAGTTGCCGACTTCAGCATTTGCATTGGTAAATGTTGATGATAAAAATGGCTTGATGATGCTTCAAAATACCAAAGCGAAGAAGTTAACATATGCACTAAAAGGGTATGCCGATTATCGAGCTCAAATTTTAGAAAACCAATTAAATGGCTTGTTGCTTAAAATAAATGAAAGCGAAGTCTGGACTAGATTAATTGGGAATTTCAATGCATATAACGTCTTAGCTATTTATGCTACTGCTGAATTATTAGGTTTAGAAAAGGTTGAAAACTTAAGAATTATTAGTGAATTAGAAAGTGTAGCTGGAAGATTTCAATATCTCATATCAGATGAAAAAATAACGGCCATTGTAGATTATGCGCATACACCAGATGCATTAAAAAATGTATTGGAAACCATTAATAGTATTCGAACTAAAAATGAAGAGTTAATTACTGTTTTTGGTTGTGGTGGCAATAGAGATAAAACTAAACGTCCAAAGATGGGGCATATTGCTTCGGCTTTAAGTACTAAAGTGATTATTACTAGTGATAACCCTAGAAATGAAATTCCGGAAACCATTATAGATGATATTGAAAAAGGTATTGAACCTCAAAATTTTAAAAAAATTGTTTCGATAACCGATAGAAAACAAGCCATAAAAACTGCCTGTCAGATGGCAAGCCCAAACGATATCATTCTAATAGCAGGTAAGGGTCATGAAACATATCAAGAAATTAAAGGCGAAAGATTTGATTTTGACGATTTTAAAATAGTACAAGAATTTTTAAAACAATTACAAAAATAATATGCTGTATTACCTATTCGAATATTTAGACACGCATTTCCAAATTCCTGGAGCAAGACTCTTTGGTTATATAACCTTTAGAGCTGCTATGGCAATTATTTTGTCGTTGTTAATATCTACCATATTCGGAAAACGCATTATTAAATATTTACAAAAACAGCAAGTAGGAGAAACCATTAGAGACCTTGGTTTGGAGGGTCAAGTAGAAAAAGCAGGAACTCCAACTATGGGAGGAATTATTATTATTCTTGCAACACTTATACCAGTGTTGTTACTCGCTAGGTTGGAAAATATTTATGTGATTCTGCTTATTGTTACAACCCTTTGGATGGGTACTATAGGTTTTATCGATGATTATATTAAAAAATTCAAAAAAGATAAGGAAGGATTAAAAGGAAAGTTCAAAGTGCTAGGTCAAGTTGGTTTAGGGATTATTGTTGGAACCACTTTATATTTTCATCCAGATGTTACATTAAAAGAAAAGTTGCCTATAGCACAACAACAGGAAATATTAGCTGCAAACCCTAAAGTGGAGTCTTCAAAATTATTTCAAGATGAAGAACGTTCAACAAAGACAACTATACCTTTTGTAAAGTCTAATGAATTCGATTATGCTGAAATTATTTCATGGGTCAATCCGGAATGGGCTAAATACGCTTGGATTATTTTCATTCCAATCGTTATTTTCATTATTACAGCCGTTTCAAATGGGGCCAATTTAACAGATGGTATAGATGGACTTGCAGCAGGAACTTCAGCCATAATTGTGTTAACGCTTGGGATCTTTGCTTGGGTTTCGGGTAACATCATTTTTTCAGATTATCTCAACATCATGTACATACCAAGAGTAGAGGAAATCACCATTTATATAGCTGCTTTTGTAGGAGCTTTAATAGGGTTTTTGTGGTACAATACTTATCCAGCGCAAGTGTTTATGGGAGATACAGGAAGTTTAACAATTGGCGGTATTATAGCGGTTATAGCTGTTGCAGTTAGAAAAGAATGGCTTATTCCTGTGTTGTGTGGTATTTTTTTAGCAGAGAATTTATCAGTAGTCATGCAGGTAAGTTGGTTTAAATACACCAAAAAGAAATATGGTGAAGGCAGACGTATTTTTAAAATGTCGCCTTTGCATCATCATTATCAAAAATCAGGATACCATGAAAGTAAAATAGTGACAAGGTTTTGGATTGTAGGAATCCTATTGGCTATTATTTCCATTGTTACATTGAAGATTAGATAGAGTTTTGTTATGCTGAGCTTGTCGAAGCATCTCAAAATATAAAAGAATGAAAAAACAAAGATTAGTCATATTAGGAGGAGGAGAAAGTGGTGTAGGAACAGCACTTTTAGCAAAAGCAGAAGGTTTTGAAGTCTTTGTTTCGGACAAAGGAATAATTAAAGAAAAATATAAAGAAGTTCTTATACATAATGAGATTGAATGGGAAAATGAAACCCATACAGAATCAAAGATTCTAAACGCCGATTTAGTGATGAAGAGTCCAGGAATTCCTGATAAAGCACCTTTGGTAAAACAAATTCGGGAAAAGGAAATTCAGGTAGTTTCAGAAATTGAATTTGCTTCAAAATTCACCAAGGCTACACTTGTTGGAATTACTGGAAGTAATGGTAAAACCACAACAGCATCTTTAACACATCATATTCTTAAACAAGAATTAGAAGTTGGTTTGGCTGGTAATATTGGGGACAGTTTTGCAAAACAGGTTTTAGAAAATAATTACCCAAACTATGTCTTGGAGATTAGCAGTTTTCAGTTAGATGATATTGCCGATTTTAAGCCACATATAGCTGTCATTACTAATATCACACCAGATCATTTGGATAGATATAATTATGAATTTGAAAACTATATCGCTTCAAAATTTAGAATTGCTGAAAATCAAACAAAGGAAGATTATCTCATATATGATGCAGATGATCCAGTAATATTAGATTGGTTAGAAAAACATTCAGTTCAATCCACATTATTGCCATTTTCACTTATAAAGAAAATAGAAAATGGTGCGTATTTAGATAAAGAAAAGATAATAATAACAATAGATAACAACAGAATAGACATGCCTACAAAGGATTTAGCATTACAAGGAAATCACAATATTAAAAATGCCATGGCTGCTTCAACAGTAGCTCAACTATTAAGAATAAGAAAACAGACTATTAGAGAGAGTTTAGAAAATTTTCATGGTGTAGAACACAGGTTAGAAAATGTACTAAAGATTAATAAAGTACAATATATAAACGACTCTAAAGCAACCAATGTCAATGCAACATACTATGCATTAGAAAGTATGGATGCACCTACTGTTTGGATAGTGGGTGGTCAGGATAAAGGGAATAATTATAAAGAATTATATCCTTTTGTAAATGAGAAAGTGAAAGCGATTATTTGTCTTGGTGTGGATAACGAAAAGTTATTAGAAAACTTTAGCACTATGGTTGATGTTATTATTGAAACTCAATTTATGAGTGAAGCAGTAAAAATCGCGTATAAATTAGCCGAAGCAGGCGATAATGTCTTGTTATCTCCAGCTTGTGCAAGTTTCGATTTGTTTGAAAACTATGAAGATAGAGGAAGACAATTTAAGGATGCAGTAAGAAATTTATAAGAATATTTGGAGTTAAAATCCTAAAAGGGTGAAAAGCATATTTAATAACATAAAAGGAGATCGATTAATATGGGCAATTGCTGCATTGCTAGCTATTTTCTCATTCCTTCCAGTTTATAGTGCTGCTAGTAATTTGGCTTATATAGCAGAAAGTGGAAATACCTTTTCCTTCTTTTTAAAGCATCTAATGCATTTGTTTTTAGGCTTTACTATAATGTTTGGTGTGCATAAAATTCCATATCGTTATTTCAGAGGGTTGTCTATTGTTTTAATACCTGTTGTTTTAGTATTGTTAGTAATTACTATGTTACAAGGCACAACGATTGATGGAGCAAATGCCAGCAGATGGATTCAGATTCCTTTGGTAAACATGTCTTTCCAAACTTCTACGTTTGCATTTGTTGTTTTAATGGTTTTTGTAGCTCGTTACATGTCTAAGATTAAAGATGAAGATATTACATTCAAAGAATCAATCCTGCCACTTTGGGTACCAGTTTTCTTGGTTTTAGTTCTTATTCTACCTGCAAATTTTTCAACAGCTGCTATTATGTTTGTAATGGTGCTTATGTTAGTGTTTTTAGGTGGTTATCCAATAAAATATTTAGCCATTATTATTGGAACTGGAATTTTGGCCTTAATGCTATTTGTTTTAATTGCGAAGGCTTTTCCAGATGCTATGCCAAATAGAATTGATACCTGGATGAGTAGAATTGAAAATTTTTCTGATGGTGGAGATACAGAAGCAGATTATCAAATTGAAAGAGCTAAAATAGCTATTGCTTCTGGTGGTATTCAAGGCGTTGGACCTGGAAAAAGTATTCAAAAGAATTTTCTGCCACAATCTTCATCAGATTTTATATATGCTATCATAGTTGAAGAATATGGTTTAATAGGTGGTTTTGTGTTAATGGTTTTTTATCTGTGGTTGTTATTTAGAATTGTTATTGTATCGCAAAAAGCAGATACTATTTTTGGTAAGTTATTAGTGTTGGGAGTTGGGTTGCCAATAGTATTTCAAGCCTTAATAAACATGGCAGTTGCTGTAGAGTTATTTCCGGTAACAGGACAAACTTTACCATTAATAAGTAGTGGAGGAACCTCCATATGGATGACTTGTCTGGCATTGGGTATTGTACTTAGCGTCAGTGCAAAAAGAGAAGAAATTAAAGAACAAGAAGATAGAGAAGATAATCCGTTGGAAATCCTTTCAGAGGCTATTTAAAAAAAGAAAAAAGAAAAGTGTCAGAGAAAAAAACATATAAAATTATTTTATCAGGAGGTGGAACAGGTGGTCACATCTATCCAGCCATTGCTATAGCCAATGAATTGAAACAACGTTTTCCTGATGCCAAATTTTTATTTGTTGGCGCTAAAGATCGAATGGAAATGGACAAAGTGCCTCAGGCTGGTTATGAGATTGAAGGGCTTTGGATTTCGGGAATTCAGAGAGAATTAACCTTAAAAAATTTAAGTTTCCCTTTTAAATTAATAAGTAGTTTGTATAAAGCAAGAAAAATTATCAATAGATTTAATCCAGATGTGGTTATTGGAACTGGTGGTTTTGCTAGTGGACCATTATTGCAGGTTGCTACCTCAAAAGGCATTCCTAGTTTAATTCAAGAACAAAATTCGTATCCGGGAATTACAAATAAGTTGCTTTCAAAAAAAGCCAGTAAAATTTGTGTGGCTTATAGTGGTTTAGAGCGATTCTTTCCTGAAGATAAGATAATTAAAACAGGAAACCCTGTTAGACAAGGCCTGCTAGATATAGATTCTAAAAGAGATGAAGCTCAAAATGTTTTCGCGCTTGAAAAAGATAAAAAAACACTTTTTGTTTTAGGTGGAAGTTTGGGAGCTAGGCGTATAAATGAATTAATAGAAAAAGAATTAGATTTTATTCTAAGCCTGAACATTCAAGTTATATGGCAGTGTGGAAAGCTGTATTTCGATAAATACAAAATCTATAACAATACAAAACATGTACAGGTGCACGCCTTTATAAACAACATGGATTTTGCGTATGC
This sequence comes from Xanthomarina sp. GH4-25, assembly GCF_045363175.1. Lineage (NCBI taxonomy): Bacteria > Pseudomonadati > Bacteroidota > Flavobacteriia > Flavobacteriales > Flavobacteriaceae > Xanthomarina > Xanthomarina sp. GH4-25. The sequence goes on from NZ_JBJFLO010000006.1 coordinate 119,672, forward strand.
AGCTTCAGATGTTATTATTTCAAGAGCAGGAGCAAGTTCTGTTTCAGAATTATGTATCGTTGGGAAACCGGTTATTTTTATTCCTTCACCAAATGTGGCCGAAGACCATCAAACTAAAAATGCCATGGCAATTGTTAATGAAAAAGCAGCGTTGTTAATTAAGGAAGCCGATTTAGAAGTAGATTTTCAAAATAATTTTTCACAATTATTACTTTCTATAGAGAAACAAAATGAGTTAAGTGAAAATATCAAAAAATTAGCCTTAGTAAATGCAACAAAACAAATTGCAGACGAAGTTGAAAAACTATTAAAAAAGTAAATTGTAAATGAATTTAGACAACATAGATAATGTTTATTTTATTGGAATTGGTGGTATTGGTATGAGTGCCTTAGCCAGATATTTCCATGCAAAAAAACTGCGTGTTGCTGGATACGATAAAACCCAAACAGACATTACAGATAGCTTAGAATCACTTGGAATTCAAGTGCATTTTAGCGATTCTGTTTCAAACATCCCTGATGCATTTTTTAATTACGATACTACTTTAGTTATATACACGCCAGCCATACCAAAAAACAATATGGAATTGGTTTATTTTAAAAACCAACCAAGCTTTAGACTTTTAAAACGATCAGAAGTTTTAGGAATTATAACCGAAAACACCTTTTGCTTGGCAGTTGCAGGTACACATGGAAAAACAACCACAACAAGCATTTTAGGGCATTTATTAAATAAATGTGATGTTCCTGTTACAGCTTTTCTTGGCGGTATTAGCGAAAACTACAATTCAAATTTAATTTTGAATGGAACAGAAGTTTCAGTAGTAGAAGCAGACGAATTTGATAGGTCATTTTTAACACTTTCTCCAGATATAGCTTGCATCACATCCATGGATGCTGATCATTTAGATATTTATGGTGATGCGTCTGAATTAATTAAATCGTTTGAAGATTTTTCAAAACGAGTCAAGACAAATGGCAAGCTGTTTATTAAAAATGGCTTACCAATTAAAGGAATTACTTATGGAATTGAAGATCAATCAGATTATTCAGTTCACAATATAAAAATAGAACATGGTGTCTATGTTTTTGATGTAAAAACTCCAAAAACAACACTTGAAAATTTACAATTTAACCTACCTGGTAGACATAATCTGTCGAATGCATTAATAGCCTTGGCGATGGCTGTAGAGTATGGTTGCCCTCACCAGCAGCTCGCCAAAGCTTTAGCATCCTACAAGGGAGTTAAACGTAGATTTTCTTATCATATTAAGACAGATGAGTTGGTCTATATAGACGATTATGCTCATCATCCAGAAGAAATCAATGCGGTCCACCAAGCGGTTCGCGAAATGTATCCTAGAAAAAAAGTGTTAGCTATTTTTCAGCCGCATTTATTTAGTAGAACAAGAGATTTTGCAGACGATTTTGCCAAAAGCTTGTCGCAATTTGATGAATTGTTGCTATTAGATATTTATCCCGCGAGAGAATTGCCTATTGAAGGAATCTCCTCAAAATGGTTGTTAGAAAAAATCAATAATAAGTATAAACAGCTAATCGGTAAAAAAGAGATTATTGAAAAAATAAAAGAAAGTCAAGCCCAGATTGTTTTAACAATTGGAGCCGGAGATATAGGAGAAGAAGTCAAACAAATAAAAAAAGCCTTAAGCGTTGCAAGTTAATTGGAATTACATAAAAATGGTGATACTGCTAATTTTAGTAGTGTTTTTATATGCCTTTTCCTCAACAAAAAATACGTTTAGAAAAGTGTCTGATCCAGTAATAAATTTTAAAGGAGATAACAACCTTTACTTGACACATGAGAATGTTAGTAAATTGTTAATACAAAATAAAGAGAGTGTTAAAAATAAGCCTAAAGAAACTTTAGATTTGAATGATTTAGAAGCTGCCCTGAATTCTAATCAAATGGTTAAGTCGGCTCAAGTGTATTTATCAGTAAATGGGACACTTACGGCCGATATTGAACAAAAAAAACCTATAGCAAGAGTACGTACAAATGCATCATATTATATCGATGATCAGGGAAGTTATATGCCTTTGTCATCAAATTATACTGCACGAGTGCCACTTGTAACTGGACAAATTGAAAAAAATAACTTGGAAGATGTTTTTAAAATAGCTCAAAAAGTAGAAGAGGATACCTTTTTAAAAAAACATGTTATTGAAATTCAACAAACAGAAAAAAAGACGTTTTTTTTAAAGTTTAGACAGTGTCCTTTTACAATACAGTTAGGAAGTTTGAAAAATTTAGATAAAAAAATCATGAATCTAAAAGCGTTTTATAACAAAGCTTTAAAAGATAAATCACTTAATAACTACGTGAATGTTAATTTACAGTTTGAAAGTCAGGTTGTGTGTACTAAAAAATAAACTATGGAAAACAATATAGCAGTAGGATTAGACATAGGAACCACAAAAATTGTGGCCATGATTGGTCGTAAAAATGAATATGGTAAAGTTGAGATTTTAGGCATAGGAAAATCTAAAAGTCTTGGAGTACATCGTGGTGTGGTGAATAATATTACACAAACTATTCAATCTATTCAGTTAGCTGCTCAAGAAGCTGAAGCAGCTTCAGAATGTAAAATTGAAGATGTTACAGTTGGTATAGCAGGTCAGCATATAAGAAGTTTACAACATAGCGATTATATAACTAGACCTAATTCAGAATTGGTTATTGATGAAGAAGATATTGAGCGATTAATAAATCAAGTACATAAATTGGTGATGCTTCCAGGTGAAGAAATTATTCATGTATTACCTCAAGAATACAAGGTGGATGGTCAAGCCGAAATTAAAGAACCAATAGGTATGTATGGAGGTAGGCTAGAAGCTAATTTTCATGTGGTAGTTGGGCAAGTATCTTCAATTAGAAATGTTGGTCGTTGTATAAAAAGTGCAGGACTCAACTTGGAAGGTATAACGCTTGAACCATTAGCATCTGCTAATGCTGTTTTAAGTCAAGAAGAGAAAGAAGCAGGTGTGGCACTTATTGATATAGGTGGAGGAACAACCGATTTGGCCGTCTTTAAAGATGGTATTATTCGTCATACAGCAGTGATTCCTTTTGGAGGAAATGTAATCACTGAAGATATCAAGGAAGGTTGTTCAATTATAGAAAAACAAGCAGAATTATTAAAAATAAAGTTTGGTTCAGCCTGGCCAGGTGAAAATAAAGAAAATGAAATTGTATCTATTCCAGGTTTAAGAGGTAGAGATCCAAAAGAAATAACACTTAAAAATCTGTCTAAAATAATTCATGCAAGAGTCGTAGAAATTGTTGAACAAGTTTATGTAGAGATAAAAAATTATGGACACGAAGAGCAAAAAAAGAAGCTCATAGCTGGAATTGTTTTAACAGGAGGTGGCGCACAACTTAAACACTTAAAGCAACTGGTAGAATATATAACTGGAATGGATACTAGAATTGGGTATCCAAACGAGCATTTAGCTGGAGATAGCGACGATGAGGTAACCAGCCCATTATATGCAACAGCAGTTGGTTTGGTGATGGACGGTTTAAAAAGGCAAGAGCGCAAAAGAGCCGAAAAAGTTGAAGAAGAAATTATTGAAGAAACCATAAATGAGTTTGAAGAAGAACAAGAGCAAGAAATAAAACAAAAACCAGAAAGACGCTCTTTCTTAGATAAATTAACAGAACGCGTAAAAGATTTTTTAGATAACGCAGAGTAGTCTAAAAAGCAAAGAAACATAGAATTAATCCAAAAGATATTTTTAAATATCGCAAAAAGTAATAGAATAAATAAAACCCGAAATTCATGAGCAGCAACAAAGAATTCGAAAGCAGTATATCATTTGATCTCCCTAAAAATCAATCAAATGTTATTAAAGTTATTGGTGTTGGAGGTGGAGGTAGCAACGCTATCAATCACATGTTTCAACAAGGCATAAAAGGAGTTGATTTTGTTATCTGTAATACAGATGCACAAGCCCTCCAAAATAGTGGTGTCCCAAACAAAATTCAATTAGGTCTTAACTTAACCGAAGGGTTAGGAGCAGGAGCAAACCCAGATGTTGGAGAGAAATCTGCAATAGAAAGTTTTGAAGATATCCAACGCATGTTGGATACCAATACAAAAATGATCTTTATTACTGCAGGAATGGGTGGAGGAACAGGAACTGGAGCTGCACCTATTATTGCTAAAATGGCAAAAGATTTAGACATTCTAACGGTTGGAATTGTAACCATGCCATTTCAGTTTGAAGGAAAAATGCGTAACGAACAAGCCCAAATTGGTATTGAAAACTTACGTAACGTTGTAGATTCTTTAGTTGTAATTAATAACAACAAACTTCGTGAAGTTTATGGAAACCTTGGATTTAAAGCTGGTTTCTCTAAAGCAGATGAAGTCTTATCTACTGCTGCTCGTGGTATTGCCGAAGTAATTACACACCACTACACACAAAACATCGATTTACGTGATGCTAAAACCGTGTTAAGTAATAGTGGAACTGCCATTATGGGTTCTGCATCATCTTCTGGTCAAAATAGAGCACACGATGCTATTTCCAAAGCACTAGATTCACCATTGTTAAACGATAATAAAATTACTGGAGCCAAGAATGTATTGCTGCTAATTGTATCCGGTTCACAAGAAATAACGATTGATGAGATAGGTGAAATTAACGATCATATTCAAAACGAAGCTGGACATGGCGCAAACATTATTATGGGAGTTGGTGAAGATGAATCTTTAGAAGAATCTATTGCAGTTACAATTATTGCAACGGGTTTTAATATCGATCAACAGGACGAAATTTCTAATACTGAAACAAAAAAAGTCATTCATGCTTTAGAGGAAGATAAACCTTTTGAACAGGATTTAACAAAAAAAGAACAAGCTCCAGCTATCATCACTCCAAATATTGAGTTAGAAGAAAAAAAGGAGTCTCCAATAGTTAAACATACCTTAGATCTTAATGAATTGGAAGAACTTGATACTCCAAAAAAGGTGTCAAATGAAAACGACTTAATTCCAACTTCAGAATTAATAAGAAATATAAACGTTGTTTATGATGAAGTATTAGATACTGTTGAAGAAGAAGATTTTGTTATAACTGATGTGCAATCTGAAACCCAAAAGGAAGAGCCAATAGAAATTGAAGAAGAAAAACAACAAATCACTTTAACTTTCGATTTACCATTAAGCGAATCAACAATTGAAAATAAAGACGACGACTTTGTTGTTCATGATTTAGAGGAAAATATTAAAAAAATTCCCGTAAACGATTATGTAGAATTAATCCCTGTAACCGAAACAAACGAACATGGAGAAACAAGATATGCACTTGATGATTATATTGAAATAGAATCAGGAATAAATAAAAGCAAAAAACAGGAACAAACCTTAGAAATTTCTGAAGAGCTTGATGAAGAAATAGTTTTCGAAAAGAAAGTTCTTAATCAAGAAACAACTCAGCCAACAACAGAGGAATTTGATCCTATGAACAGTCCTATTTCAGAGATACTTAAAGAACGTACCGAAGAGCGACGACGTAAAATGAAAGATTTTAATTATAAATTTAATAATTCTAAAATTGACGATATAGAAAAAACACCAGCCTATAAACGTCAAGGAGTTAATTTAGATAATACACAACATTCATCCGACTCAAGTATGTCTGGAACAAGCGTAAGTACAGATGAAAATGATGATTTACAATTTAGAAGTAACAACTCTTTTTTACACGATAATGTAGATTAGAAACAATTAAGTTTAGTATTTAAGCTTCGTGAAAACCTCAAGATATCAAATTGATAATTTTGAGGTTTTCTAATTTTTAGAATTCTCACAAAAGAAGATTCTTTTTTCTTAGTATCTTCGTGCTTTCAAAAAATATAAGATGAGTTTACAACAAGAGGTTATGGCAGCTTTAAAAGAAGCAATGAAAGCTAAAGATCAAACAGCATTAACAGCCCTTAGAGCTGTTAAATCGGCTATATTATTAGCTCAAACTGAAAGTGGTGCTAAAGAAGATTTAACCGAAGAACAAGAACTGAAAATACTTCAAAAGCAAGTTAAACAACGAAAGGATAGTGCAGCAATCTATATAGAACAAGGACGTGAGGATTTAGCTGCTCCAGAATTAGCAGAAGCAGAGGTTATCAATCAGTTTTTACCAGAAGCATTATCCGAAGCGGAAATAGAAAAAGTAGTTGTTATGACTATTGAAAGTGTAGGAGCAGAAGGGATGAAAGATATGGGGAAAGTCATGGGAATAGTGAGTCAGGAATTAGCTGGAAAAGCAGATGGGAAAACTATTTCTAATATTGTTAGAGCAAAGTTAGCTTAACAACATTCCTGTGTCACAATTGGCCTCGTAGTTCAACTGGATAGAATATCAGATTTCGGCTCTGAGGGTTGGAGGTTCGAATCCTCTCGAGGTCACAAATAAACAAAATTCCTAAATGTCAAATCAAGTTCGCTTGAATTTGTAAGTTTAGGATTTTTTGTTTTCAAAGCATTGTTTTCAAAAGACTTGAGTAAAGCAAAGTAACTCCTATTACTATTATTTACTTAAGTTGATATTAATTTGTATATGCCATATTGGCTATTATTAAATTTTTTTTTCTTTAATTATATGTTTACATTTTAACTCTATGCTTTTAATAAATCCAACAGAAGATTTTTATATAGGAACTTTAATTTTAACCATCCTTGTTGGCTTTTTACTTATTATTGTTTTTATATGGATACGTCAAATTATTGTAAGCGTTTTTGGTGGTATTGAAATGGGATATATGTTTGTTACAAAACGTCCAATGTTTATATATTTTCACCCGTTTTTAAAAAAAATAGAAACACGTCAAGAGAGTATATTAAAGCAACAATTTACTTTTTATAACAGATTAAGTAATAAACACAAAGCCTATTTCAGGCACAGAGTAGCAGCTTTTATTGAGAATAAACAATTTATAGGTAAAGACGGTTTTTTAATTACAGAAGAAGTAAGAGTTTTAATTTCTGCAACAGCTATTATGTTAACATTTGGATTTAGAGATTTTATTATTAAATCCATAAAAAATATTATTGTGTACCCAACTCATTATTATTCTAGCGTTAGCGAAGATTATCATAAAGGAGAGTATAATGTTAATTTGAAAACCTTAGTACTTTCTTGGGATAATTTTCAAGATGGGTTTCGAATCGAAGACGATAAATTAAACCTAGCAATTCATGAATTGGCTCATGCCATTCATTTTAATAGTATGTATCAAAACGATATTAATTCCGTCATATTTCTAGATACATTTAATAAACTTAGAGACATACTTTTAGTTGATGAGAATTTAAAGGCTAAATTAGTGAGTTCAGAATACATTAGAGATTATGCTTTTACTAACGATTTTGAATTACTTGCAGTAATTTTAGAAACTTTTATCGAATCGCCAAAGGAGTTTAATTACCGATTTCCAAAGGTTTATAGCTTAGTAAAACAGATGCTGAATTTTAATTTTAAAGGGTATTAGCTTGTTTTTAAATTTTGTTTTGATTTTAATGTAGTAAGGCTCAATAATGCTATAAAGTTTCCAAATCATGGAAATCTAAAACTTGTAAAAAGACGAATTTTTCAATTTTTAATGTAGTTAAACAGATTAATAAAATTATAATCCAAAATAAGTATCTTGTAGTTTTAAGATATTATGAATAAACAAACCCTTATTAATTGTTACCAACAAATAAAGCCTTTTGTTCACAGAACACCTGTGCTTACTTCTCATTTAATAAACGACATTGTTGGAGCAGACTTGTTTTTTAAGTGTGAGAATTTTCAGAAAATGGGAGCTTTTAAAATGCGTGGTGCAACAAATGCCATCATACAATTAAACAAAGAGCAAAAAAGTAAAGGTGTTGTTACACATTCTTCTGGAAATTTTGCCCAAGCACTTTCTTTAGCTGCAAAGAGCTTAGGAATTAAGGCTTATATTGTAATGCCAAATTCTGCGCCACAAGTTAAAGTGGATGCTGTAATAGGTTATGGAGGAGTCGTTACTCATTGTGAATCTACTCTTGAAGCTAGAGAAAATGCTGCTTCGCAAATATCTCAAAAATCAGGAGCAACCTTTATTCATCCGTCAAATGATCTAGATGTTATAATAGGTAACAGTACTGCTTGTTTAGAATTACTTGAAGATGTTGCTGATTTAGATTATATTTTTACGCCAGTTGGAGGAGGTGGTTTAATTGCTGGTACAGCTTTAGCCGCTCATTATTTTGGAAAAAACTGTAAAGTAATAGGTGGAGAGCCTTTTGAAGCTGATGATGCTTATCGTTCTTTAATTAGTGGTAAAATTGAAACAAATAAGACTGCTAATACCATTGCAGATGGTTTAAGAACGCAATTAGGAGATATTAATTTCCCAATCATTCAAAAACATGTTGAACGAATTATTCGTGTTCAAGAACTTGAAATAATTGCTGCTATGCGATTAATTTATGAACGCCTAAAAATAGTAGTAGAACCCTCTAGTGCTGTAGCTCTTGCTGCAGTATTAAAGGAAAAAGAACAATTTAAAAATAAAAAAATAGGTGTGATTCTTTCAGGTGGAAATATCGATTTATCTAAACTTCCTTTTTAACTATTAGCAAGCGTCTTTAATTCTTTGATGGTTTGTAATTGATTGCTGCTTTTAAATACATGACTTCCAGCGACAAAAACATCTGCTCCAGCATCTACTAATTGTTTGATGTTTTTATCTGTTACTCCACCATCAATTTCAATCTTGGTGCTTAGTCCTTGTTCGTCAATCATTCGTCTTAATTTCTTGATTCTGTTATAAGTGATGTCTTCAAATTTCTGACCACCAAACCCAGGGTTAATAGACATTAATAACACCATATAACACTTTGGTAGAATATCTTCTAAAACAGAAACTGGAGTTGTTAAATTTAAAACCACACCAGCTTTACATCCAGCATCTTCAATTTGTGTGAGTGTTCTGTGTAAATGCACTGTAGATTCGTAATGAACCGTAATAATATCTGCTCCTACTTTCGCAAATTCTTCAATATAGCGTTCTGGTTTTTCAATCATTAAATGGACATCCAACGGTTTTGTTGCGTGTTTTTTAATGGCTTGAATTACTGGCATGCCATAAGAAATGTTTGGAACAAAGTGTCCATCCATAACATCTATATGAAACCAATCGGCATCACTGTTGTTAACCATTTCTACATCGCGTTGCATATTGCCAAAATCGGCAGCTAGCATGGAAGGAGCAATTAATTTGGAGTTCATTGTAGTGTTTTGTATTGTTTTTACAAAAATAGGTAAAAAAATGAAGCCAGAGTAATCAGCTCTGGCTTCTTTCATCAATCAAAAAACGAACAGTTATTTTGTAACTGTTTGTTACGGTTATTTAGTCGTAATTATTTTAAATTACTATCCTAAATAGGTTTTTAATATTTTACTTCTAGACGTGTGTTTTAATCTACGAATAGCTTTTTCTTTAATTTGTCTAACACGTTCTCTTGTTAGGTCGAATGTTTCTCCAATTTCTTCCAGAGTCATAGGGTGTTGATTCCCTAAACCGAAGTATAAACGGATGACATCTGCTTCACGAGGTGTTAATGTTTCTAAGGCTCTTTCAATTTCGGTACGTAAAGATTCATGTAATAAATCTCTATCTGGATTTGGCGATTCGCCTGAATTTAAGACATCATATAAATTAGAATCTTCACCTTCAACCAAAGGTGCGTCCATACTTACGTGACGACCAGAATTTTTCATAGACTCTTTAACATCGTTAATAGTCATGTCTAATTCTTTGGCAATTTCTTCAGCACTTGGTGGGCGCTCATGAGCTTGCTCTAAAAAGGCAAATGTTTTATTAATTTTATTAATAGAACCAATTTTGTTTAGAGGCAAACGCACAATACGCGATTGCTCTGCAAGCGCTTGTAAAATGGATTGTCTAATCCACCAAACGGCATAGGATATAAATTTAAAACCACGCGTTTCATCGAAACGTTGTGCTGCTTTAATAAGTCCTAAATTTCCTTCATTAATTAAATCTGGTAAGGTTAAACCTTGGTTTTGATATTGCTTAGCTACAGAAACTACGAAACGTAAGTTAGCTTTTGTCAACTTTTCTAATGCAAGTTGGTCTCCTGCTTTAATACGTTGTGCTAATTCTACTTCCTCGTCTGCTGTAATTAAGTCAACTTTTCCAATTTCTTGAAGATATTTATCTAACGAAGCGGTTTCTCTATTAGTAACCTGCTTTGTAATTTTAAGTTGTCTCATCTAATGAATGCCTATAAATAAGTTAAGTTATACGAATGTAATAATTATACGTACAAATAGTAAATTTTGTTACAGAAAGGTACAAATAAATTTTTTGAAAGTATATTTGAATATAATTTTACATAATTATAGTATATTAAGCCTTTATAAAACAATAATTAAGAACATGAAAAAATTAATATTTTTATTATTTGCATTTGGAATGATGCAAGTTTCAGCCCAAAACTTATCGACACAGTCTAAAAGTGATGCTTCCTCAAGTGACTCAATGATTGAAAACTTGGTTGCTGATCAAGTAAAAAGCTTTACAGAAAAGTTGAATTTAAACGAAAAACAACAAGAACAAGTTTCTGGGTTGGTAGTTAGCCAGTTTAAAAGTGAAAAGTTCCAAAAAATGATTGGAAGCATGGGGAATAGTAAAGCATTGAGTTCTGGGTCTAGTTCAGACATGACTAAAAAAATTCAATCTACTTTATTAAGTGATCAAGGTTTTCGAAAAGAGATGGGTTCCATTTTAGATGACAATCAAAAGGGAGCAATGAAAAAGTATATTCCCCAATAAACGTTTAATTAAAAATTAGAAAAGCCCATCAAATTATTTTGATGGGCTTCTTAAAATATAAGTAAATAAAGAATTAATCTTCTTTTTTATCTTCTCTAGGTTTTCTATCGTCACGTCTGTTATCACGTCCACGATTATCACGAGAACCTCTATTGTCTCTAGAATTATCTCTAGGAGGTCTTTCTTTAAAGCCTTCTGGTTTTGGTAAAATAGCTTTTCTAGATACTTTCTCTTTTCTAGTTCTAGAATCTATACCAAAATACTTCACATCAAAAACGTCTCCCATGTTTACAACATCAGATACATTTTCTGTACGTTCCCAAGCTAATTCGCTTACGTGTAATAACACTTCGTTTCCTGGAGCATCCGTATACTCAACAACAGCACCAAAATCTAACATTTTGATTACTTTTACTTCGTATACACTACCAACTTCAGGTTTAAATAATATAGCGTCTATTTTTGCCATAACAGCTTCGATACCTTTTTTACCAACACCTAAAATTTCAACAATTCCTTCTTCAGTAACAGGATCTTCGTTAATAACAATCGTTGTATCAGTTTCTTTTTGCATTTCCTGAATCACTTTTCCACCAGGTCCAATTAAGGCACCAATAAAATCGTTAGGAATACGTCTTGTTACCATTGTAGGTGCATGTTCTTTAACGTCTGCATTTGGTTTAGCAATTGTATCTGTCAACTTCGTTAAGATATGTAAACGACCATCACGAGCTTGTTTTAGTGCATTCACTAAAATCTCGTAACTTAATCCTTTTACTTTAATATCCATTTGACAAGCTGTAATACCATCAGCAGTTCCAGTCACTTTAAAATCCATATCTCCTAAGTGATCTTCATCACCTAAAATATCAGATAATACAGCATACTTTCCAGATGCAGCATCAGAAATTAATCCCATCGCAATCCCAGAAACTGGTTTTGTCATTTGTACTCCTGCATCCATTAATGCCATTGTTCCAGCACAAACAGTCGCCATTGAAGATGAACCGTTAGATTCTAATACTTCAGATACGACACGAACTGTATATGGACTTTCATCTGGTACCATGCCTTTTAAAGCACGTTGCGCCAAGTTACCATGACCTACCTCTCTACGAGAAGTCCCACGGATTGGTCTTGCTTCACCTGTACAAAAAGGAGGGAAGTTATAATGTAAATAGAAACGCTCTTCACCTTCTTGAGATGGCATATCTATTTGATTAGCGTCTCTAGAAGTTCCTAAAGTTACTGTAGCTAAAGCTTGTGTTTCTCCACGTGTAAAAAGTGCAGAACCATGTGTAGATGGTAAGTAATCTACTTCACACCAAATTGGTCTGATTTCGTCAGTCTTTCTACCATCTAAACGCAACCCTTCATTTAAGGTTAAGTCGCGAATAGCTGCTTTTTCAGCTTTTCTGTAATAATCTGAAACTAATCCACCGTAATCTTCTAATTCTTCTTCTGTAAAAGTAGCTTTTATATCTTCTTTAATTTGTTCGAATGCAGCGCTTCTTTCATGTTTAGATGATCCAGCTTTTGCTATGGCATATACTTTATCGTAAGCCATATCATGCACCTTTTTCTCTAAATCGGAATCTTCTCTTGCTGGTTCGTATTCACGAACGTCTTTTTTTCCGAATGCTTCAGCTAATCTCACTTGAGCAGCACATTGAACCTTAATAGCTTCGTGTGCAAACTTAATAGCATCTGCCATTTCTTCTTCAGAAATCTCATCCATTTCACCTTCTACCATCATAACTGAATCGGCAGAAGCACCAATCATCATATCTAAATCAGATTCTGCTAATTGAGCAAGTGTTGGGTTAATAATAAATTCACCGTTTATACGACCAACTCTAGCTTCAGAGATTGGACATTCAAAAGGTAAATCTGATAATTGAATTGCAGCAGAAGCAGCTAATCCAGCCATAGCATCTGGCATCACATTTTCATCGTGAGACATTAATTGAATCATCACCTGTGTTTCAGAATGATAATCTTTTGGGAATAATGGACGTAATACTCTATCCACTAAACGCATGGTTAATACTTCGCCATCACTTGGTCTTGCTTCTCTTTTGAAAAAGCCTCCAGGATATCTACCTGCAGCAGCAAACTTCTCTCTGTAATCTACCGTTAAAGGTAGAAAGTTTAGGTCTTTTTGTTCGTAATTGGAAACAACAGTACATAGTAACATACATTTTCCTGATTGCACAACAACACTACCATGAGCTTGTTTTGCTAATTTTCCGGTTTCAATGGAGATTTCTCTTCCATCACCAAGGTCAATGACCTCTCTAAAAACTTTTGGAATCATAAATTTTTTAATTCTAAATTAAACAATGGTCGTTGTGTTGTTGTAGTAGTAGTTGTTGTGACCAATGAAAAACTATGAATAGCTTCTTCTATTTTTGTCATTGAGAATCATCCTTTAAAGTGATGAGATAATCTTTTTTAATTATAAGAGATTACCATATTTAGACTGCGCTAAGCACAGGTTGGTTACTTCGCTCGAATGACATGTAACTAGTTATTTTAAAACAAAAAAGAGGCGCGAAGCCTCTTAAATGTGATTATTTTCTTAATCCTAATTCTTTAACTATAGCACGATATCTTAAGATATCTTTCTTAATTAAGTAATCTAGTAAGCTTCTTCTCTTACCTACTAACATTACTAATGAACGCTCTGTATTATAATCTTTACGATTATTTTTTAAGTGCTGTGTTAAGTGCTCAATTCTGTGTGTAAATAATGCAATTTGTCCTTCAGCAGAACCAGTGTCCTTTGCGTCTTTACCGTGTTTTTTAAAGATTTCCTCTTTAGATTCTTTTGTTAAATACATTCTAATATTATTGTAAATGATTGTTATGTACACGAAAGCTTTTCTTTCGAGCTGCAAATATACTACTTTTTCATTAATTGTAATCTTTTGTGAAAATATTATTTTATATCTAATTGTAATTTTTTTCTATTCTTTCCGTTTTAATAGCATCTTAACCTTAAAAAATTGATTATGAAAACATTGAAATTGAAATCGAATGGATTGTTTGCTCTAATAATTCTAGGGCTTTTGTTTACTGCTTGTACAGAAAATGATTCTCCAGATCCTGTATCTCAAGACCAGGAATTAAATGAAGTGGTTCAATCTTCAGAAATGGACGCTTTGTCTGCATCATTAGAAGATTTTATTATTGAAGTATATGAAGACCAAGAAAGTGCTGAAGCCAGAGGTGTTATTAGCTCCAGAAATTCTTTCCCTAATTGTGTTACTGTGACTTTGGTTATGGAACAAAATTTTCGAGAACTGACCGTAGACTTTGCTGAAGGAGGTTGTATGGTGAGAGGTCATTTACACGAAGGACAAATTGTTATTACTTACGAACGAGATCCTTTAGAAGAACAAGTGTTTCTAGGCTATGTTTTAAATGATTACAAGTTTGATAATAAACAGGTTATAGGTAATAATTCTATTTTAAAAGAACTTGCTAATGACAACGGAAATCCACAATTTACACATACTGTAGATTTAACAGTTGTTTGGCCAAATGGTTTACAAGCTTCTAGAGAAGGACAAATTATAAGAGAATGGACGGAAGGTTTTGGATCGGGAGTTTTTACGGATAGTGTTTTTGAGTTTACAGGTTACTGGAACGCTACCTTTATGAATGGTAGTACTCATAATTACGAGATTATTTTACCCTTACGTCGTGAAGTTTCTTGTTACTATTTTGTAAGTGGATCTATCGAGGTAGAACGCACCTTTTTTGGTGGTACTTTAGATTATGGAAATGGAGCTTGCGATAATTTTGCGACATTTACATTAACCGATGGGACAACCATTGATATTATTTTGTAGTAAAAGAAACATATATAAAAAAAAGCGACCTAATGGTCGCTTTTTTTATTATTATATAGTTGAAATTATTCTCTTATTGGTTGATTGGTAATCAAATCGATATATTGATTTACCTTGTTTTTAAGATGCTTTCTATGTGTAATAAAATCTAAGAAACCATGTTCTAATAAAAACTCAGAAGTTTGAAAACCTTCTGGCAAATCCTGACCAGTTGTGTCTTTTACAACGCGAGGTCCAGCAAAACCAATTAAAGCTCCAGGCTCACTTATATTAATATCTCCTAACATAGCAAAGGAGGCAGTTGTTCCACCTGTTGTTGGGTCTGTACATAAAGAAATATAAGGTATTCCTGCATCTGATAATTGAGCTAATTTAACCGAAGTTTTTGCCAGTTGCATTAAAGATAAAACGGCTTCCATCATTCTAGCTCCACCAGATTTTGAAATAATCATGAATGGGATTTTCTTTTTTAAAGAATAATCTGCTGCACGCGCTATTTTTTCACCTACAACAGAACCCATAGAGCCTCCAATAAAAGAAAAATCCATACATGCAACAACTAAATCTTTTCCTTTAGATTTACCAACAGCAGTACGAACGGCATCTTTTAAATTGGTTTTTTCTTGAGCAGCTTTTAAGCGTTCTGGGTATTTTTTGGTGTCTTCGAAATTTAAAGGATCTTTAGATTCCAATTTGGCATCTAGTTCTTTAAACTTATTATCGTCGAATAAAATTTCGAAATATTCTTTACTTCCAATTCTTACGTGGTAGCCATCTTCTGGACTTACATAAAAATTTTGTTCTAATTCTTTGGTATCTACTATTTTTCCTGTTGGAGATTTATACCACAAGCCTTTAGGAGTGTCCTTCTTCTGTTCGGTTGTGGTTTGAATTCCTTTTTCTTTTCTTTTAAACCAAGACATATCGATTAACGATTTTAGATTTATGATTAACGATTTTTAGTTCCTAAAAACCATTAGTTCTATTGTTAGTTAGAAAGGCAAAATTAAACGTTTAATTTGAATTGCCCTCTTTTCTCTTTTATAAATTTTATAAAGTATTGACGTTATTTAAATCTTCGAAAGCCTTTTTTAGGCGTTCAACAAAGGTCATTTCGCCTTTACGTAACCAAACTCTTGGGTCGTAATATTTTTTATTTGGAACATCGTCGCCATCTGGATTTCCTATTTGCGACTGCAAATAATCTTGTTTTTCTAATATATAATCACGAACACCAGAAGTAAAGGCATATTGCATGTCTGTATCGATATTCATTTTAATAACACCATAACCTATAGCTTCACGAATTTCTTCAACTGTAGATCCTGAGCCACCATGAAACACAAAGTCGATATGATTGTGTGTTACCCCAAATTTCTTTGACACATATTCTTGAGAGTTTTTAAGAATTTTAGGTGTTAGTTTTACATTTCCAGGCTTGTATACACCATGCACATTTCCAAAGGCTGCTGCAATGGTGAATTGATTGCTTATTTTACTTAGTTCTTCGAAAGCATAAGCGACTTCTTCTGGTTGTGTGTACAATTTTGAGTCATCCACATCTGTATTATCTACGCCATCTTCTTCACCACCAGTAATACCCAATTCAATTTCCAAAGTCATCCCCATTTTGCTCATTCTGCTAAGATATTGTTTGCAAATTTCAATGTTTTCTTCAATAGGTTCTTCACTTAAATCAATCATGTGAGAACTGTATAAAGGTTTTCCTGTTTCCTTAAAATGTTGTTCACTGGCATCTAATAACCCATCAATCCATGGTAATAATTTTTTAGCACAATGGTCTGTGTGTAAAATAACCGGTACTCCATAGGCATCTGCTAATAAATGAACATGTTTTGCTCCAGCTACACAGCCAGCAATAGCTGCTTTCTGGTTATCGTTGCTTAATCCTTTACCGGCATTAAAAACACCTCCACCATTAGAAAACTGAATAATTACAGGTGCATTTAAATCTCTAGCAGTTTCTAAAACGCCATTAATGCTACTTGACCCTACAACGTTTACTGCAGGTAGCGCAAAGTTTTTTTCTTTAGCTAGTTTAAAAATATTTTGAACTTCTTGACCTGTTGCAACTCCAGGTTTAATATTATGAGCCATAATTGTATAATTATAAAGTTTGAAAAGACAAAAATAAGAAAATTAAATAGCTTAGAAAGGGTAATTGATACCTATGTTATAAACAGCGTTTGAAAAATTGTAATCGTTAAACCATCTGTTGTTTTCCGGATAAGAAGGATCGTAGGTTTTAAAGCCTATATCGAAACGAAAAACAGCAAATCCAAAATCGTACCTTAAACCAAAACCAGAGCCAATAGCTATATCTTTTAACGATGCAAAATTCGTGAAGGTTGCTTTAGGGTCGGTCACATCATCAAAAACATTCCAGATATTTCCTGTATCGATAAAAAGGGCGCCATTAAATTTTTCGAAGATGTTAAAGCGATGTTCAATATTAAAAGCAAGTTTTAGATTGGCTTCATTAAATTCGTCGTTACTGTCTAAACTTCCAGGGCCAAGACTATAGGCAGTCCAGGCACGATTATCGTTAGTACCGCCAGCAAAGAAACTTTTTGAGAATGGAATATTAGTTGAATTTCCGTATGGAATAGCTATCCCTAAAAAGCTTCTTATAGCTAAAACGTTTTTTTTGCTTAAATCCCAGTGTTTAATATAATCAAATTCAGTTTTTACATATTGTGAATAGGCTACATTAAACATTTCGTATTGACCAGCATCGTTTTTCTTAAGGTTTCCAATTTTTGAGATGGCAGAAAATAGATTCCCTGCTAATTCGACTTTAAATCTAAAGATTGAAAAAGTTTCATCGTAAAGGTTTTCCCTGTTATCTCTAGTATAGTTAAAGTTTGTAGCAAATATGAGGTTGTTTTCTGTAAGTCTGATTTTTCGTTCGTTAATAGAATACACATCGTCGTATTCTGGATCCCCAGGTTGTAAAGTTGTGTTTCCTGATAGCACATCGTTGATAAACATATCTGTTTCATTTGGATATGTTAAATCGTTTCCGTTATTATAATCTATGTCTTTAGAGATGTCGTTTAATTCATTGTAAGAGTTTCCGTAAACTCCAAAATAATTGTCTGGATTTAAGTTTCTAACATATTGAATGTTAAACAAATCTAACCTGTTAGTTACTAAGTTTGAAGCGAACCATTTATAATTGAACACGCCAGAAACAGTTTGTTTATCTAATCCTACATTTGTCTGACTAGAAGTAGATACAGATATTCTTGTGCTTGGAAACATGGTTTTAGGAATAATCCTTTCTGTATTAATTGGAAATAATAATCTTGGAATGGTTAATTTTAAATCAACTCCAAGTTCATTAATATCGAAGAACGGGTCGCTTTCATCTCCACCATCTTTTGACGCTCCAATAGAACCAAAAGCAGAAAGTTCTAAAGTTTCTGCTCTTTTAAATACATTCCTCATCAAAATACTTGGGTTGAATGCTAATCCAATAGATTGAATGTTGCTTTGTGAAACTTCAGCACTAAAATTCAATCCAAACTTTTTTAAAGGAGTTAATAAAATATTAGCAGTTAAGGTAGTGTCTGGATTTTCTACATAATCGATACTTGGATGTTTAAACGTTTGTAGATTGTTTATATGTCTGAATGTGTTAGATCTGTCTTTGTCTTTAAAAACATCATTTGGTGTTATAAAGATAGCATCAGTAATGGCTTTTGGTTTAAAACGCATTTTACCAATACTGTATAAATTGTAATTTTTAAAAATTAATGAATCTGAATAATTAGAATCTTTTTTCTCGTAAGAATAATCTGTAACAATATTAACCTCCTTTATTTTATAAATATTAAAAGGTTCTCTCAAAACAGTATTTTGAGTTCTAATAGCACGGTCTAATATTTGTAATTCTACTTGTACTTTTTTGTTTGTATTAACTGTATCCATTTCAAAATAGATATAGTCTTGACTGAAATGATAGACTCCAGAATTCCTTAAAGTCGATGTGATTCGACTTTTTTCTAAATTAAAGGTCTGGGTTCTGTATTGCTGATCCTTTTTTATATAAGATTTATCTTTAGTTAGCTGATATATAGAATCTACAACTGGAGAAGAAATTTTGGTAGTTAGAGAGTCTATTATATAGGGGTCTCCAGTTTTTACATAGTAATCAATTGTTGCCGTTTTATTATCTAGTTTAGTTGTTTTGGAAGTAGCTTCAACATTAAACCATCCATTGTTAAAATAATAGGCCTCTAGTTGTTTTTCAGATTTTTGAGTTTTTATGTCTTTAACAATTACAGGAGCTTCGCCAGTTTTCTTTAACCAATTATTAAAGCCTATTCTGGCTTCAATATATTTGTCTAATTGTTTTTTAGAAAGAAAATTTTCTAATTTTTTTCTTTTATTAGGTTTTGAATCAATATTGGTATTGATAATTGAATCAATGTTAGGTCTTGCCGAATTGTAAATGTATAGTCTTAATGGAATATTAATAATCTTTTTATTACGTTGCTGAAACAGAAGATTGTTTATGCGTTCTGTATTGTTTTTCTTATCATTAACATAAATAGTGTTTTCGGTAAGCAGATGCTCATTTTCAGGAACCCTTTTTACAGAATTACAAGAATATAAAAAACCTGTAAATACAATAATTAATACTATTTTTGAGGAATGTAGTTTCAAATACAAATAAAATTAACTAGTAATAAAAAGGTTGTTGTTTTTAAAAGTAATAAATGATTCATGTTTATTAAAAACGTCATTTAAACTCAAAAATACACTATTTCCATTGAAAAATATATTTAAATAAGTTTGAATGTTATCTAAAAATCAAATAAAATTAATAAGCAGTTTAAAACAGAAAAAATATAGACTTCAACATGGTTTTTTTGTTGCTGAAGGTGTTAAAGTTATTAACGAATTAATGGCTTCTAATTTTAAATTGCATCATATTTTCACAGTAAAATCATTCAAAATTGATGCCAATCTTGAAACCCTTATTTCAGAAGCAGAATTAAAAAAAATTAGCTTTCTTAGAACGCCAAATACTGCATTAGCAATTTTTAAAATACCAGAACAGCAACAGATAGAAGATAATCAATTAATAGTTGCTTTGGATGATGTTCGAGATCCAGGAAATTTAGGAACGATTATAAGACTCTGCGATTGGTTTGGAATTAAAGATTTGGTTTGTAATCTAGAAACAGTAGACTGTTATAACCCAAAAGTAATTCAAGCAACAATGGGTTCCATAACAAGAGTGAATATTACTTATTTAAACTTACAGACTTTTATAATAAACTCAAAAATGACCTCTTTTGGAACGTTTATGGATGGAGAAACTGTTTACAAAAAGCAGCTCCCTGAAAAAGGGATTCTAATTTTTGGTAATGAAGCTAATGGTATTTCTAAAGATATCGAGAATTTGGTTTCTGAAAAAATAACTATTCCTCGTTTTGGAAACCTTCAAGCAACCGAAAGCTTAAATGTTGCAACAGCAACAGCTATATTACTTAGTGAATTTAGAAGAAGTTAGTTGTTATTCGTTAATGGATTCTATCTAACAAAAGGTGCTATTGAAACGTGAAGTTAATAAACACACCACGTGTTTTCATAGTCGCAATGTTTCCAGTCCAAGGACTGTTTGGATCTGCATCTCTAACAAGCTCGTCGTTTATAGCAAATACACCACGAATCGAAGGCGTGAATTTAAAATAATATAAGTAAAAATCGATACCAAAACCTATTTCGTAGAAATACATATTTTTCTTAGTCCTAAACTTCCCAGCACTATTATCGTCTGGGTTGTCTTGATTACTAGATAAGTTTAAAGCAGTAGATAGGCCACCAACTATAAAAGGTTTAAAATTATTTAATCGCTTTGTTGAAAATTTTAATAACAAAGGCACATGAATGTAAGTCGATTTTACTTCTCTTTCTAGATCTGCTGGGGTGTGTTCTATGCCATTAAAATATTTTTCATCATACTCTAAAGTTCTAGTGGTAATACATAACCCTGGTTCAAGCCTTAAGTCTACGTAATCGTTAATACGTAAGTTTCCTACTAAACCAACATTAAACCCTGTTGTTTTTGCAACTTGTATATCTGGTTTGTCTTTAAAATAATCGAAATTAAAATCGTAGCTATTAAATCCAATAAAATAACCGTAACTCAATAACGCTTTATCAGCATTCTCATCGTTTAAAACTTTTTCTTTAGAAAACAGTTGAGCAGATACTGATTGGAAGATGCAAAAGAAAGTGATTAGAAAAAAAAGTTTTTTCATATTATTTTTTTGATGATGTATAAATGGTTGCAACCCCAAATGTTTGAGGTTTGTTTGTAACATTTATAAACCCAATTTCTCGTAAAATATTGTTTAAAGCTTCGCCATAAGGAAAAACAGAGGCAGAATCGCTTAAATATCTATATGCACTTTGATCTTTGGAAAATAGTTTTCCTATAATAGGCATAATGCTTTTAGTATATAAATTATAACCTTGTTTAAAAGGGGTTTTGGTTGGAACAGAAGTTTCTAAAATAACAAAAACTCCCTTTGGTTTTAATACCCGATAAATTTCAGCAAGACCTTTTTCTAAAGATTCAAAGTTTCTTACTCCAAAACCAACAGTAATAGCATCGAAAGTATTATTTTCAAATGGTAAATTTTCTGAGTCGCCAACAACCATTTCAATTTTATTCTCAAGTCCTTTTTTTAAAATTTTCTGTTTTCCAACATTTAGCATGCCTTCACTAATGTCTAAACCTATAATTTTTTTAGCGCTAGTTTCGGCTAAGTTTATAGCCATGTCACCAGTTCCAGTAGCAATATCTAACACCATTTCAGGTTGAGAACTTGCAACAATTTTAATAACTTTTTTTCGCCATTTAATATCTATTCCAAAAGAAATAACGCGATTTAATCCATCATATTCTTTAGAAATAGCATCAAACATTTTTGTTACTTGCTCCTTTTTTCCTAGATCACTGTCTTTATATGGCTTAACTTTTGTCAATGTGATATTTTTGCACAAACCTACATATTTATTTTTAATTTAAAATACTCAAAGAAACTCAAAATAGACATTAGTGGCTAATACATATCCTTTTTTTAAAAATAATGAATTTTTACTGAAAAATATTCAAGCAAAATGCTATTTAGTATCTTGAAATCATGGAATTATATGTCTTGAAATTTTATTAATCTATCTATTTTGCAGTATATTTGCCCTACTTTATTATTTGAAAACACATGAAAATAATTATTGCTGGAGCTGGTGAAGTTGGATTTCATTTAGCAAAATTATTGTCTTACGAATCTCAAGAAATTACCTTAATAGATACCAATAAAGAGAGTCTTACGTATGCAGACAATCATTTAGACATCAAAGTAATTAAAGGCGATGCAACATCTATTTCAGTTTTAAAAGACGCTAGAATTGAATCTAGCGATCTATTAATAGCAGTTACCTCTTCTGAAACTACAAACATAACCGTTTGTGTTTTAGCAAAACAGCTTGGATCTAAAAGAACCATAGCTAGAATTTCGAATACCGAATTAATTAATCATAAAGAAGAAATAGATTTCACCAAACTAGGAATAGACGAGTTAATTTCACCTGAAGCTTTAGCTGCATCAGAAATTGAATTGCTTTTAAATCAATCGGCTTTTAATGATAGTTATGAGTTTGAAGGTGGTGCTTTAACAATGGTTGGATTAAGCTTGTCTAGAACTGCTGCATTTGTTGGGAAAACGGTTCAGGAAGCTGCTAAAATATTTCCAGAAATTCATTTTGTACCAATAGCTATTCAACGCTTTGGAACACAATACACGATTATTCCAAGAGGAGATACACAATTTAAGGAAGGAGATAATGTCGTTTTTATTACCTCTGAAGGTGGTGGTCAAGAACTTTGTACACTTACGGGGAAAATCAATACTGAAATTAGAAATGTCATGATTCTGGGTGGAAGTAAAATTGGATATAAAACAGCTAGAGATTTAAGTAAATTTTATTCCAATGTCAAACTTATCGAAAAAGATAGAGATAGAGCATTCGACTTAGCCGATGAGCTATCCGATGTACTTGTAATTAATGGAGATGGTAGGAATGTCGATTTGCTCGATGAAGAAAGCCTCAAGGATATGGATGCCTTTATTGCCGTAACAGGAAATTCTGAAACCAATATCATGTCTTGTCTGGTAGCTAAATCCAAAGGTGTTAGAAAGACCATTGCATTGGTTGAAAATATGGATTATTTTGAATTATCTCATTCCATAGGAATAGATACTCTAATTAATAAAAAACTATTAGCAGCTAATAATATCTTTAGATATATTAGAAAAGGTGAAGTTATTGCTATGACAAAGCTTAATAACATGAATGCCGAGTTATTAGAGTTTCAAGTAAAGCCCACATCAAAAATTTGTAACAGATTAATTAAAGATGTCGATTTTCCAAGATCAGCAATTATTGGAGGTGTTATTAGAAACGGAAAAGGACATACAGCACTTGGAGATTTTAAAATTGGTGTTGCAGATAAAGTAGTTGTTTGTTGTTTGCCTAGGTCTATTAAACAAGTAGAAAAATTATTCCTATAATAAAAATCTGTGAAACTCAACTATAAAATAATATTTCATTTTTTAGGACTGCTTTTATTATTTAATGGTGGTTTTATGTTGTTGTCCTCTTTAATAAGTTTCATTTATAAAGACGGCGTAACTTCCAAACTTTTTATTTCTGGAGGATTAACTATATTGTTAGGTCTTACAGCCATGTACAATACCAAAGACCACAACAAAGAAATGAATAAACGTGAAGGTTATATTGTTGTAGCCTTTGGGTGGATTGTTATGGCGTTGTCTGGTACCATTCCTTATTTATTAACTGGGAGTATAACAAGTTTTACAGATGCTTTTTTTGAAACCATGTCTGGTTATACAACTACGGGAGCCACTATTTTAAATGATATTGAAATTGTTCCAGAGGGCGTTTTATTTTGGAGAAGTTTAACCCATTGGATTGGTGGTATGGGAATTATTGTTTTAGCCATAGCCATTTTACCATTACTTGGTATTGGAGGAATGCAAATGTTTGCAGCTGAAGCACCAGGCCCAAGTGCAGATAAATTACATCCAAGAATTACTGATACTGCAAAGCGTTTGTGGCTTATTTATTTTGGATATACTGTTGCAGAAACCATCCTGCTAAAAGTTGCAGGGATGTCTTTTTTCGATGCCATAAATCATTCTATGTGTACGTTATCCACTGGAGGTTTTTCAACTAAAAATGCCAGTGTTGCTTATTGGAATGGGCAACCTGTTATTCAGTATATTATTATTGTCTTTATGTTCTTGGCAGGAACTAATTTTGTGTTAAGTTATTTTGCCTTTAAAGGAAAAGTTCAAAAAATAATAAAAGATGAAGAGCTAAAACTATACTTTAAATTTATTGTAATTTTTACTGTTATAGCTTCACTAATTATTTATTTTAAAGCAGATCTATCTGAATCGTCCATCTATCATCCTATGGTTTGGGGTGAAGCAGAAAGTTCTTTTAGACATGCCTTGTTTCAAGTACTTTCCATAGTAACAACCACTGGTTTTGTAACAGCAGATTACACCTTGTGGACACCCTTTTTAATGGTGTTCTTTTTTGGACTCATGTTTTTAGGTGGTTCTGCAGGTAGTACCTCCGGTAGTGTTAAGGTCGTTAGGCATTTGATACTTATTAAAAACGGTTTTTTAGAATTTAAAAGAGCCTTGCATCCAAATGCTATTTTACCTGTTAGATATAATAACAAAGCAGTAACTGGAGATATTGTTTTTAATATCCTTGCTTTCTTTATACTTTATATGCTTTCCTTTATTGTTGGTGCATTAGTGTTCTCTATGTTTAATATAGATTTTATGTCGTCTATTGGACTTTCAGCGTCAAGTTTAGGAAATGTTGGTCCAGCTCTTGGTAATTTTGGTCCCGTAAACAACTATGCCGCATTGCCACCTCTTGGTAAATTATGGGCTTCTTTTTTAATGCTTATAGGACGTTTAGAATTATTTACGGTTCTTATTTTATTAACGCCTTTCTTTTGGCGTAATCGTTAATTATTCCTCATTTAGTTGTAACATTTTGTAAGTATTTACTACTTATATATAAAGCGCTTTTATAGATCGAAAACTGATGTTCTTTGAGTGTGACCTCAATACAAACTATCTTTTATATGTTATAGAATCAACATCGTAAACATGATTTGATTTGTTGTACTATTTTACTCGTTTCATTTTAAAAACTATTATTATGGGTGGAGAAGGATCAATGATGCAAATGATACATACTTTAAGAAATAATAAAAGTATGTTGACTAAAAGGAAAGATCGACGTGTTATTAATGGAAGTTATTCTGGTGAAAAACTTGAATTTAATAATACTTCAACTCAAGAAGATTTAATAAGAATAAGGTTAAGACTTCAAAAAGAAAGAAAACAAATGCTATTAAAAACAACCGTTATATTTAGTGTTTTTATGTGCTTATTATTGCGTGTGATTATGTACTTTTTTTAATAAAAAAATCCACTAGAAATAGTGGATTTGTGTTTTTATGAAGTGTTATTGACTACTAACTAACAGCTTCTTTAATGCGCTTTATAGCTTCAATAATTTGTTCTTGACTTGCAGCATAACTGATGCGAATACAATCTGGATTTCCAAAAGCTTCACCGGTAACGGTTGCAACTAGCGCTTCTTCTAAAAGATATAATGAAAAATCGGTTGCATTATTAATGGTTTTTCCTTTTAAGGTTTTCCCGAAGTAATAAGAGATGTTTGGAAACACATAAAAAGCACCTTCTGGAGTGTTGGTTTGAAAACCTTCAACTTCTGAAAGTAAATTTAATACCAAGTCTCTACGGATTTTAAATTCGTCAATCATGAATTTAACACGTGTAGGAGGTTCATTTAAAGCTGTAATAGTTGCACGCTGTGCAATACAATTGGCACCACTTGTAATTTGGCCTTGCATTTTATTGCAAGCACGAGCAATAACTTCTGGAGCTCCAATATACCCAATTCTCCAACCTGTCATAGCAAAAGCTTTCGAAACGCCATTTACTGTAACAGTTCTATCGAACATATCATCAAATTGAGCCATGCTTGCGTGACCCTCGGTTGTGAAATTGATGTGTTCGTAAATTTCATCTGAAACCACGTAGATATCTGGATACTTTTGAAGTACATCAGCCAAAGCACGTAACTCTTCGGTACTATACAAAGATCCACTTGGATTACAAGGAGAGCTGTACCAAATCATTTTTGTCTTTGGAGTAATAGCAGCTTCCAGTTGTTCTGGAGTCATTTTGAAATCGTTGTCAATAGATGTTTTTACTTCTACTGGAACACCTTCAAAAAGTTCAACAATATCAGCATAACTTACCCAATAAGGGCAAGGCAATATAACTTCGTCACCTTTATTTATTAATACAGAAGCCACATTTGCTAATGCTTGTTTTGCACCTGTAGAAACAACAATTTGAGGTAAGCTGTAATTTAAATTATTATCGCGTTTAAACTTGGTAATAATGGCTTCTTTTAATTCTACATATCCATCTACAGGAGAATAGGAATTATAATTTTCGTTGATGGCTTGAATAGCCGCATTTTTAATATAATCTGGTGTGTTAAAATCTGGCTCGCCAAGACTTAACCCAATAATGTCTTTTCCTTGTGCTTTAAGTTCTCTAGTCTTTGCTGCCATAGCTAAAGTAGCAGACGTTGACATGTTTAAAACTCTCTCTGAAAGTAGGCTCATGTTGGTTAGTTGTTTAATAGTGCAAATTAGTTTAGGCCATTGCAGGCTTTTTTCCTAATACTTTTAATTGTTGATAATGTTCAGCAATGGCTGTCCAAATAGAATTGTACTCATTGTATGGCAAGCTAAATTCATGTGCAGTCTCTTTAACAATTTTTGCTATATTTTTATAATGCACATGACTTATGTTTGAAAATAAATGATGCTCTACTTGTCTGTTTAAGCCTCCTGTATAGAATTCTACCAACCAACTTTTAGGCGAAAAATTAGATGTAGTAAATAATTGATGAATTGCCCAAGTGTTTTTCATGTTTCCATTTTCATCGGGTAATGGCATTTCTGTATTAGGCATCACGTGCGCTAATTGAAAAATAACACTTAGGATAATTCCAGCTGTATAATGCATGATTAGAAAGCCAATTAAAACTTGCCACCAAGCATAGCCTAAAGCCAACGGTAAAACTACCCAGATAGAATAATAAACTATTTTACCAATTATTAATTTGGTCCATTGCGTAGCTGGTTTCGGAAAATCTCCATAAGATAATTTCCTTTTTAAATACACATAGGTTTGTTTGAAATCTGTAGTAATTGCCCAATTAACAGTTAGTAATCCGTATAACAAAAAGGCATAGTATTTTTGAAATTGATGAATTTTCAACCATTTAGAATGTTTCGAAAAACGGATGATTCTTCCAGCATCAATGTCTTCGTCATGTCCTTGAATGTTTGTATATGTATGGTGTAAAACATTGTGTTGTACTTTCCAATTATAATCATTTCCAGCAAGAATATGGATGCTACTTCCCATTAATCTATTGACCCATTTTTTACTAGAAAAAGAACCATGGTTTGCATCATGCATCACATTCATGCCAACTCCAGCCATTCCAATTCCAATCACCATCATAGATATAATTTGCAACCAAGTTGGTAAATCTACAGTAAGTAATAAAACTAAAGGGCCAAGTAATAAGGTAAACATAACTATAGCTTTTATATATAGTTTCCAGTTACCTGTTTTTTTAATATTATTTTCTTTGAAATAGTTGTTAACACGTTTGTTTAGTGTCCTGAAAAATTTTGCAGAGTCTGTTCTAGAGAAAGTTAATGTTTGTTTTGTCATGCTATTATTTTTACTCAATAATCGAGATTTAAAATTGCTCCAAGGTTTTTCACGAAATTAAATCGCTAACCTAAATAATGCCTCAAGAGTTTTCTTGAGGAAGTTTATTATCATACAACGTTATAAATCGAGTATCATATATGGTGCCAAAGATAAATAATAATGATGTGTATCTTAATAAAGTTTTCATAAAAATGCACAATAATTTAGCTATTTTTGTGCAAAATTACATATTCATGCAACTAATACTTAAGTATTTTCCTAACCTTACCGACGATCAAATTGATAAATTTACCAAACTAGAAGGGTTGTATCAAGACTGGAATTTGAAAATAAATGTGGTGTCTCGAAAGGATATAGATGAATTATATTTAAGACATGTGTTGCATTCTTTAGCCATTGCTAAAGTTATAAACTTTAAGCCAGGATCTAAAATTATGGATGTAGGTACAGGAGGTGGATTTCCTGGAATTCCTTTAGCTATTTTGTTCCCTGAATGTTCTTTTCATTTGGTAGATAGTATTGCAAAAAAACTAAAAGTAGTAGATGAGGTAGTTGAAGGTCTCGGTTTAGAAAATGTAAAAACTACCAATAAACGTGTTGAAGAAATAAAGGGGAACTACGATTTTATTGTAAGTAGAGCTGTTGCTGCTATGCCAACTTTTGTGCACTGGGTAAAAGGGAAAATTGCCAAAAAACAGAATCATGAGTTAAAGAATGGTATTATATACTTAAAAGGTGGCGATTTAAGTGAAGAGCTTCAGAATTATAAAACAGCGACTATTTATAACATTACAGACTTCTTTCAGGAAGACTTTTTCGAAACAAAAAAAGTGGTGCATTTGCCTATGAAGTTTAGAGGGTAATCCTTAAAATAAATAGATTAAAAAGTAAAGCCTTCCAGTATTTGAAAGGCTTTACTTTTTTAATCGTAGTTCTTTTATTTTATAATCAGTTTTGTTTTTAAATTCAAATTAGTTTGGGTATCTACATTCAAGACATACATGCCAGAGGCTAAATGTATTGGTAGAGTTGTTCTGCTGCTAAGATCTGTATTCTGTTTGTAAACAAGCTTTCCTGTCATATCTACAATAGAAATACTGGCATCTTGATAATCTGTTGTACTAATTAAAGTCAGACTATTTGTAATTGGGTTTTGCTTTAGTTTAATATCGTCTTCAACAAAAGTATTATTTGAAACAGTTAAAGTATTGGTGTTTACAATTTCTTCCCAAGCAAATGTAACATTGTTTGGTGTTAGGGTAACATGACTTTCATTATTGTCTGGAATATACCAGTTTACAAAAGGTGTATTTGGGTTGGTGGTTGTTGTAGCGTCCCACGGTGTGTCTCCTGCTCCTAAATTTATATCTTGATACCAATCTGATGCTCCTCCATTAACCAATGCCATAGCGCTAACAGCAGGAATAAAATTAAAGTAATTGGTGCTTAAGCCAGCAAAAAACGCATCGATTGTTGGGTCGCCTCCAAAGTCGGCTGCTAATGCTCCTATGTCGAATAACCCCCCAGGTGCAGCATCTATGCCGTCTGAATATGCAGGGCCTCTAGCACTTTCATCCGTTTCTATGTCGCAAAAACAGATAAAAACAATGTCTATCCATACTTCACTAATTTTTGCAGTTGTATTGCTTTTAGGCGTTAACCAAGCGTCTAAATAAGCATCAGTTAAAACTGCAACGTTTTCAATAAATACATCTAAAACTTGCTGTCCAGCTGTTACAGGAGTATTATTTTTATTTAGATATGCTGCACCAATACCACTACCATTTATCAATGAGACATTTCGTGTGTCTTCTGGGTAGCCAGAAGTTGTTAAAGCATTCATTCTATTATAGAAAATGGGATTAAATGGATGAGCTTCAGGTAGAAGTTTTGTTGGATCGAAGTCTAGGTTGTTTCCACTTGCTAAATGCGCTTCATATTGGTCAAGTAGCATTTGTCTAGCTGCTCCAGATTTTAACATGCCTTCAACAACAGGTCTTATTGCTTCAATGCTATAATCGCCCAATGGTGTATCTAATCCATAACCTAAATAATTAAATAAATGTTGAAAACCAATTGGGACATTTGCCCCTAAATGTGGCGAGTCGAAAGACATCCAAAGCCTAGTTTCATGGTCTTGGTTTTGGTTTTCCATAAAGTTTAATGCATAACGAGAAATTAGACCTCCCATACTTGGGCCAATAACAACATTTTGTTCTGAGCCAATTTTTTGAGAATTGATAAGATTTATAACCTCTACTGTAGACATTGCGTTTCGTTCAATATAATCTGAGCCACCATCAATTAAAGTGCTTCCAGCATAATCTGCAGTGTCAATCACGCCATCGTTATTTACATCGGTAGAATTAGCCATAGATTGAAAAGAGCCATTAGATAAAATAAAATATTGAGGATGATTGATAATTACAATATCAAAATTTTCTTCATTTCGAATTCTAGTTCCAAGGTTCAGAGTATCTCCGGGACTTACTACATAGTTTAATAAATCATAGATGTCTGTCGTGTTTCTTGAATCTGCTGGGTCGAAACCGTCGATAAGAAAAATAGGTTTATCTAAAACATTGTCTGCTCCTAAAAACACTTCGTATTCTGCCATCCCAGCTGTGCTTACGGTTCCGCTATAAACACTTAAATCTGGAACATCTGTTGAGATAACTTCATTAACAATACGTTGATTATTTGCAGCATGAATATCAGAATTGTTAGATTGTATTTTAAGATTTGATGTTCTACTTATATTACTTCCATCTGAAAATTGAATTTGAAATTGGATGTGTTTATTGCCACCACTAATATAATTTACTTGGATTGGAGCGTTGAAATTTAGTGTTTGAAAACCTCTGCCATCATCAAAATCTGCTTTAACTTCAATAATGTTTTGTTGTGTATTGTTAAAATAAAAATCAGATTCCAGTTCAAAATTGGTTTTCAACCCCTTTTTAGTAATGCTTAAAGGAGCAATAATCGTTGAAGTGTTTTCTGTGAAAATGTATTCAGAAGTATTTCGTAAAACGGTAAGGTCTTCAATTCTAATTTTACCTTCGTTTAAAACTTGTTTGTTTAAAGATTCATATTCAGCATGTAGTAAACCAATTTTTATTGTTTCTGCATATGAAACCGTTTTTGTGAAATTTTGCAATTGTTTTACGGCAGAAAACCTATTTAACTCGTCGCTGTTAGATAGTTCTTTATAAGCTTGAATAAACGTGTACATGCCATTTTGTGAGTAGTTTTTTCCTATTGGTGAGAATGGTGAGGCGTTTTTAATAAATAGATCTGTTTTCATATCAGACTTATCAAGTTTTGAATAATCTAATGTTTGCATTTTTTGTGCAAATGAAAAAGTAGAAATGAATACAAATAAAAGGGTAATTTTTTTCATTGGAATTGGATTGATTAATAGCAAATAAAAAGACTTGTTTATACAATAAGTTCAATTTATTCTTCCAATTTAATGAAAATATAAAACCGATGAGCTAAAAGAGCAAAAAAAAACTCCCAAACAATGAGTTTGGGAGTTTTTAAATTCATATAATTTTAACCTAAGAAAGGATATCTGTAATCTACAGGAGTAACAAATGTTTCCTTAATCATTCTTGGAGAAACCCAACGCATTAAGTTTTGAGCAGAACCGGCTTTATCGTTAGTTCCAGATGCTCTTGCTCCACCAAATGGTTGTTGTCCTACAACAGCTCCTGTTGGTTTGTCGTTTATGTAGAAGTTTCCAGCACTATTTTGTAACGCTTCGGTTGCCTCTATAATTGCATAACGACAAGTAGATAAAACAGCACCAGTTAATGCATATTCACTAGTTTCATCAACCAGTTTTAAAGTTTCAGAAAATTTATTTTCATCATACACATAAATAGTGATAACAGGACCGAATAATTCGGTACACATGGTATCGTATTTAGGGTTAGTAGTCACAATAACAGTTGGTTCTATAAAGTAACCTTTAGATTTGTCGTAACCTCCTCCAGCAATAACTTCAGCATCAGTAGCTGCTTTAGCTTCGTCAATATATTTAGCTAATTTATCGAAAGAGCCTTCGTTAATAACAGCAGTAACAAAGTTGCTCAAATCTTCTGGAGATCCCATTTTGAAAGACTTAACATCTGCAATCACGTATTTTTTTACGTCTTCCCATATGTTGTTAGGGATATAAGCTCTAGATGCAGCACTACATTTCTGTCCTTGGAATTCAAAAGCGCCTCTAGAAATTGCTGTAGCAACTTGTTTCGCATTAGCTGATTTATGAGCAATAATAAAATCTTTTCCTCCAGTTTCACCTACAATTCTTGGGTAGGTTTTATAGTTTTCAATATTGTTTCCAATTTGTTTCCATAAATTCTGGAAAACAGGAGTCGATCCTGTGTAATGTAATCCAGAGAAGTGTGGGTTTGCCATAACAGTATCTGTAATCATTCCTGGATTTCCAAAAACAACATTAATAACACCATTTGGTACACCAGCTTCTTTAAAGACATCCATGATAACTTTAGCTGAATAAATTTGATTGTTACTTGGTTTCCAAACAACAACATTACCCATTAGTGCCATACAAGAAGGTAAATTTCCAGCAATAGCAGTAAAGTTAAAAGGCGTTACAGCATAGGTGAAACCTTCAAGTGGTCTGTATTCTACTCTGTTCCATGCATCGCTTGTGCTCTCTGGTTGTTCCATGTATATGTCTGTCATAAACTGAACATTAAAACGCAGGAAGTCTATCAACTCACAAGCAGCATCAATTTCTGCTTGATGTACTGTTTTAGATTGTGCAATCATGGTGGCAGCATTAATTTTTGCTCTGTAAGGACCTGCAATTAATTCGGCAGCCTTTAAAAAGATACCAGCACGTTGTTCCCATGGCATTTGCGACCAAGATTTTCTTGCTTCTAAAGCTGTAGCAATGGCTTCTTCTACATGAGATTTTTCCGCTAGATGATACGTTCCAACAATATGTTTATGATCGTGTGGAGGAGACATCGTTCTAGTGTTTCCAGTAGTAACGTCTTTTCCATTAATATACATTGGTACATCAACTTGACTGTTATACATTTCTTTATAAGCTTTTAATACAGCTTCTCTTTCCGGAGATCCTGGAGCAAAACTGTTAACAGGTTCGTTAACAGCAACTGGTACATTAAAAAATCCTTTTCCCATGATTGTATTTGTTTTGTAATTTGTAAAAAATTCAGGTGCAAAGGTACAATAATTTTGCCGATTTATAATTTTTTACAATCCTAAAGAGACGTTAAATTCTAGTTATTTTTTGTAAGTTGCTATCGCATTAACGGACTATGTTATTTATGTGTACAGTAACTTTAATACCATTAGGAAAGACTGATTTCCTGCTTACTTCAAATAGAGATGAAGCACCAAATAGAGAAACTCTTGAGCCTGATTTTTACTTAGAAAGAGGTGTGGGTCTTTTATACCCTAAAGACGTGTTAGCTGGAGGGACTTGGATTGGTTTAAGTAAAAGAAACAGATTGATTTGTTTGCTGAATGGTGGTTTCGCAGCATATAAAAGACAAGATAATTATAGGCTTAGCCGAGGTGTTGTAGTGAAAGATTTGTTGATTGCTTCTAATTTTTTAGAATTAATAGAAAGTTATAACCTGTTAGGAATTGAGCCGTTTACTATTGTATTAGTTGATTGGCAGGAAGAGTTGCATTTTTATGAGTTGGTTTGGGATGGCGTTGCAAAGCATATTAAAAAATTGCCTTTAGAACCTAACATATGGTCTTCGTCAACTTTGTATTCAAAAAACATGAAGCAAGCTCGGGTGGATTGGTTTGAAGCATTTAGAAATCAGTATGTGCTTAATTCAGAGTCTATTTGGGATTTTCATAACACTGCTGGAACTGGAAATCAAGATTTTGGGGTTATAATGAATAGAGGATTTGTAAAAACCACTAGTATTACACAGGTTGAAAAACAAGGGGGTAATTTAGAAATGCGATTTTTAAATCTTCAGAAAAATAAAATGTCTTCTACCACTTTTACTTCAGAAAAAACCAGCCATGATTAATTCAGGAATTATTATCACATTGGCATATCCAGAAACGGTTGTTAGGATTTCAGATGAATGGTATTTAAGGTATTTACATTATTTAGGAATTGGGAAAAAAAACTATGTTAGAGCTGGACATGCTGCCTTGGTTTTAATAGATAAAGAAACGGGAGTTTTGGAATATTATGATTTTGGTCGATATATTACATCTCAACCAAATGGACGTGTTAGAAGTAAAGTTACTGATTCCGAATTAGAGTTTCATTTGGTTGCAAAAATTAAAGAAGCGGCGATTGTAAATTTACATGAGATTTTAGAATACTTAGCTACCAATCCTAAACTGACTCATGGCAAAGGAACCATGTATGCTTCGGTTTGTAACTTAGTAGATTATAGATTGGCTAAAAATTATATTACTAACATGCAGGAAAAACAGTTTGTTAGATATGCTGTTTTTAAAAATGAAGCTAGTAATTGTGCTCGTTTTGTTACAGAAGTATTAATTGCTTCAGTTACCAATAGCTCCATTGTAAAAAGATTGCGTCGTTCTAAGTGGTTCACACCAAGTACTATTGGTAATGTGGTTATTTCAGCTTCAAATAAGAAAGTGTATCAATTAAGTGAGACAGGAAAGTTTATAAATAATAAAGTTTCGGTTAATAGAATTAATCGAGCTTGTTTTTTAGATACATTAAGGCAGCATGTGCCTAATTTAGAAGGAAACTTGTATCCCAAGCCTTTTGATCATGTTAAAGAATTTGCTCAATGGTTACCTGGAATAGGAGCAGGAGCTTGGTTTGAATTACGCGAGTCTCAAATAAAACAAGAATTTGTTTTTAGGCGTATTTCAGCTTTTGGACAAGTAGATGTTGAAACCATTTTTAAAGTGGAAAATAAGTCATTTAAATATAATAAAGACTTTGAATTTTTGCATCATTCTAATTGTAAGACTCTTTATATTAAACAAGAGGATGACATATTTAAATTTAATAGAATCTTAGAATAAATATTAATTAAGGGCAAATGGTGCGCTTAATTTAAAAGCAGGTATGGCAACATTAAACTTTTTAGAAGTTGTAAAATTTATCATGTTGTAATGTCCATACATGGCTCCAAAAGGAGAGGTTAACAAACAGCCAGAAGAATAAGTATGGGATTCGCCAGGTTCTAATACAGGTTTTTTACCTATAACACCTTCACCTGTTACAACTTCAACATTGTTTAAGGCATCTAAAATAGTCCATTCTCTAGCATGAAGTTGTACAGAGTCTTTACTTTGGTTTTCAATAGTTATTTTATATTCAAAAGCGAATTGTATTTTATAATTTTTATAAAATGTGCCTTCGAAAGAAGTTTCTACCGAAATTTTAATCCCTTTTGTTACTTGTTGAATCATTTACTAATAAGGTTTCAATGCATTGTAATATAGCAAAATTATAAAATAATTGTGTTAATAAAACAAATATTAAGATGATTGTTACTTAAAACAGGCTCTAATTCATAATATTTATGGAATTAGCCTCTCCAATTCCAATAAGTCTATCATATCTAGCACCTAAATCTCTATAGTAAACCAACACTTTATAATTATTGTCAGTTTCGTGAAAATTACCACTAATAGCCCCCTCGTCCAGGTGGTTCTTTTCGTCTACTAAAACATACTTATAGCTATAAAACCCTTGTTTTAATAAAATTTGTGCTTCGTATACACCACGATCACTATTAAAATGCATTTTATTAGTTTCTGTTAATTCATAATTATTAAAATTACCATAGACATAAATGTTTTTATTCATTATAGATTCATTTGGTAATAAAGAAAAATGTATCCATGCATAATCTGCTTCAATCCAAGGTTTTTCTGTATCTAAAGCTGTAATTACAAAATTCCCATTAATGTCTGGATTAAATGTGTAAGGTCTGTTAGCTCTAACTATATCTGTAAACAAAAAGTTGTTGTACAGGTCTTCTAAATCTATATACTGTATGGCAACATTGGCTCCACGAATATCTTTATTTTCGAAATTTAAATATTCATTCCCAGCCCAAAAACTAGATTCACTAATGTATTTATAGATTAATTCGTTTCCTAATGTGTATTGTGGTTTTAGATTTGAAATAGCAGTATTTAAATTGTTATTTTGAATAATTAGGGTCTTAACTGTTTCTGTAGGATTATTAAATAAAATACTTGAAGAAGATATATTGAGGTCTATGGTGTGTTTCTCATCGTAATATTTAACATCTCTAGATCTTCTAACTATAACCCCTACATCTGCTTGGTTTTCGTGAATCATGAATTTTCTTGAAAACACTAATTCGTCATAGTCATTATAGATTTCAAGCATATAATTACCGGATTTTTTTAAACCTCGAGTTCTATCGTTTGGTATGGTAAGATTATAATGTGAATATATTTGATAGGTATTAAACGAGTTTTCATAATGTCTAATCCGGTTGTTATCGTATCCAATCATAAACTCAGCTTTACTAAGATTGGATGGTTTCCAGTCGAAATCAAAATGAGCAATTTTATAATAAAAATCATCTTCACTCCCATTTAAAGCATCAAATTCTAAGACAATTCTGTCTCCTAGCTTTAAAATTGGTAATTGACTTTCTGGAGTTTTTCCACTAAAGATTACCGTTTTAATATAGTCGGGTGGAATTACTTCTTCGGCTTGACCATAAATTAAAAAAGGGAGTAAGAGTAATAAAATAGATTGTTTAATGCTTTGTGTCATTTTGAGTCTCATTAGTTGGGTAAAGATAAACAATTTTTGTGCCTAACTAATTTAAACTATTTAGAATAGATATAAATAACAAACTTCATAAAACTCTAGTATAAATTCATATAGAATTTAGTAAATTTGCACCGATTTTTAAGTCGATTAAAAATTATTAATCACATTTACTATTAACAAATAGATTTATAAATATGTCAAACGACATTAAGATTAAAAAAGGTCTGGACATTAAACTTAAGGGTGAAGCTGAAAAAGCAACAGAAAACGCTATAATTAGCAACTTCTGCACTTTGAGACCTGAGGACTTCCATGGAGTAATTCCAAAACTATTAGTGAAAGTTGGAGCTAAAGTAAAAGCAGGTGAACCTGTTTTTTACGATAAATCTAATGAAGCTGTAAAATTTGTTTCACCAGTTTCTGGTGAAATATTAGATATTCCTCGTGGAGAAAAAAGAAGAATATTAGCTATAAAAATTCAAGCTGATAAAGTACAATCGTTCCAAGATCATGGGGAATTTGATGTTAATTCTGCAAATGCAGATAGCGTTAAAGCTCATTTGTTAGCAACTGGATGTTGGCCATTTGTAAAACAACGTCCTTATGATGTTATTGCAAACCCAAATAAATCTCCTAAAGCGATTTTTATTTCAGGTTATGCAAGTGCACCATTAGCTGCAGATTTAGACTATACTTTAAAAGGTAAAGAAGCAGAACTTCAAGCTGCAATTACAGCATTAGGAAAATTAACAGAAGGTAAAGTGCATGTGTCTGTTGCAAAAAACGGGAACTCCCCTTTTTCTGGATTAACAGGTGTAACTTTACATAAGGTTTCTGGACCACACCCTTCTGGGAATGTAGGAACACAGATTAATAAAATTGACCCAGTAAATAAAGGAGAAGTAGTTTGGACTATAAATGCCCAAGACCTTGTTATTATTGGTGAATTATTATTAACTGGAAAATTCAATGCAGAGCGTATTGTTGCTTTAGTTGGATCTTCAATTAAGAAACCAAGATATTTTAGAACCAAAATTGGTAGTGAGATTGCGACGATGGTTTATGATAATGGCGTTGAAAAAGATGGTAACGACCGTATTATTTCTGGAAACGTCTTATCAGGAAAACAAGTAAAACCTGATGGTAATTTAGATTATTATAGCAATGTAATTACCGTTATCCCTGAAGGAGATGATTATGAGTTTTTTGGTTGGAACAAACCAGTTTTTAATAAAATATCACAATCAAGAGCGCTTACATTTTCATGGTTAACACCAAATAAAAAATTCGATTTAAATACCAATACAAATGGTGAACATAGAGCTTTTGTTTTAACTGGTAATTACGAAGAAGTTTTTCCTTTAGATATTTATCCATTGCAAATATTAAAAGCTTGTATGTATAGCGATTTAGATGAAATGGAAGCTTTAGGAATGTACGAAGTTGCACCAGAAGATTTTGCTTTAACAGAATTTGTTTGTGTGTCTAAGCAACCTCATCAAGAAATTATTAGAAAAGGATTAGACGTAATGATTAAAGAAATTGGATAATTATTCATTTTGTGAAGAGAAATGAAAAATAACATGTTATTCATTTTTTTCTTTTTAGAAGAAATGAAAATATTAAAAAAAGAACCATGGGTTTAAAAAGCACATTACATAATTTAAAAGAAAAGTATAAAGGAACCAAAATGGCTCCTGCGTTTAACGCACTTCATACTTTTTTATACTTACCAAATGAGACCACACATAATGGAACTCATATTAAAGTAGCAGACGATTTAAAACGTACCATGAACATAGTTATTATGGCTATGGTACCATGTTTAATCTTTGGGATGTTTAATGCTGGTTATCAGCATTTTGCAGCCTTCGGTACACCAGTAGAATTTTTGTCCTGGGATGCCTTCTACGTTGGATTGATAAAAATATTACCTCTAGTAATCGTTTCTTATGGTGTAGGTTTAGCCATCGAATTTTTATTCGCTGTTATAAACAAACATGAAGTTGAAGAAGGATACTTAGTTACTGGAATGTTAGTGCCTCTTATTGTACCAATCGATACACCACTTTGGATGCTTGCTGTTGCAATTGCCTTTGGTGTTGTTATTGGAAAAGAAGTTTTTGGAGGAACAGGAATGAATATCTTAAATCCTGCTTTAACCATACGTGCCTTTCTATTCTTTGCATATCCAACTTGGATGTCAGGAGATAAAGTATGGGTGCATGGAGCAGTAGAAAGAGATCAATTAATTGCAGCAGGAGAAAAACTGGACGCCATCTCTGGTGAAACAATACTAGGTTCTTTAGCTCAAGGGAAAGAAGTTGTCTATTCAATATCAGACATGTTCTACGGTTTTATACCTGGTTCGGTTGGAGAAACTTCCACGTTATTGATACTATTAGGAGGTTTGTTCTTAATATTCACAAAAATAGGAAGTTGGAGAATCATGTTATCCTCTGTTGTTGGAGCTTTAATAATGGGCTTAATATTTAATGGACTTGTTAATGCAGATATTATTTCAGAAGGAAGCAAATTTTATGGATTAATGAGTACACCATTTTGGGAGCATTTATTAATTGGAGGTTTTGCATTTGGAACCGTCTTTATGGCTACAGATCCTGTAACAGGTTCACAAACAAATAAAGGGAAATGGATTTATGGATTCTTAATTGGGTTTTTATCCATCATGATTCGTGTATTCAACCCTGCATATCCAGAAGGTGTTATGTTAGCTATATTGTTAATGAACGTATTTGCACCTACAATCGATCATTATGTGGTTCAAGGTAATGTGAAACAAAGAATGAAACGTCTTAAAGTTAAAAACGCATAATAATGGAAAAGAGAACAGATAAAAATTCATACACCATCATTTTTGCCATAGGTATGGTATTGGTTGTTGGTTCATTATTAGCTTATGCATCCTCATCACTAAAAGATAGGATTACAACTAATAGAGAATTAGAAAAGCAACAAAACATTTTGTATGCTATGGGAATCAATGAAAACGATGATAGCAATGCTATTTTTGTTTCAACTAAAGAAGCTCCAAAATTATTTTCAGAATACATTAAAAAGCAAATAGTTATTCAAGGTGATAATGTTACTGAAGATAACGAGGCTTATTTAATTGATGTTAAGAAAGAACAAACCAATGCAAAAGCAGGTAAAGAAAGAAGGTTACCGTTATTTATAGGTGAAAAAGAAGGGCTTACTTATTATATTGCTCCAATTAGAGGAAAAGGTCTTTGGGATGCAATATGGGCTTACATAGCTATGGATGAAAACATGGTTATACAAGGTGCTTTTTTCGACCATAAA
Source organism: Xanthomarina sp. GH4-25 (assembly GCF_045363175.1). Lineage (NCBI taxonomy): Bacteria > Pseudomonadati > Bacteroidota > Flavobacteriia > Flavobacteriales > Flavobacteriaceae > Xanthomarina > Xanthomarina sp. GH4-25. The sequence goes on from NZ_JBJFLO010000006.1 coordinate 159,431, forward strand.
GGGGAAACGGCTGGTCTAGGAGCTAACATCAATAAACGTTTCTTTATGGACGATTTTATTGGTGAAGATTTAAAGCATAATGGAAAATTTAAAGGAATAGCAGTTGCAAAAGGTAATGCAGACCCTTTAAACATAGATAAAACAGATAACGAGGTTGATGCAATAGCTGGAGCAACAATAACTGGAGATGGTGTTTCTGCCATGCTTAGAAGCGAGTTAAAATTGTATGTGCCTTATTTTGAAAACTTAAAAAACAAATAATTTATGGGACTTTTATCTAAAAAAGATGCCAAACTAATATTAGATCCTTTAGCAGATGATAATCCAATTACTATTCAAGTACTTGGTATCTGTTCTGCTTTAGCAATTACTGCAGAACTTCAAGCTTCTCTAGTAATGGCAATTTCAGTAATATTCGTACTTGGAGTCGGTAACGTTGTTATTTCTTTAATGCGAAATATTATTCCGTCTAAAATTAGAATTATCGTGCAACTAATCGTAGTGGCTACTTTAGTAATTATTGTAGATTTAGTATTAAAAGCTTTTGCATACGAATTAAGTAAAACCTTATCTGTGTTTGTAGGTTTAATAATTACCAACTGTATCATTATGGGACGTTTTGAAGCATTTGCTTTAGGAAATGGTCCTTGGCGTGCTTTTCTTGATGGTATTGGAAATGCTTTAGGATATGGTGTAATTTTGATTATTGTTGGATTCTTTAGAGAACTATTAGGTTCTGGAACATTATTTGGAATTCCAGTTTTAGGAGATCCAATTGCAAAAACAGGCTTATATGCAACTGGTTACGAAAATAACGGATTTATGATTATGCCTCCAATGGCGTTAATAGTTGTGGGAATTATTATTTGGGTACAACGTAGTAAAAACAAAGCATTAATAGAAGACTAAAATTAGTAATCAGTTGGCAGTCGCAGTAAGTAGTTACTGAACACTGAACACTGAATACTGAACACTAGAAAAAAATGGAACATATAGAATTATTTTTCAAATCAATATTTATAGATAACATGGTATTTTCAGTATTCCTGGGAATGTGTTCTTACCTTGCTGTATCCAAAAAAGTAGCTACTGCAGTTGGATTAGGAGCAGCAGTTATCTTTGTATTAGCTATTACAGTACCATTAAACTGGTTACTAGATCAATATTTATTACAACCAGGAGCTTTAAAATGGTTAGGTGCAGAATATGCAGATTACGATTTAAGCTTCCTTTCGTTTATTATGTTTATTGCTACCATCGCTACTATGGTGCAATTAGTAGAGATAATTGTTGAGAAATTTTCTCCTTCATTATATAACTCTCTAGGTATTTTCTTACCATTAATTGCTGTAAACTGTGCCATCTTAGGTGGTTCATTATTTATGCAATCAAGAGAGATAGCTACTTTAGGATTAGCAACAACTTACGGTATTGGTTCTGGAATTGGATGGTTTTTAGCAATTCTTGCAATTGCAGCGATTCGTGAAAAAATTAGATACTCAAATGTGCCAGCTCCATTAAGAGGATTAGGAATCACATTTATAATTACAGGTTTAATGGCTATTGGTTTTATGAGCTTTGGAGGCATGCTAACTGGAGGTGACGAAGAAGTAGAAACTGAAGTGAAAACAGCCGTTGTAAAGCCTGTTGTTGAACAAGAAGAAAATAAAACAGAAGCATTAGCTGATAACACACTAAAAGTAATTGAATAGCATGATAGTATTAGCAGCAAGTACATTAGGAACAATCATAATAACCGTAATCGCTTTCTTAATAATTACATTGTTATTAGTTACATTATTATTGGTTGTAAAACAAAAATTATCACCTTCAGGTCCCGTAAAGATCTTAATAAATGGTGAAAGAGAAATTGAGGTTGGCTCTGGAGATAGTTTGTTATCTACATTAGGGTCTCAAAAAATATTCTTACCATCGGCTTGTGGTGGTGGTGGAACATGTATTCAATGTGAATGTCATGTGCTTTCAGGTGGAGGCGAAGCACTTCCTACTGAAACCCCTCATTTTACACGTAAAGAATTACAACATGGAGCACGTTTGTCTTGTCAGGTAAAAGTGAAACAAGACATGGAAATTACCATTCCAGAAGAAGTTTTCGGGATTAAAAAATGGGAAGCAACCGTAGTTCGTAATTATAACGTAGCCTCATTTATTAAGGAATTTGTAGTTGAAATCCCTGAAGATATGGGTTATAAAGCTGGTGGTTATATTCAAATTGAAATTCCTCCTTGCGAGATTAAGTTTCAAGATATGGATATTACTGCCCATCCTGAAGAACACGAAACTCCAGATAAATTTCAAGCTGAATGGGATAAATTTAAACTTTGGCCATTAGTAATGAAAAACACTGAGACTGTTGAAAGAGCTTATTCCATGGCTTCTTATCCTGCCGAAGGACGAGAAATTATGTTAAACGTTCGTATTGCAACTCCTCCTTTCGATCGTGCTAAAGGTGGATGGATGGATGTCAATCCTGGGATTGCATCTTCATATATATTTAACCAAAAACCAGGAGACAAAGTAACTATTTCCGGTCCTTATGGTGAGTTCTTTATCAATGAGTCTGAAAGCGAGATGCTTTATGTTGGAGGTGGAGCAGGAATGGCACCTATGCGTTCGCATTTATACCACTTATTCAAAACCTTAAAAACAGGTAGGAAAGTAACGTATTGGTATGGTGGACGTTCGAAACGCGAGTTATTCTACTTAGAACACTTTGCTGAATTAGAGAGAGACTTCCCTAACTTTAAGTTCTATTTAGCATTATCTGAGCCAATGCCAGAAGACAACTGGAAAGTTAAAGAAAATATTGATGCTCCAGGAGATGGGTTTGTAGGGTTTATTCATAACTGTGTAATTGAAAACTATTTAAATCATCATGAAACTCCAGAGGATATCGAATTGTATTTCTGTGGACCACCATTAATGAACCAGGCTGTTCAGAAAATGGGTGAAGATTTTGGCATTCCAGATGAGCATATTCGATTTGATGACTTTGGTGGCTAGGCGATAATCACTATTTATATTATAAATATCATTCTGAGCTTGTGCGAAGAATATATAATACAAAAATAAACCCAACACGAAAGTGTTGGGTTTTTATTTTAACATACTTTAGTTAGATGTTTTGTTATTTCTATTTTGTCAAGTTATCCCATAATGAGATTCTTCGTTGCTTATAGCTTATCTTGAGCGACAGTAGAATAGCTATGTCGGAATAACAAGTTGTTTATTATATGTTCAAAAGAGATTGTATATTTTTATAATGAAATTGATTATTGTTTATCAACATTAATTTCTAGATTAATCAATTTAAGTATTGTTACATTTTGTGCTCTTACTTGGTTTAGTTCTAAAACAGCTTCTCTAATTCGAGCATATCTGTTAGAGATATAATCTTCAAAAAGAGGGTCTTGTATAAGACTTTTATAATCCGATTGAAATTTACTTTTTCCTAATTCTGCTCTGTCAGCACTTCTATAATCTACATTTCTAATGTGTTTTTCTAATACTTTCTCATTCCACCTAGTATTATGTGCACGATTTTCATTTTCTTTAGCATCAGCTACAACGTCTTGCCAATTGTAAATTAATATTTTTAAACTATCATTATGGATTAAATTAATATCTCCAGAAGACACACCAGATCTTAAGGCACCGTTTAAGGGGTCAAAAGTCCAAGTCCAACTTGAGTTTTGAATTAATATTCTCAATGAGTCTCTATGCCAATTTTTTATTTTTGATGCATCAAGATGTAATAATTTTAATGAATTTTTAACAGCTAAATTGTCATAGTAAAGTACAGAATCTAGTTGTAATAAGTTAAGTTTAAACTCCGATTGTAAAGATTTAAGTAAGGCATTTTTTCTATGAAATGCCTTTCTGTTTTCATTCCAATCATTAACTTGAAGCGCAATCAAAATTCCAATCACTACAAGAATAATTTCGCCTATGGCGTATTTAAGATACTTGCCTGTTTTCCCTTTTTGCATTAGGTTGTATCGTATTTTTCTAAAAAATTTAATCATTAGAAATTGTTATTAATTTTATTTTAATACCCAATGGCTCCACCTTCTGGACGAGAAGAATCCGAAGCTCCAGTAATTATATTGTTTTCTGGATTTATTGTAATTCCCATTAAGGCGCCTAAATAGCTTGTTGCTTTTAATGAATGTCCCATAGCTTCTAATGCCTTTCTTGTATCTGGAGACATTAAATCAACTTCATAAGTAAGAACATCTGGTAACCATTGATGATGAATTTTCATAACTTCAATAGCTTTATCAATAGGCATATTAAATTCTAAAACATTTAGAGTGGTTTGAAAAACCGTATTGATAATGGTTCGTCCTCCAGGACTTCCAATAATTAAATATGGTTTGCTATCTTTTGCAACAATAGTAGGAGTCATACTGGAAAGCATACGTTTTTCTGGAGCTATTAAATTAGGTTTTGTACCAATTAACCAGCCTGAGTCTGTAAAACCAGGAATTGGATTAAAGTCTCCCATTTCATTATTAAATATAAAGCCAAGATCTTTGGAACCCATTTTAACACCATACCAATTTTCTAATGTGTAAGTAAGTGAAACAGCATTTCCGTCTTTATCGATTACCGAAAGATGGGTGGTGTTTTTGCCATCGTAAATTTGTCCAAATTTAGTAGAGTCGCTAACTGAAGCTTTTGCCAAATTTATATTTTCAAACCTATTTTTAGCATGTTCTTTAGATGTTAATCTATCTAATGGCATATCGAGATTAAAATCTGGATCACCTAAAAATTCAGCTCTATCTGCAAAAGTTCTACGCATGGCTTCAGCAAGTATGTGAACATATTCGGTTGAATTAAATTCAATATTATTCCAATCAACTAATTCCATAAGGTTCATCATTTCAATAAGTGCTACACCTCCAGAACTTGGTGGAGGCATACCATAAATATCATAACCTTTGTAAGTACCTTTTATGGGTTCACGCTCTATAGCATCATACTTAGCTAAATCCTCTCTTGTAATAACACCTCCATTAGCAGCCATGTAATCTTCAATTTTCTTTGCGACTTCACCTTTATAGAATCCATCTCGTCCATGGTCTCTAATTTGTTTTAAAGTATTGGCTAAAGCAGGTTGCTTCCATATGTCTCCTGGTTGAGATATTTCCCCCTTTTCGTTATTAAAATAGGTTGTCATAAAAGGGAATTCATCTGCTTTACTTCTAAAATATAATGCTTCACCATACAAAGTCCAATTGAATTCAAATCCGTTTTCGGCTAATTTAATAGCAGGTTGTACTAAGTCCTTCCAGGGCAATTTCCCATATTTCTGATGTGCTAAATACAAGCCAGCAACTGTGCCAGGAACACCTACGGCTAATAAACCTTTATGATTACTGTCGTCTTTAATTTTGCCGTTTTTATCTAAAAACATGGTTTCTGTAGCAGCTAAAGGTGCTTTCTCTCTAAAGTCTATGGTTGTTGTTTTTCCTTCAGAATTCATAAAAACTATAAAGCCACCACCACCTATATTTCCAGCTGTTGGATGCGTAACAGCCAAAGTAAATGCCGTTGCAATACTTGCATCAACAGCATTGCCTCCTTGTTTTAAGATATCAACTCCTGTTTGAGAAGCTATTTTACTTGCAGTAACCACCATGCCGTTTTTGGCATAGGATTGTGCAAATGAAATGGATGAATTGACGACAAGAAAGAGGCCAAATAATAGTGTGAAATGAGGTTTTATAGTTGTTTTCATTGTAGTTGGATTTGTTAACAGTTAAATGTCATATTTTTATTAAATTAATAACTTGTATTTCTAGAGAGTTTGATCATTGTTCGGTAATTGATTTTATAATCTTATAAAATGAAACGAGATTACTCTGTTTTTATAAATTCAAATTCATCGTTAAAGAATTTCACATTTAAACCAATTACACGATTGTTATCATCTTTTAAAATAAAGGCTTCTAAATTATCAGCATAAAGTGTTGTGTTATTTTTGAAGTATAAATTAAAAGTTTCATTGGTCTCTATATAGCTAAATTCTAAACGTTGTTCATCTACTTTCATTATATAAGGTTCAGTTAATTCAAGAATATCTCCAGTTGAAAATTTGAGTTTAACTAGTGTGTAATTGCCAGAAAGCTCTTTAAATTGTTGAGGTGTAACATCTATTAAATGATGTGGAATAAAATCTGGCAGTTCTTTTGGGTTTCCAGTAAGTTCAGCAATTGTTCGATAAGCTTTAATAGCATTTTGGTTAAATTGACTAACGTGATTTGTTAGGTTAAAAGCCGCATTACTGTATATATGAAGTGCATTTTTATAAAGCGAATCATTTAAGAAATAGTGGATGGCCTCATTACTTATTTTATCTTGGCTAACATTGTAAAACCAAGTTTTTGTTGCTCCAAGATTGTCTATTAAACGGTCTGTAATTTTATCTATTCTGGTGTCAAATTTATCTATTTCGTATTTGTTATAGGTGTAAATTTCGTTGAGAGTAGATATAACTTCTTGATATTTTTTTGGAACGTTATCCAAGTTATTAGAAAAATTTTGATAGCCGTTACTATGGATTTTAAGATGAAAGGCATTCATTGCAACGTTAATATAATAATACTTTTTGTCGCTCAAATAATTTTCTCTTGTGAGCTTGTTGTTAATTGCTAATTGTATGATGGAGTCACGTTCTTTATAATAAGCAAACAGTTCTTTAGATTTAAGAATGTCTTCTTTTAAGTCGTTTTGAATTTCTTTTAAAATGGATAAAATTTTGTTTTCGTTTAAGCGTTTTTCATTCCAATTATTTATTTGAAGCGCAATAAGAATTCCAATAACTACTAATATGATTTCTCCAATGGCATATTTGAAATATTTGGATGTTTTGTTTTCCATAAGAAGGTTTTGACGGATTTTTCGAAAGAATTTAATCATTTATTATTTGTCTTGGTATCTGTTTTTATTTCAATTCTGAAAGTGCTTTTATTGCAGATTCATTACTAGGATTTAACTCTAAAGATTTTTGGTATGCCTTTATGGCATTTTCCTTGTCTCCTATAAGTAATAAGCACTCGCCATAACTATCATATGTATTAAAAGCTTCTGGATATAAATCTATATTTAGTTTAAAAAGCTTTAAGGCTTCATTATTTTGCTTCATGGTATTCATAACAAAATAACCCAATGCGTTGATGTAATTTTCAGAAATATCATATTCTGGTGCTCCTCTGTCTTGGTTTTTAGCCACAACAATAATTTCATCAATGCTCTTGCCTTCTTCTAAAAGCGTTTCCAGTTTTTTGAGACGTTTAATAACAGTTTCAATATTCTCGTACGGATTGCCTAACTCTTTATTAATTAGCGTGAATAACGTGTTAATGTTTTCGATTATGGCTTGAAATCCTTTTAATTGGTCACGCTCTGTAAAATCTTTCAAGCCATACGCTGCATTGAGAATTAGAGCGATTTCAGAGAAGTTATTGGCAACTTTTAAATCTGTGTAAAGTTGATTTGATTGTGGGCTTGCACCTTTTAGTAATAACGTATTGGGGGAGTATCCTAGTTTTATTGCGCTTAAAAACTCCTTTATAAAATTATCATTATTACCATAGGCTTGGGCTATAGTATTGTTTTGCATATTTTTTAAATCAATCAATTTATTTCTGATTTCCGAGGGTAGTAATTTAATGTCTCCTGTGGTTTGTAGCGTTTCAATAGTATTTGAATTGAATTGTAGATAGGCAAATGTATAATTAAGTTTAGCTGCGCTCATAACAATTGCTTCTGGGTTTTTTTGATTTGGAAAGGCAGCTACAAATTCATTATACAGTGCTATATTAGAATTAAGCGTTTTAATTTGGTTATTAATAGTCTTATAGTCCTTGGCTAAATCTTGTAAAACTTGCTTGTAATAGTTGTTTCTAATGTCTTCACTTTTTCTAGCTTCATTCCAATTATTAATTTGTAAAGCAATTAGAATCCCAATGACCACGAGAATAATTTCACCAATAGCGTATTTAACGTATTTGCCTGTTTTGTTTTGTTCCATGAGGTTGTAGCGTATTTTTCTAAAGAATTTGATCATACAAATAATTATTTGTTTTGAATTTTATTAATTTCATCTAGTATAAGTTGGCACAGTTTACGTTGTTCAATTATAGTTGTCAACCCAACTTTAATTCCTGACATATAATACCGAAGTTCTTCTAATAAAACGGAGTTGCTTGTTAAATGATCTAAGATGAGCTTACTTTCTATTTCATTAATAAAAGGTTCACAATCTTTAAGAATTTGTGTGTCACCTTCTGTTACATGACAATGTTCCCACATATAATTTTGAACTTTTGTTGGAATGAGTCCACGTACCATTTTGCGATATGGAGGCTTAATGCCAACTGTATGGTTGTATCTTTGAAGACCACCTCCATGATAATAAGAGAGGTTATTTCTTAAATCTACGCTTTGAATAAGTGAGAGTTCTCCCGAACTTTTTAATTCTTCATATGTTGATGTAGTAGCTATAAAAGGCCAAATTTGACTTGCATGAAAAAAGGAAACTAAAATTTCCCATTGACTCTTTGGTTTTACATCATCTCCTTCAGCATAGGCAAGTGCTAAATTTCCATAGTCGAAAACTTTAGTGTAAAAAGCGATGTTTAAGTCAAGTTGTATTAAATCAGAAGTAATGTTTTCTTGCAATCTTTCAATATAGACTTGTTCCTTTTTTTGTTCTTTTCTATTCTCATTCCAATTATTTACTTGAAGTGCAAGTAAAATACCTATCATTACCAATACAATTTCTCCAATGGCGTACTTAAAGTATTTTCCTGTTTTATTTTCCATTAGAAGGTTTTGACGGATTTTTCTAAAGAATTTAATCATTGCTTTCCTCTGTATTTTTTTTGATCTTTTCTATATCTAGAAATTAACCGAAATACGATGCGTAAAATAAGAGCAAATGCTATTATATAGATGATGGTTTTAGTATCCATATGTTTTGTTTTTTATAATAATTACTGTTCTTATTAAGTAGTTTAATATTTAACCTGCTTTCCCATCGCCATCAATATCTTTTACTAAATGTGTTTCTAAGGCAATTAATGTTTTTTTAAGTAAGACTTTTGTGTTGGCTAATTCTTCTTCTAAATGTTTTACACGATCTTCGACGCTATCAGCCTGATTTTTTTGCTTTTCTAATTCATCTTGTTGTAATAAGTCCCAAAATATTCCCATGGTTTATATGTTTATTTACTATTTAAATCTGTATCTATTAATTCAATAAATTTTTTAGATAATTTCGTTCAATACTTCTATGTTGTTTGGCAGTATTCCAATTGCTTACTTGTAGTGCTAAAAGAATGCCTACCATTACAAGAAGGATTTCTCCAGCCGCATACAAAAGGTATTTACTAAATTTATTTTCCGCCAAAAGGTGTTGACGAATTTTTCTAAAAAATTTTATCATTCACTTACAAGGGTTGTAAGAAGGTGAAAATGTATTGATAGCTTTGGTTGGTTTAGCATTTAAAGTTAAACATTTTTTAATTCTAGTACAGACAAATAAATAATATTAATTTTGCACCATGAGCAAAGCACTTACAGAACAAGAACTTCACAATTTAGCAATGAATCATGTTGGGAAAGATTTAGAACAACGGGGTTTTGAATTTATTGCTATCAATAGCAAGTTGAAGAAGCATCCACAATTTGTATGTATCGATAAAAAAAGTCAATATTTTTTTGTTATTGTTAGAGCAGTCATACTTCCCGAAAACCCAAACAATTATGATATTGTTTGGATGGAGTCTTTTAAGAAACATGCTACAGAAAAAGATGCTAAAGTACTATATGCAGGAGTTGGTCTTGGGAATCCCGAAGGCGAAGATTTACCTATTTATTTAAACGAAGAATATTTAATTGAATACAATGGCATTCAGGTCATTGAAACTAATTTAAATTAATGATAAGAGTATTAATAATTTTATTTATTTCATGTTTGTTCTCTTGCAAACAAGAGCCTAAAAACACAAAGTTGAATGGTGAAGTTTTTGGAACTAGTTATTCTGTGATTTACGATTCTGATACTAATTACCAAAAGCAATTTGATAGCTTGTTTTATGTTATTAATAAATCCATGTCAACCTATCAAGCCAATTCAGACATCTCCAAAATAAATAGTAATGAAGCGTTTGATATCGATGCCCATTTTGCTCATGTTTTTGATGCATCAAAAGAAATCTACAAACAAACTCAAGGTGTTTTCGATCCAACCATTGGTGCTGTTGTAAATGCTTGGGATTTTGGTCCAGAAGGAAAAATTGCACGTTTAGATAGCTTAAAAATTGATAGTTTGATGCTTGGTGTTGGGCTTGATAAAGTAAATCGAAATCATTTAAAAATTGAAAAGCAATACCCTAGAACATATATAGATTTTAATGCCATTGCTAAAGGCTATGGTGTGGATGTAATTGGCTTGTTTTTAGAAAGTGTAAACAGTCATAATTATTTAGTTGAAATTGGTGGCGAAATTAGAGCTAGAGGGAAAAATATTGAAAGACAGTCTGCCTGGAAAGTAGGCGTTGAGGAACCACATTTTGATGGCACACAATCTATTTTAAAAGCCATATCTATTCACGACGAAGCTATGGCAACTTCTGGAACCTATCGAAAATTTAAAACCGATAGTTTAGGGAATAGGTATTCACATATTATTGATGCCAAAACTGGCTATCCAAGCAAAACAAATTTGTTGAGTATATCTGTTATAGCAAAAGATTGTATGACTGCTGATGCTTATGCAACCGCTTTTAAAGCTATGGGACTTGAGGAGGTCAAAGAATTTTTAAAAATACATCCAGAATTAAAGGTGTTTTTAATTTTTGAAAATGATCAAAACGAATTTGAAACATTGACTTTAAATGGGTTTCCAGAGAATTAGTTGTTATTACTAACAAATTTTTAATTTGCTGTGGCAATCTGTAACTTTCTTAAAGATTTCCATGTCGCTAAGCTCCACGTTATAATATAGCTATTTATAAACCACAGGAATTATTTCACCTTTAGCTAAACAGTATTTAGTAATGTCTTCTTCGGAAAGAGTAGAGGTGTAATCAACTTCATCTACTTTAAAACCAATACTTCTTAACTTATCAAAATAGTCACGTCCATAAATACGTACGTGATCGTACTGCCCAAAAATGGCAGCACGTTCTTTTTTATCAGTTATGCTATCGTCTTCAAACGTTTTTTCTCGTGATATATCCTGTGGAATTTGAAATATGCCATATCCTCCAGGTTTCAATACTCGATATAATTCTTGCATAGCTTTAGTATCATCAGGAATATGTTCTAAAACATGATTGCATAAAATAATATCATAACTATTATCTTTAAATGGAAGGTTGCAAATATCTGCCTTTACATCAGCAATAGGAGATAATAAGTCTGTTGTGGTATAATCTAAGTTTTTTAATTTTTTGAAGCGATTTAAAAAACATTGTTCTGGTGCAAAATGCAGTACACTTTTTTCTGCTGAAAAGAAGTCAGTTTCATTTTGTAAATACAGCCACAATAATCTGTGACGCTCTAAACTAAGTGTAGAAGGTGATAAAACATTATTTCGTTGTATGCCATAACCATAAGGTAGAAAAGATTTGAAACTTTTACCGTCTATTGGATCTGTAAAAGTATTTCCTTTTAAATAGAGAGCTAAAACAGGACGTACAAGATAGCTTAACCTAATTAATATAGGTCTAGGAATAACGTTAAGAATTGTTTTAAAAAGTCGCTTCATTTTTAAAGCACTAACGCTTTCTGTCTAAACGCATCTTCTTCATTGGAAACAATTCCCAAAGCTTCATAAATATAGGCAAATGTAGATAGTAGTTCGGGTTTACCATCTAAAATAGCCACATCGTGTTCAAAATGCGCACTAGGTTTATTATCAAGAGTTGTAATGGTCCAACCATCTCTATGTTGCTTAATGCGATGCGTTCCCATATTTATCATAGGTTCTATTGCTACAACCATGCCTTCAATAAATTTTTTACCTCGACCACGTTTTCCATAGTTTGGCATTTCAGGGTCTTCATGCATTTTTTTTCCTAAACCATGACCAACAAGTTCCCTAACAACGCCATAACCATGATCTTCGCAGTATTTTTGAATAGCATAACCAACATCTCCAACTCGATTACCAATTTTAAATTCGCGAATTCCAACATAAAGAGATTCTTTAGTAACGTCTAACAGTTTTTGGGTTTCAGGAGCAATTTCGCCTACTGCAAAAGTATAGGCATGATCGCCATAGAAATCATTTTTAATAGCACCACAATCAATGGAGATAATGTCTCCTTCTTTTAAAGGTTCGTTTGTTGGAAACCCATGTACTACTTGAGAATTCGGACTCATACAAAGTGTGTTAGGAAAATCGTATAAACCTAAAAAACCAGGAATGGCTCCTTGTTCTCGAATATATTCTTCAGCTAATTTATCTAATTGTAACGTGGTTACACCAGGCTTTACTTCTTTAGCAAGCATGCCTAATGTTCTTGATACTACCAAGGCACTTTCACGCATTAATTCAATCTCTTCTCTTGTTTTTACTATAATCATTCTTAAAAAAATATGTGCAAAGATAAATAAAATTAAAATGGGAATCTTTTTTATGAAACATGACTTTCGACATGTTTTTGTTTGAGTATATTCAATAATTTTGTGGTCTAAATGAAACATTATGTATAAATCGGTTAGTGCAGAAGAGGCAGTAAAAATCATTAAGTCTAATAATAAGGTATACATTCAAGCAGCAGCTGCAGCACCACAGGTGTTAATTAATGCCATGACTGCAAGACACGAAGAATTAAGAAATGTGCAAATTTGCCAATTACATACTGAAGGGGAAGCGCCTTATGCTAATCCAGAATTTAAAGATAGTTTTCATGTGAATTCTTTTTTTATAGGAAAGAATGTTAGACACACTTTAAAAGCCGGAAATGGTTCTTATACTCCTGTTTTTTTAAGTGAAGTGCCTTTGCTTTTCAAAAGAAATATTGTCGATTTGCAAGTTGCTTTAATACATGTTTCTGTGCCAGACAAGCATGGGTATTGTTCTTTGGGAGTATCGGTAGAAGCAACGCTCGCAGCTATAGACAATGCAGATTATGTGATTGCTCAAGTTAATAAGCAAATGCCTAGAACTCATGGAGCTGGAATTATCCATTCTTCAGAAATTAATGCTTTTGTTGAATGCGATGTGTCATTGCCAGTTCACGGTGTTACTGAACCTACAGAGATTGAAAGTAAAATTGGAAATCATGTTGCAGGTTTAATTGAGGATAGAAGCACCTTACAAATGGGTATTGGTAATATTCCAAATGCAGTATTGTCAAGGCTTACAAATCATAAAGATTTAGGATTGCATACCGAAATGTTTTCTGATGGTGTTATCGATTTAATATTAAAAGATGTTATTAATGGAAATTATAAAGGCATCAATAGAGGGAGAGCTTTAGCAACTTTTTTAATGGGTTCTAAACGTTTATACGACTATGTTGATGATAATCCGTTTATAGAAATGAGAGCTTCAAATTACACCAACGATGTTTCAATTATAAAATTAAACCCTAAAATGGTTGCTATAAACTCTGCTATTGAAGTAGATGTTACTGGACAAGTTTGTGCAGACTCTATAGGAGCAAATATGTACTCTGGAGTTGGTGGGCAAATGGATTTTATTAGAGGAGCTTCATTAAGTGAAGGAGGAAAAGCTATTATAGCTTTGCCATCAACCACAAAATCTGGAATTAGTAGAATTGTGCCAACTTTGAAACCTGGAGCTGGAGTTGTAACAACGCGTTCTCATGTACATTATGTCGTGACGGAATATGGGATTGCAAATTTATATGGTAAAACTATAAAAGAGCGTGTAAAAGCATTGGTAAACATTGCACATCCAGATCATCAAGAAGCTATTGATAAGCAATATTTTGAAATGATAGGGTATTAATTAAAATATGAGACCGGTTATTATTTTCTAAAAAACGAAAAGAAACCTTTCTTTTTCTCTTGTTTTAGAGGATTGTAATTTGGGTTTGAAAGTCGTTGATAGACTTCTCCCCAACCAATAAAACCACCAATATTTCTGTCGTCTATAAATAAATCTGCATGGATTTTTCTGCTTTTAGAATAATCAAATTGTTCTTCAGGAAAACTTTTATTAACTGCATAAAATGTTAAACCGTTGTTTTTACAGAAATCAACGGCTTCTTGAAGTTTGACATCACTTCGGTAAGTCCATAGAATAAGTCTATGTCCATCTTTTTGTAATCGTTTTAAAGTTTCAAAAGCAAAAAGTTTTGGTTTCCCTATTTTTGGATAAGCATCATCAACAATGGTTCCATCGAAATCGATTGCTAGAATAAGTTTGTCGTTAAAATTCATACTTGATTATTGATTTCAAAAATACGTAATTTATTATGTTAGATTAACGAATGTTGCGTCATTTTTTCAGGTTGATCAATTCCTATAAGCTTTAAAATGGTAGGAGCAATGTCTCCTAAAACGCCATCTTTTATAGCTATTAAATCGTTATCAATTAAAATAATAGGAACAGGGTTAGTAGTATGAGCTGTATTTGGTGAACCATCAGGATTTATCATGGTTTCGCAATTTCCATGATCTGCAATCAGGATGGTTGTATAATTGTTTTCTAATGCAGTTGTTACCACATTTTTTACACATACATCTACAGCTTCACAGGCTTTTATGGCAGCTTCCATAACTCCTGTATGTCCTACCATATCGCCATTTGCAAAGTTTAAACACACAAAATCGACATCTCCTTTCTTTAATTCAGGTATTAAAGCATCGGCCAATTCAAAAGCACTCATTTCGGGCTTCAAATCGTAAGTAGCTACTTTTGGCGAATGACGTAAAATACGTGTTTCGCCATTAAAAACGGTTTCTCGACCTCCCGAAAAGAAAAAAGTAACATGAGGATATTTCTCTGTTTCAGCAATCCTGATTTGTTTTTTATGATGTTTTTCTAAAACTTCGCCTAAAGTATCTGTAAGGTTATCTTTATTATATACAACTTGGATGTTTTTATAAGTGTCGTCGTAATTGGTCATGGTAACATAATACAAGTTCAATTTGTGCATGTTTTGCTCATGAAAATCTGTTTGTGTTAAGGCTTCAGTAAGTTGTCTACCTCTATCTGTTCTAAAGTTGAAAAAGATTACAACATCACCATCCTTGATTTTTGCTACAGGTTGATTGTTGTCATCAACCATAACAATGGGTTTGATAAATTCGTCAGTTACCTCATTTTCGTAACTTCTTTCAATGGATTTTAAAGCATTTTTAGAAAACTCACCAACACCATTTACCAATGCATTATAAGCTAATTTAACGCGTTCCCAGCGTTTATCTCTATCCATGGCGTAATATCTACCAGTTATAGTTGCTATTTTGGTTGGTGTGTTTACTATAAATTCTTCCAAAAGTGTTATAAAACCATAACCCGATTTAGGGTCCACATCACGACCATCTGTAAAAGCATGAATGTAAGATTCCGTTACACCTGATGCTTCTGCTGCAGAAATTAATCCTTTTAAATGATTGATATGTGAGTGTACACCACCATCACTAACCAAACCTAAAAAATGAATGGGTTTTTTATTGGTTTTTGCATAATGAAATGCTTCAAGTAACACAGTTTCCTGACATAAAGTGTTATTTTCTACAGCCAAATTTATTTTAACCAAATCTTGATAAACAATACGTCCTGCGCCTAAATTCATATGTCCCACCTCACTGTTTCCCATTTGTCCTTCCGGAAGGCCAACATGCAAACCATCGGTTCGTAAACTAGCATTTGGGTATTTTGAATAGAGGGAATCTATAAAAGGTGTGTTGGCATGATCTATAGCTGAGACTTTAGGGTCTGGAGATTTCCCCCAGCCATCAAGAATCATTAAAATAACTTTTTTATTCATGGTAAATAACTTTGTAAGTCAAAGATAAAAGTTTAAAAATGCTTTACGTTTGAAATGAATAAAAAAATATAGATGACTTCCAAGATTGAAGAGAGCCATCTTCAATAAGGATTTACTCTCATGAAACAAAATGTCTAGTATAAATCGTTTTTTTAGATAAAACTTATTTTTATAACTTAAAGAGGGTTTTCAATTTTATAAAGTTTTGCAGGCATACCATCGTAAATGGCTTCATGAATAAAATGCAAACCACATTTCTCTATAACTTTATGGGACGGGATGTTTTTAATATGTGCATGTGCATAAATCTCTTTCAGTTTTAAGGTTTCAAAACCATAAGTTATGGAAGCTTTAGCACTTTCTGTTGCATAGCCTTTATTCCAATTTTCTTTATAAAAACGATACCCAACTTCAACAAGTTTTTCGTTTGGATGATATTTTAATCCACTCCAACCCAAAAAACAATCGTTTTCTTTTAGGCAAACGGCCCATCTTCCCATATTATGAAGCTTGTAATCTTTATATTGAGATAAGAAAATTTTTGCATCGGCTAAGGAGCTAAACGCAGTATCTCCAGTGTATTTTATAACTTCAGGATCGTCATTCATTTTATAAAAATGTATGGCATCTTGAATATTAAATTCCCTCAAATAGAGGCGTTTAGTTTTAAAGATGACTTTCATGAAGTAAACTTATAATTTTTTTCTTTTATTAGATGAAATACTTATTTATATTTGCACCGGAAATGCGAGAGTAGCTCAGTTGGTAGAGCGTCAGCCTTCCAAGCTGAATGTCGCCGGTTCGAACCCGGTCTCTCGCTCTAAAAAGCCTTGTCTTAATGATGAGGCTTTTTTTATTTAATTCAAGTTTAGTATTAAGCAAAAGTTAGGGTGAGAAGTTTATCCTGAGCGCAGTCGAAGGGAACCCAGTCTCTCGCTCTAAAAGCGTCATCATTACGATGGAGCTTTCTTTATTTTATATGGTTTAGTTCTGTACTTGTCTTTACTTCAAAAGGTGTTTTATTATATTCAAAAACTCTAGCCGTTAAATCGCCTTTTAAGACAATAGAATTTCCTGTCACTCTTAACCAGCTCCCTTCTCTAAGTCCAATAACAGGTTGTGTGTTAAATTCATGGAACTCTTTAATTCTAGTTTCTCTGGTTTCTCCCATGTGTTTATTATTTGAAATAGGATCCAAATAATGCGGATTGATATTAAAAGGTATCAACCCCAAGGCTTTAAAACTGGGTGGGTAGACAATAGGCATGTCGTTAGTTGTATTGATGGTTAAACCACAAATATTACTTCCAGCACTGGTGCCTAAATAAGGAGTCCCATTTTGAATTGCCTTTTGTAAAGGAGCTAGAAGACGATTTTTATACAAAGCATTTAATAATACAAATGTATTTCCTCCACCAGTAAATAAGGCTTCAGCTTCTTCAATTGCTTTTATAGGGTTTTCAAATTCATGAATTCCTTTTAGATTTTTGTTTATTGTATGAAAGGCTTTTTTTGCTTTTGCTGTGTATTCGTCATACGATATGCCACTTGGTCTTGCATAAGGAATAAAAAGGATGGTTTTTGCATCTTTAAAAAACAACGATAATTCGTCTAATAAATAATCCAAATAACCACTTGCATGAATGGTCGAAGTACTAGCAATAATTAAGTTTTTCATTTACATTATTTTGTTGTAAATTTAAGTAAATACAACTTGTAACAAAAGTATATAAGCTTTTGAGTTGTAAATATTAACCTCAAATACGACTTCTATGAAAAATGTATTACCATTTATTTTCTTTTTAATTCTGTCCTTCGCAACAGCCCAAACTGAGGAGAGAATTCAAATATCAGGAAAAGTAATTGTTGATTCTAACGATGTAGAAGGACTTACCGTTAATAATCTAACATCAAACAGAATCGCTGTTACAGATTTGGACGGAAAGTTTGATCTTTATGTTGCATTAAATGATCAGGTTAAAATATCAGCATTGCAATTTGATACTATTCTAATTATTGTAACTCAAGATATTTTGGATTCAAAACAGATAACGGTTTTTTTAGATGAAAGATTAACTACTTTAGATGAAATTGTCATCTTGCCCTTTAATTTAACTGGAGATTTAGAAGCAGACTTAAGTAAAGTGAGAGACTTTAACCCAAAATTTGAGTCTATTTATTTTGGTGATATTGATTTTGAACACAACCCAAATGCAGATATATATTACCAAAAAGTTGAAAACACCATTTTAAACCAAGACAAATTTTACAATGGTGTAGATTTTGTTAAAATTACTAATTGGTTAATAAAACCTTTATTTGCCTCTAAATCTACTTCTATAGATACTAGTAATGCAGAAAATTCTAATTTTGATATTTTAAGAGATACCTATACCAAAGATTTTATAAGCTCCAATTTTAATATTCCTGAAGATAATGTAACCGATTTTATTGCTTTCGCAGAAGCCAATAATAAAGATGTGTCAATTTATAATAATGGAAAAGATATAGAACTAATTCAATACTTAGTGGATCAGAGCAAATTGTATTTAGAGACGGAAGTTGGTAAGAATTAATGTTCTAAAACGGCCAGGTTTTTTTTACGTTATTCTGTTTTAACATAAGTTTAGTTTGATATTGTATTAATTTTAAGATTTGAAATAGTTTCTTTATCAAACCAAACCAAACCAATTTGAAATACTTTATTTTCCTTTCTTTCTGTTGTTTGTATCTTCAGACAGCATTTTCACAAGCTGTTGAAATTACAGGAAAAGTAACAGCGTCTTCAGATGTTGAAAATATTCATGTTATTAATAAAACAGCACAAGTGTTTACAACAACTAATGCTTTTGGTGGGTTTAAAATTACAGCTTCATTAAACGATACATTACAATTCTCATCCATTCAACATCAATTAAAAGAGGTTGTAGTGGATGTTAGTATTCTTATTCAGAAAGAGATAGATGTTCAATTAGAAGAACTTATCTACGCTTTAGACGAGGTGGTAGTTGGACGCATACTTACAGGAGATTTACTTAAAGACGTTGGAAATGTTGAGGGGCAATCTATTACAGCCAAACAGTTAGGCATACCAAGCTATCAAGGAAAACTAAAAACACAAAGTGAAAGAAAGCTAAACGAAGCGACAACAGGAGGAGGCTTTATTCCGTTGTTTCCTATTATTAATGCTATAACAGGGAGGACAAAAAAATTAAAAAATCAAATTAAATTAGAACAACAAGACGATTTATTATACGATATTAGAAAGAGATTAGAACCTATTTTGTTCTCAGATGCAACACTTACAGAAAATTTGAGAACCGAATTTTTTTATTTCTGTTCCGAAGATCCGAGTTTTGAAAACCGTTGTAAAGGGAAAAGTGACCTTGAAATATTAGAATTTTTAAAAGATAAGTTGGTGCAGTATAAGTTGAATTCAAAAATTGAAACGAATTAATGGATTATGGAATGTTTTTTGAACATTCAAATTATTAGATTTGCTTAATTATATAGAATTATGAAAGTTTTTAAAATTGTTTGTTTAGTTTTTATCTTACCCTTATTAGCATTCACAACGCTTCATAAATATTATGTAAGTGTCACGCAAATAGATTTTATTCAAGAAAAGAAATCTGTTCAAATTACATCTCGGATTTTTATTGATGATTTAGAAGACGTACTTCAACTTCGTTATAGTGATGATTTAATAATTAAAAAGGAAAATGAAGCTCCTGAAGTGAATCTTTATATTGAAAAATATTTAAAAGGAAAGCTCAGAATTTCTATTAATGGCGAAGAAAAAGAAATAAATTATCTTGGAAAAAAAATAGATAATGATATAGTAGTTTGTTATTTAGAAATTGAAGGTGTAAAAGAAATTAGCACTTTTGAAGTTGAAAACGCCGTTCTTTTCGATTTATATGCTGAACAACAAAACATTGTAAGAACTAAAATGAATTCAAAAAACAAGAGCTTTATCTTGATAAAAGAAAATGATAAAGGTTTGTTAAACTTTAAATAAAACGAATTAAAATCTTAAAAATTCGTTAATTTCCCCTACAATTTTTTGTAACTAAACCAATCATAAAAACATCCGTTGTTTAAGTTATATTCTTTTTCAGAATAAATATTTAGGATGTTTAATTGACCAAATTAAAACATTAACAATCAACACATGAAAACACTAAAGTATCTTTTTCTTACTGTTTTGTTTATTTCAGCTAATTCTTTTGCTCAAGAACAAGACCAGCCAGAACGCAAACCTGGTCATACCAACAACAACAAGTTTAAACAACTTTACGACGAATTTTCAACTCCAAACATGTACAGAACGGCTTCTGGAGCTCCTGGGCCAGCTTATTATCAGCAACAAGCAGATTATAAAATGGACCTTGTTTTAGACGATAAGAATGCTAAAATATCTGGTTTTGAAACAATTACATACACTAATAACTCGCCAGATCCTTTAAAATATCTTTGGGTACAATTAGATCAAAACATGCGTGCTAAAGATTCTCAAACACCTTTAATAGAAGGTGGAGGCGTAGCCGAAGCACAACAAGCAGGAAAATTTGCATCTTCTTATATGACAGATGGTTTTGATGGTGGGTTTAAAATTGAAGCTGTTAAAGATTTAAGTGGAAAAGATTTACCCCACATGATTAATCGTACCATGATGCGTGTTGAATTACCTAAAGCTTTAGTAAAAGGAGAAAAATTCTCTTTTTCAATTAAATGGTGGTATAATATTAACGACTATGTTAATATGGGTGGACGCTCAGGATATGAGTTTTTTCCAGAAGATGGAAACAGAAATTATATTATTGCACAATTCTTTCCAAGAATGGCTGTCTATAACGATGTAGAAGGTTGGCAAAATTCCCAATTCTGGGGACGTGATGAGTTTGCTTTGCCATTTGGGAACTATGAAGTAAATATTACAGTGCCATCAGACCATATTATGGATGCAACTGGTAAGTTGATGAATCGTAAAGAAGTGTTTACTAAAGACATGATGAATCGTTACGAACAAGCAAAAAAATCTTACGATAAACCCGTTTTAATTGTAACTCAGGCTGAAGCTGAAATAGCTGAAAAAGGCCATGCTACAGATACTAAAACATGGAAATTCCATGCAGAAAATGTACGTGATTTTGCTTTTGCAACTTCAAGAAAGTATATCTGGGATATGATGGCTGTTAAAATAGGAGATAAAGATGTTATGGCAGTGTCTATGTATCCTAAGGAAGGAAATCCTTTATGGGAAGAATGGTCAACTTATGCAGTAGCTAGTACATTAAAATCATACTCACGTATGACGTTTGATTATCCATACCACAAGGCCATTTCGGTTCATGCAAAACAACAAGGGATGGAATACCCAATGATTTGCTTTAATTATGGTAGACCAGATGAAAACGGAAAATATACTGATAGAACTAAATACGGAATGATAAGTGTTATTATCCACGAAGTAGGTCACAACTATTTCCCTATGATTGTAAATAGTGATGAGCGTCAGTGGACATGGATGGACGAAGGTTTAAATACATTTGTACAATATGTAGCCGAACAAGATTTTGGCGAGTGGTATCCAGCTGCTTTGTCTCCAGGACATGATAAGTATCCTTCTCGTCGTGGTCCAGCTGCAAATATAGTTCCTTATATGGGAGGCGATCAAGATTTTATAGCTCCTATTATGACCAAAGGATTAAACACTTACCAATTTGGAAACAATGCCTACGGAAAGCCAGGTACTGCACTAAACATTTTACGTGAAACAGTTATGGGTCGTGAGTTATTTGACTATGCCTTTAAAGAGTATTCTCATCGTTGGATGTTTAAACACCCAACACCAGAAGATTTCTTTAGAACCATGGAAGATGCTTCAGCATTTGATTTAGATTGGTTTTGGAGAGGTTGGTTCTATACCACAGACTATGTGGATATGGGAGTAAAAGAGGTAAAGAAATATTATGTATCTTCTGAACCTAATGCATACGCTAAAATGATGGCTAAACGTTATGGTATGGAATTGTCAGATTTACCACCTTTAGTCTATATGGTTGAAGAAGGAAGCGATGAGTTTAACGAAAACATGAAGAATGGAACGTTATTAGAAAACTCAACACCTCTTAAAGAGTATGTCATGGATAATTTTTCAGAAGCAGAACGTAAAGCAATGAAAGAACCTAAATACTTTTATAGTGTGACTTTCGAGAAGCCAGGTGGATTGGTTATGCCAATTATCGTGGAATACACCTATGCAGATGGCACGTCTAAAACAGAGAAATATCCAGCACAAATATGGAGATTAAACGATAAAGAAGTTAGCAAAGCAGTTGCGTCAGATAAAGAGATTGTTAAAATTACAGTCGATCCTAATTTAGAAACAGCAGATGTAGATACGTCTAACAACTCTTGGCCTAGAGAAGTTAAACAAAGTGACTTTGATAAATTTAAGGAAGACGTTAAAGATTAATCTGAAACGTTAAATATTTAAAAGCCGACCATAAAAATGAGTCGGCTTTTTTTATTCTCAAGAATCAACTCACTATATTTGCATTGTGATACAAGCAAGCATTATTTTATTTATAGGCACTACCGAGGTCATGTTCATCCTATTTATAGTAGTCATGGTTTTTGGTGCAGATAAAATTCCTGAAATCGCTAGAGGATTAGGAAAAGGCATGCGTATGCTTAAAGATGCCACCAACGATGTCAAGTCTGAAATTGCAAAAAGTGCCGAAAAGAATGGCATTGATACCAGCATAACTAAAGATGTTCAAGACGAACTCAATAAAGTAAAAGACGAATTAGAAGATTTTACGGGCTCTGTTAGACGAAAAATGTAAAAATTAGTTTCGTTTACGGTTAATATAAAAATAGTAATGGATTAAAATGCATTAACTTTCAGTTTAGCCCTCAGCCAAACTTACAATTTTAACGTTATTTTTCTTTTAAGTAATAGTAAACAAGAGAAGAGTATTTTGCTTTCCCCGAATCATGTTTTGCACTTGTAATGTAAGGGCCATAATCATACCTTGGTCGTAAGGTTCTTGTGTTGTATAATAAAGTGTCGATTTTATTTATTTTTAAAAAATCTTCAAAGTTAGACAATACATAAACTTTTACTTTTTCACCAGGAACGATTGCCTTGCATTTATAAACTAAATTTTTAACTGGCGTTTCTGGCTCGTTTGGGTTTTCTAGGCTGAATGTATTCGGCATAAAAATTACTTGACTGTTTTTTAAAACACGTAATTGAATTTCGACATTTTTAGCAGTATTATTTCCAACGTTTTCAATCAAAAAATCAGCTTCAATTCTATCACTATTTATAGCTTTCGTAATACCCAATTCTGTTACAACTATTTCTACTTTGTTGAAATGTTTTAGAAAATATGGGTTATCAAATATAAATTGTCCTATACTTATAATAATTGCTACAATTGACAAAAAGAGTGAAATATTTATCTTGCTCTTTCCTTTTCCTTTCTTTTTATTATTTGATTTATTTTTACCCATTGTAAAAATTGTACTTATTGGCCTGATATCGTATTGTTTTAATGCATTATATCAGATGCAAACGAAGTTAGGTTATTATTTGGTGAAAGTCAAACCCTATTTTTTCCTACTAATCGTCAAACCATCTCTAATCGGTAACATCACCGTTTCTATTCGGTTATCAGTTTTTAAAAGCGTATTATAGTCTAAAACAGCTTTGGTAGACACATCTTTTGGGTCTAGTTTTTCAATTACTTTCCCATGCCAAAGCACGTTGTCTGAAATAATAATCCCTCCAGAATTTAGCTTGTCTATAATGGCGTGAAAATAATTGGAGTAGTTGGGTTTATCGGCATCAATAAACACTAGGTCAAAGGTTTTGTCTAAAGTTGGAATTACATCTAAAGCGTTTCCTAAATGTTGATGAATTTGGTTTTTATAATCCGACTTATCAAAATACTTGCGTTGAAAATCTACTAGTTCTTCATTGACATCAATAGTATGGATTTCTCCTGAAGCTTGTAAGCCTTCAGCCAAACATAAAGTGGCATAGCCTGTAAAGGTTCCTAATTCAAGGATGGTCTTTGGGTTTATTAATTTTGAAATCATGCTTAATACACGTCCTTGGTATGGACCACTAAGCATAATGGGTTGTAGTATTTTCTGATAGGTTTCTCTTGTTAATTGCTGTAATAATTCTGGTTCAGTTTCAGAATGAGCAACTATGTATTCGTCAAGTTTTTCTGGTAGAAAGTGCATTACCCTAAAATTCTATTTACTAATTTTTGTTTGGCAGCTTCATCTTCTCCACATAGCCATTGAATGACATTGTCTTCCCAAATAGCATCACGTTCAACTTCGTTTATAATTTTTCGCTCTACAGCTAAATCTAAAATTTTTCCAGGATAAGAAGACTGTTTCGTGCTTTCCATTTCGCCTAAAGGATATGGATCATCTAATCCCATCAATACTTGTTTTGAACCTTGATTTTTTATAAGCAACTCCAAGCCTCCAGTGTCATGAACCAAAGTGTCGAAAAAGATGTTTTTATGTCCAACAGCTTTTCTAGGGTGGCTTTTACCTTCAAATAAATCGGGTCTGCCATCAAATCCTTGAATACGTCTTCCTAAGTTGATTTGTGCCAATTGTCCTCCATGAGCAAAGCAAGTTCTCATGTTTGGATATTTGTCTTGATATCCGTTTAAAGTTAAGAAATGGTAAGCATCTGCACATTGAGCTAACATCCATATTAAATGGAAACGCCAAGAAATATTTTCTAATTTGATAAATTTTTCACCATCATAAGGATGAATTTCTACGGCAAGATTATACTTGTTTGCCAATTCGAAAATAGGCTCGTTTTCTTCGTCAAAAATACAACGCCAAGTTCCAATAGTATCCATGTAGTGGGTAGGCAAACAAAGTAATTGCATGCCTAATTCTTCTACACAACGTTCTATTTCCCAGCAAGCGCCACGAACAAATCCAGGATGAACCACAAAACCACAGGTAAATCTGCTTGGGTTTTCACGTTGTACTTTGGCATTAAAATCGTTTTGAAAGCGCAAAGCTTGTTTCATTTCCTCTACACGCAAACCATTTCCATACAATTGAGATAAGTTTAACACCACAGCATGGTCAATCTTAAATCGATCCATCCAAGCTAATTTGTCATCTAAAAAGAAACTTGAATCCGTTACAGGACGACTCCAATCTTTTTGAAGCATATATTTTCTGTCTTTATCAACCCAAAATATCCCTTTGTCTTTCATGAACTGAGGAATTTCTTCAGGATAAGGAAGAAGGTGAGAGTGACCGTTAATACGTAATTTGCGTTTTTCTTTCATATGTCATGCTGAGCCTGTCGAAGCATCTTATTTTTAATTTGTTTTTTGTCAAGTATAACTAGTCGAAGTGTTTTTTAGCTTCTTCAACTCTAATATTAGTCGGAATGTTTTGAATGACAGTCTAATCTTCAATCTGAACTTTCTTTGGAGGTTGCATCACTTCGCCACAATTAGGGCAGCTTCTTTTGTCTTTATCTCCATAATACTTGTCGAAAATTTTAGGCATATCTGTTTCAATATTTTCAACCGTAAAATCTTCTTCATAAAGTTTGGTGGTGCAATTTTCACAAAACCAAAGCAAAGCATCTTGAACGCCTTTTTCTCTAGGATATTCTATAACCAATCCAACAGTGTTGGCTCCACGTTGTGGAGAATGTGGCACCTTAGGAGGTAATAAAAAAATGTCTCCTTCTTTAATATGAATGTCTTTAGGTTTGTCTTCATCAATGACTTTTAGAACCATATCTCCTTCTATTTGATAGAAAAATTCAGGAGTTTCGTTGTAATGATAATCTTTTCTGCTATTTGGACCACCAACAACCATGACAATAAAATCGCCATCTTTCCAAACCACTTTATTGCCAACAGGTGGCTTTAATAAATGTCTGTTTTCTTCAATCCAAGCTTTGAAATTTATGGGTGATACTAGTTTGCTCATGATTTTATGTTGTTAATTGAATAATGATATAAAGTTACAAAGATTTTGTTCTACCACCATCAACAGGAAGATTAATTCCGTTAATGTAACTAGCACATTCACTAGCTAAAAAAGTAACGGCATAAGCTAATTCTTCAGGTTTAGCAAAACGTTTTGCTGGCACTGCTTGTTTCATAGCATTTGCAGCTTCTTCTTCGGTGTTTCCTGTTTTAGCTGATTTATTTTTAATAATTTCTGTTAAACGTTCGGTTCCAGTAGCTCCAGGAAGGACGTTATTTACTGTAATTCCAAAAGAACCCAGTTCATTAGCCAAAGTCTTGCTCCAGTTTGCTACAGCACCACGAATGGTATTACTAACGCCTAAACCATCTAGAGGCTGTTTGACAGAGGTTGAAATAATATTGATAATACGACCATACTCTGCTTCTTTCATAAAAGGTACGACTGCTTGTGCCAAAACGTGATTGCATTTTAAATGCTGTGTGAATGCATTTTCAAATTCTTCTAATTCAGCCGAAAAAACAGGACCACCTTTTGGTCCTCCTGTATTATTAACTAAAATATGAAAGCCGTGATTTTTAGAAATATAGTCAGACACTTTTGCTTTTAATTCTTCAGGGTTTGAAAAATCAGCGATAATGTAGTCGTGATTTCTTTGTTGAGGTAATTCTGCTAAAACAGCTTTTAGTTTGTCTTCGTTTCTAGCAATTAAGGTAACTGTTGCTCCTTCGGCAGCTAAAGACATGGCCGTTGCTTTTCCTATTCCTGCTGTGCTGCCACAAACTAAGGCGTATTTGTTGTTTAAGTTTAGATTCATTTTTAATTTATTGCGTCAGTTCGAGTGAAAATTTATTTTTAAATTTTTGTATCGAGAACGAATGACATCTCGATACTATTTTCTTTGAAAAATCACTCGATGTGACGATTAGTATTTTATACAAACATTCTTTGCTTCAGTAAAAAAGCGTAAAGCTTCAAAACCACCTTCACGTCCTACACCAGAAGCTTTTACACCACCAAATGGTGTTCTTAAATCACGCATCATCCATGTGTTTACCCAAACGATTCCTGCTTGAAGTTGGTTGCTCATTCGCATGGTTCGTTTTAAGTCGTTTGTCCAAAGCGTGGCCGATAAACCGTATTTTACTTTGTTTGCCATTTGTAAGACTTCGTCTTCTTTATTAAATGGCATGATGGTTACCACTGGTCCAAAAATTTCTTCTTGATTAACTCTACAGTTATCATTAGGAACTTCAATGACAGTTGGCTCTAAATAATAGCCGTTTTCAAAACCTTTTACTGTGACTTTATTGCCACCACAAAGAATTTTTCCGTTTTCTTCTTTAGCAATATTAATATATTCAATCACTTTTTCAAGATGAGATTTGGAAACCAAAGCACCAATATTTGTTGAAGCTTCGGATGGATGCCCAACTTTAAGAGCTTTTATTTTTTTAACAAAATCAGTTTTGAATTTCTCATAGATGGATGCTTCTACAAAAATCCGGCTACCACATAAACAAATCTGACCTTGATTAGCGAATGATGATCGAACTGTTGTTTCTAGCATGTCATCATAATCGCAATCTGCGAAAATGATGTTTGGGTTTTTCCCACCCAATTCCAAAGATAATTTTTTAAACATGGGAGCCGCTACTTTGGCAATATGAGCTCCTGTGGCTGTTCCTCCAGTAAAGGAAATAGCTTTAATATCTGGATGTTCTATGATGGCTTGACCAGTTGTACCACCAAGTCCATGAACAATATTTAAAACGCCTTTTGGGAGGCCAGCTTCATTGCAAATCTCACCTAATAAATAGGCTGTCATAGGTGTGACTTCACTAGGTTTGGCAACCACACAATTTCCGGCTGAAAGAGCTGGAGCAATTTTCCATGTAAATAAATAGAGAGGCAGGTTCCAAGGCGAAATACAGCCTACAACACCTATAGGTTGACGTAAGGTGTAATTTATGGCACTCTGACCTACACTCTCATGACTTTCGCTAGAGAATTGTGTGATAGCATTTCCAAAGAATCTAAAATTGCTTGCTGCTCTTGGAATATCAACAGCCTTTGCTAAAGAAACGGGTTTGCCATTGTCTTTACTTTCTGCTTCTGCTAAACGTTGTAGATTTGATTCCAATAATTCTGAAATCTTAATCAGAATTCTGCTACGTTCTTCTAATGTGGTTTGAGACCAACTTGGAAAAGCAGATCTTGCTGAGATATAGGCATTTTCAACATCTTCTTTTGATGAGTTTGGTATTTGTCCATATATCTCACCATTCGATGGATTATAGTTGTCTATCCAGTTATCATGAATTGGATTATGAAAGTTGCCGTTTATGTAGTTTTGAATGTTCACTTTAATGTTTTTAATGGATACAATGAATCTGTTATTTTTAGACAATAATCGAAAGATTCGGTTAATCCTTTTTCATAATAATAAAGATCACTCATGGTCATTTTCACCAAAGTTAAAGTTCTTTCAATGCTTTTTTTATCAGTAAAATCAGCATTAAAAAATATTTGGGTTGATTGAGATGTAAAATTATTATAGCTATCTTGGTAGGTATAAAGGTTGTTTAAAGCTTGTAATAGTTTTGGATTTAATTCTTTACTAACACCAGTTTGAATGCTAGTTTGAAAAGCAGCATCTTGTAATCTAGGTGTTCGTACGCCTTTCCAAAAACCAAACCTTTTAGAAATTTCTATTTCACTTTTTGTAAAATCAAATTTTTGTAATGTATCTCGAACCATAATATGATAGTCTTTTACATTGTCTATCATAGTTCGATTTGTAACAATTTCATCCTTTAACAAACGAATAGAAGTTTGAACAGTTTCTTGAATTTTAGCATCTTCATTTTTATTTTGAAGATATAGAGCTAACCAGATACCTATAACTATTAGTGAGATTTCACCTATAGCGTAAAGTATATAATTTATGATTTTCTTTTTTTGAATCATGTCTGCTCTAATTTTACGAAATAATTTCATGGTGATTTACAATTTCTTATAAGCCATCACTTTAATCTCTACTACTAAATCTGGATGTGGTAGTTGGTGCACAGCTACCGTTGTTCTTGTTGGGCCGGTTTCTTTATCAAAAAACTCTGCATAAGCTTTATTATAGCCTGCAAAATCATTCATATTAACTAGAAAGGAGGTTACATCTACAACGTCTTTTAAACTAGCTCCTTCTTTGGCTAAATTCTTTTCAATATTTAAGATGACTTCTCGCGTTTGTACTTCTGCATTTAAATGTTTGGTTCCCATCTCATCAATAATGTCGACACCTGCAATGGTGTTATCTGCTCTTCTAGAACTCGTGCCAGATACAAAAATAAAATCTCCAACACGCTTAGTGTGTGGATAGGCTCCTCTTGGTGTTACAATTTTTTCGCTCATAATATGTTATTTTAAGCCTGCAATTCTATCATCTTCTAAAATAGCTTCTGTTGCAGTTTTTACTTTATCTAAAGTGTTCCTTAATTGATCGTTTGTTAGATTATTAACAGTGGTGATATCTCCATCAGATAACATATTCAAAATAGCTTTGTCTTGAGCACGTCCACGTAACATGGCGTCTCTATAGCTAACGTCTTCATTAAAGGTTACCAACGAATATTTTGAGGAATACTCATTAGGAAAGTTTTTTTCAAAAGCCATTTCCAAGGTGCGTTTTTCTCTGAAATTGGCATGGTTGACATGTCCTTTCATTTCATGAAAATTGTCGATTGCTAAATCGGCAATAGCATCTGTATCTTTTTTTCTAGATTTTTCATAGGCTTTAAATACAGTTTCCCAATCAGGATGCCCTTGGTCTAAAATTTTGTCAAATTCTGTAACATCTTCAAATGAGGCATTCATGCCTTGACCATAAAATGGCACGATAGCGTGTGCTGCATCTCCCATTAAAAGGGTGTTGCCTTTGTAATGCCAAGGCGAACACTTTACGGTTCCTAGTGGAGAAGTTGGATTTTCGAAAAAGTCATCAACCAGATTTGGCATGAGTTCTAGTGCATCTTTAAAGTATTTGCTGAAAAATTCTAGAACACGTTCTTTGGTTGTTAAGTTATTGAAATTATATTCTCCTTCATCGAAACTTAAAAATAATGTAACTGTAAAGCTACCATCCAAATTGGGTAAAGCTATTAGCATAAAAGCTTCTCGTCCCCAGATATGAAGTGCATTTGTGTAAGTTTTATAATCTCCATTTTCGTTAGGAAGAAAACAAAGTTCTTTATAACCATGGGACAGCCAGTCTTGAGAAAAACTAAATAAGAATTTTTTTCCTAAATAATAACTATTTCGCATAGCAGAACCAGCACCATCAGTAGCAATAATAATATCGGCATCTTCTACAAAAGGCTTATTAGTTTCTGTATCTGTAAATAATGCTGTGGTGCTTTCAAAATCCACCGATTCGCATTTTTTATTGAAATGAATGACTACATTATCATGTTTTTCAGCTTCATCTAATAATAATCCATTTAATAATCCACGTGAAATAGAATTGATATATTCATGTTCACGACCACTATAAGGGGCTAAAACAGTATTGCCTTCTAAGTCATGAAGCATACGTCCATTCATAGGAATACATAAAGGTTTTACCTTTTCTTCAAGCCCAACCAATTGCATAGCTTTAATACCACGATCTGAGAGAGCCAAGTTAATGGAGCGTCCAACGCTAATGTCTACTTTTCGTAAATCTGGACGCATTTCCATAAGCGTTACGTTGTACCCTCTCTGACCTAATCTTAAGGCCAGTAAGCTACCACAAAGTCCAGCTCCAATGATGAGTATGTTTTGTTGTTTATTCACTTAAAATCTTTTTTAATTTGTCAACCATTCTATACACATCTTCAAACGTGTTGTATAAAGGTACAGGGGCACAACGTATAACATCTGGTTCTCTCCAGTCTGTAATAATATGTGCGTCTGTTAATTTTTTATGCAATGTTTTGTCGGCATCTTTTACCTGAATAGAAAGTTGACAACCTCTTTCCTTCGGATTAGATGGTGTGATAATTTTAATTTTGTCGTTGTTCAATTCGTTTAAAAGAAATTCGAAATAGCCTGTGAGCTTTTCAGATTTCTTACGAAGTGCATCCATACCAACTTCATTAAACATGTCTAATGAGGCTTTAATGGCTGCCATAGATAGAATAGGTGGATTGCTTAATTGCCAACCTTCGGCTCCTGGAATCACATCTAATGGCTGGCGCATATTAAATCGCGTGGATTTATTATGACTCCACCAACCTGCAAAACGCTTAAGTTTTTTATTGTGTGCATGCTTTTCATGTACAAACAAACCTCCTAAACTTCCAGGTCCTGAATTTAAGTATTTATAAGTGCACCAAGCTGCAAAATCTACTCCAGAAGCGTGAAGTTCTGGGTTGATGTTTCCAGCTCCATGTGCTAAATCAATGCCAACCATACAGTTTTTTGCATGCCCTAATTCAGCTATTTTTTTAATGTCTAAATATTGTCCTGTATAATAATTAACTCCTCCAATAAGTAGCAAAGCAATCTCATCCCCTTGTTCTTCAAGGATGCTTTCTAAGTCATCTATATTTAATAATTCTTCGCCTGGTCTTGGTTTCCATTCAATTAAACCTTCATTTACATTATATCCATGAAATTCTAATTGCGTTTGAACAGCATATCTATCTGAAGGAAAGGCATCACTTTCAATAACAATTTTGTATTTGGTTTTTGTCGGTTGATAAAACGATACCATTAACAAATGTAAATTGGTTGTTAAGGTATTCATTGTTACCACTTCTATAGGTTTTGCTCCAACTATTTTTGCCATAGATTCTGTTAAGAATTCGTGATATGGCATCCATGGATTTTTAGCTTCAAAATGTCCTTCTACACCAAAATTTGCCCAATCGTCTAATTCTTGTTGGATGTATTTCTGTGTGCTTTTTGGTTGTAAACCAAGCGAATTTCCCGTAAAATACAACCAATCGGTTCCTTGCTTGTCTTTTGGAATGTGAAACTGATTTCTATAGTGCGATATGGTATCGTTTTTGTCTTGTTCTTTAGCGAATTCAAGACCTAATTTATAGTTGGACAAAGTGAGTTGTTTTACGGTTTCCAACAAAAATAAGAATTATAATTTTAGGAAGGAAGTCTTAAGGAAGAGATAATTTAAATCTGTATTTTTTGTATATTTATTAAAATATCAGGTTATGGGTAAAACTAAAAATTATACAAATGATGAGGTTACTATTGTTTGGGAGCCAGAAAAATGCATTCATTCTGGGATTTGTGTGAAAGGTTTGGGAGACGTTTTTAAACCAAAAGAAAAACCTTGGATTAAAATTGATGCAGCTTCAACTGATGCATTAGTGAAGCAAGTAAAAGCCTGTCCTTCTGGAGCCTTAAGTTATTTTATGAATGATGCTAAAGATAATTCTGCTGAAGTTCTAGAAACTCAAGTTGAGGTTATGGAAAATGGTCCTTTGTTGGTCTATGGCACATTAAAAATTACTCATAAAAATGGTGATCTAGAAGTCAAAAATAAAACAACTGCTTTCTGTAGATGTGGAGCCTCACATAATAAACCATATTGTGATGGCGCTCACGTTAAACAAAATTTTATAGGATAAAGAAAAAGCGCTTCAACTTTTTAAGATGAAGCGCTTTGAATATATATAGGCGCATATAGCGGGATATTTACACTATATATACGTTTCAAAGAATGGTTTTGGATGTTTCTATTCTAGTTTTATTGACACATTGGTAAAAAACAACTCCCAATTAGCGTCTGACTTTTTATGATTTAAAGAAAGAGTGATATTGTTGAATTTGGTATTATTTTCCCAAGTAGTAATCAAAGTTGGAATCTTAGCATTTTCTTTCCTATAAGCCCATTCTTCAATTATATAATTGTTGTTGTAATAAAAATCGTAAGCGTCACCAGGTGTGTATCCAACTTCATTTGAATATGTAAGCGTTATTTTATTTAATATTTTATTGCTTATCGGGCTCATTTCTTCCGTTGGGTTAGAAATGGTTGTTCCTTCGTCCCAAAGCAAATTAAATGGAGCTAATAGCCAATATTTGTCGTTTATAAAAGCTTTGTCTGCATTTATATTGGTACTATCTAATTGAGTTCTGTTGTATTGTATGGTGTCCTTATTCGAAATTAATGTAACTTGGTTTGCCTTTGGATTCCAAATCCAAGAGCGTTTAAAATGCATACTATCACTTTTAACATTAAAAGTAAAAGCAATTTCATTTACATTGTTCCAATTTAAAATTCCATAAGCTTGAGCTATTTTTTCAGCAGTTGTAAGCATGGTTTTGGAATCCAAAGTCCTCTTCTTTTGATCACTTTTACAGGCTGAAAGTAGGAGTAGAATACCAAAGATGACACTTATTTTATTCATGATTTTTAATGGCTAAGTTAATAAAAACAAATTAGTGCTAATTCCTTAAATAATTATATAATATCTTCGGTTTTTAATATTTTAATGATGAGTAAATTCGATTCGTATTTTAAAACCAATAAAGCCACTTGGAATAATAAAGTGAAGATTCACTCTAAAAGTGATATGTATCAACTCGAAGCTTTTAAGAAAGGAAAGTCTTCATTAATGCCTTACGAATTAAAAGCTTTGGGAGATGTTTCTGGAAAATCGCTATTGCATTTACAATGTCATTTTGGACAAGATACGTTGAGTTGGAGTAGGCTAGGGGCAAGCTGTGTAGGTGTTGATTTAAGCGATGAGGGTATTAAGCTTGCTAAAGCTTTGAATGAAGAATTAAAGCTTGATGCAGAGTTTGTATGTTGTAATGTTTTAGATACTTCTAAGCATGTTAAAAGCACATTTGATGTAGTTTTTACTAGCTATGGCGTGATAGGTTGGTTGCCAGATTTAAAACCTTGGGGACAAATGATTGCTGAGCGACTAAAACCTGGTGGATCGTTTTATATGGTAGAGTTTCATCCCATAGTTTGGATGTTTGATTATTTAGAAGGAAAACCAGTTATGACGTATGGTTATATGCAAGATGAAGCCATATACGAAGAATACGAAGGTACTTATGCAGATACAGGTTCAAAAATGGTAAGCAAAGAGTATGGTTGGAATCATGGATTAAGTGAAGTTATTAATGCGTTAGTTGAAGCTGGATTGCAAATTGAATTCTTAAATGAATATGATGAAAGTCCGTATAATGTGTTGCCAGAATTGGTTGAAAATGAATCAGGCATGTTTACTACAAAAGATAAATTATATCCATTGATTTTTGAGATAAAAGCCACAAAAGCTTAGTTCTCTATACAATTTTAAAATACTAAAATTGAAGAGACTTTTATTGCTTATTTTCTTTTAATAACTCCGGAAATTTCGCTTTAAATTTGTTAAGCCTAGGAATAGATACACTCTGTATATATGAGTTTTTTGGATGAAGTTTCTCGTAGTTTTGATGATAGTCTTCTGCTATCCAAAATCTCGTAAAAGGATATACTTCTGCCGCAATAGTAGCGTTAAGTTTTTTTGCTAATGCTACTTTTTTTGAGTCTATAATTTGTTTTTGCTCCATGTTCTGATAAAAAATAATAGAACGATATTGAGAGCCTGTATCTGGGCCTTGGCCATTTAACTGTGTTGGATTTTGAGATCCAAAATACACATCTACTAAAGTTGAAAAACTTATAATATCTGGATTGTATATAACTTCAACAGCTTCTGCATGTCCAGTGCTTCCAGTGTTGCTTGACGCGTAGGTTGGGTTTTTAGTATGCCCTCCTGCATAACCAGAAATTACGTCTTCTACGCCAATAACACTTTCATAAACAGCTTCTACACACCAAAAGCAACCACTAGCAAAATAAGCTTTGGCAAGTCCATTCTGTATTGGTACTTCAACAGGTTCAGCATTTATAACCGACTGCTGTTTTGGCTTTTCTTGAGCCATGTTATTACAGCTAAATAATAACACAATAACGAAAGTGGTGAATATTGATTTTGTAATAGTCATATATGTTTTATTTGTGTTCTAAGTCGGTCAAGAATGGAATTCCTATCAAAAAAGGTACAAAAAAAACCTTCATAAAAATGAAGGCTTTTTTTATATAGTTTGAATGGATTTATAGTTTTGCAAACATTTTTTCCATTTTTGTTTTTTCTTCTTCAGCTAATGCTGCATCAACAAGTATACGTCCACTATGCTCATCTGTAATGATTTTTTTACGAGAAGCAATTTCCATTTGTACTTGTGGTGGAATAGTAAAGAAAGAACCGCCAGACGCACCTCTTTCAATAGCAACTACTGCAAGACCGTTTTTTACATTGGTTCTAATTCTTGTATATGCCTTTACTAATCTTTCTTCAATTTTAGCTTTATAATCTTCAGATTTCTTTATTAAAGCAGCTTCTTCTTTTTCAGTTTCAGCTAAAATAGCATCTAATTCACTTTTCTTATGCTTTAAATGAGATTGACGAGCTTTTAAACGTTCTTTGGTTTCAGAAATAACTACTTTTTTCTGCTCAATTTGAACTTTAAATTCTTTAATGTGCTTGTCTGCTAATTCAATCTCTAATTCTTGGAATTCAACTTCTTTTGTAATTGAGTTGTATTCTCTGTTATTTCTAACATTTTTTTGTTGTTCGCTGTATTTTTTAATTAACGCTTTAGATTCTTCAATAAGATTCTTTTTGTCGCCAATTTGATTGTCAATAGAGTCTAAACTTGATTCAAGTTTCTCTAATCTGGTGCTTAATCCAGCAACTTCATCTTCTAAATCACGAACTTCTAAAGGAAGTTCTCCACGAACATTTCTAATTTCATCGATACGAGAATCGACAAGTTGTAAGTCGTATAAATCTCTTAAACGCTCTTCTACAGTTGCTTCTTTCTTTTTTGCCATAGTTTAAAAATACTTAACAGGATTGGTGTTAGTCCTTGATAAAACGATTGCAAAATTAGTAATTTTTTTTGTAAGATATGCAACTAAAAGGTTTTTTGTGAATTGTTCGCTTTCATAATGTCCAATATCTGCTAAAAGAATCTGATTATCAGCCATAAAAAAGTCATGATATTTTAAATCTGCAGTAATAAATATATCGGCATTTGCTGCTTTTGCAGCAGCTATAGCAAAACTTCCAGAGCCCCCTAAGACAGCTACTTTTTTTATGTTTTTATGTAATAATTTAGAATGTCTAATGCATTCAGTATTCATGTGGTTTTTTAAAAAGTTAAGAAACTCATTTTCAGACATGTCGTTTTCAAATTCACCTATCATTCCCATACCAATGTGTTGGTTCGTGTTTTCAAGTGTTGTAACTTCATATGCTACTTCTTCGTAGGAATGTGTGTTAAAAAGTGTTTTTATGATGTTTGACTCTAAATGTTTTGGGAAAATAACCGAAATTTGCGTTTCGTTTTCAAAGTGTGTTTCCCCTTTTTTGCCTTTAGTTGGGGTGGAATCATCATTCCCGTTATAAGTGCCAATGCCTTCAGTATTAAAGCTGCAATGACTGTAGTTTCCTATACTTCCTGCACCAGCTTCAAATAAAGCGTTTCTAAGCGTTTCAGCTTCATTTTTGGGTACAAATGTGATGAGTTTTTTTATAGTTTGAGGTTGAGGTATCAATATTTTTCTGTTTGTTAAACCTAGTTTTTCACAAATCATAGCATTTACTCCTATAAAGGAATTGTCTAAAGCAGTATGCATAGCATAAATGGCGACATTGTTTTTTAGAGCTTTAATAACAACACGTTCTACATAAGTTTTACCGGTGAGTTTTTTTAAACCTTTAAAAATTATGGGATGAAAACTAACAATTAGATTGCAATTGGATTCTATGGCTTCATCGACTACTGTTTCTAATGTGTCTAATGTTACCAAAACTCCTGTTAGCTTACTGTTTTTATCTCCAACTAACAGACCAACATTGTCAAAGTTTTCTGCATAAGCTAAAGGTGAAAGTGCTTCAATATGATTTATGACATCTTGAACAATCATAATTTTATGTTATTAAGTTTCTAACAAAGATAAAATTTTTAAATTCGCTTTAATGAAATTCTTACGTTACATCTTGCTTCCTATTGTTCCAATCTACTTTTTAGTGACTTGGGCAAGAAATAAATTATACGATTTTGGCTGGAAAAAAAGTAAATCTTATATGATTCCTGTTATTTGTGTTGGGAACCTGAGCGTTGGTGGTACTGGAAAATCGCCAATGATTGAGTATTTAATACGCATATTAAAAATGGATTATAAATTGGCCACTTTAAGTAGAGGTTATAAAAGAGAAACAAGTGGTTTTAAGTTGGCTGATGCAAGCGATTCGGCTAAAACAATTGGAGATGAACCTTTTCAATTTTTTAATAAATTTGGTGAAACTATTTTAGTTGCCGTTGATGCTAATAGACAGAATGGTATTGCAAATTTACTTAACATAAATAATAATCTCGATGTTATTTTACTAGATGATGCTTTTCAACATCGGAAAGTGCAAGCAGGTTTTAATATACTTCTCACCTCTTATGGTGATTTGTATTGTGATGATATATTGCTGCCAACTGGTAATTTAAGAGAGCCTAAAAGTGGAGCTAAACGTGCAAATATTATTATGGTTACTAAATGCCCTAATACAATTGCTGAAAGTGAAAAAACACAAATCATTACTAAATTAAAGCCAAGAAAAGAACAGCATGTGTTTTTTAGTTCTATAACGTATTCTAATTATGTTTTTTCTTTATCAACTAAGCAAGAGATTTCGCAATTGTCAGCCTTTACCTTGGTAACAGGCATTGCTAATGCAACTCCATTAGTGGATTATTTAAAATTTAAAGCGTTAGATTTTGAACATTTAAACTT
Organism: Xanthomarina sp. GH4-25; assembly: GCF_045363175.1. NCBI lineage: Bacteria > Pseudomonadati > Bacteroidota > Flavobacteriia > Flavobacteriales > Flavobacteriaceae > Xanthomarina > Xanthomarina sp. GH4-25. The sequence continues at coordinate 197,306 of NZ_JBJFLO010000006.1, forward strand.
TAATGACCATCATGTGTTTTCGGAAAAAGAGATTGAAGAATTATCGAAATCAGATTGTATTGTTACAACCGAAAAGGATTTTATGCGTTTAAAATCTGAAAGTAAATTACAGGAAAAATTATTTTATCTGCCTATAGAGTTTTCAATAGATAAGGAAGAAATGTTTAATAATTTAGTTTTAGATGCTGTGAAACGTTAAGCCGTTTTTGGATCTTGTTTAATTAAAGTGTCAAAAAGTTTCTTCTCAAAATCTTCTTGTTTGAATGGTTTAGAGATAATATCGTCGAAGCCAGCTTCATCAAATTCATGCATTTTATCTTCTAAAGTAACTGCAGTAAGCGCAAAAATAGTTATCTCTTTATTAAAAGTTCTAATAATTCTAGTTGCTTCCAAGCCACTAATTCCAGGCATGTGAATATCCATCAAAATAACATGATAGTTTTTGTCTTTTACCATGCTAACAGCGTCTTCACCATTATCAACAACTTCACAATGAAGCTTCATTTTGTTAAGGATCTTTTTGGTAATCATTTGATTGATTTTGTTGTCCTCAACAACCAGAATATTAATGTCTTTTAGGTCTATTTCATTAATGTCTTTAAAGTAACTTACTTCTTTAACTTCAGCTACTTTTTCGGCATATTTAAGTGGTATCTCAAACGTAAATTTCGAACCTTTACCAAGTTCACTTTTTAAAGATATTTTACCATTTAAAATTTGAATGAGGCCTTTTACAATAGAGAGTCCTAAGCCTGTGCCACCATATTTTCTGTTAATTTGTATGGACCCTTGAGAAAAGCTTTCAAAAAGTTGATTTTGTTTTTCTTGACTAATACCAATTCCGTTATCTTCTATTTCGAATCGAACATTATATTGGTCGCCTTGTTTGTCTACTTCATGGGCTCTTACCCAGATATCTCCATCTTTTGTAAACTTAATAGCATTACCAATTAAGTTGATTAAAATTTGAGATATTTTAATTTGATCTGCCATGAAATTATTAGGGAGATTGGAATCGTATTCTAAGTGAATTTGCACATTGTTGTCTGTTGCAGAATTGTTTAAAGCAGCAATAATATTTGTCATTTTCTTTTTAAGACTAAAAGCTTCAGGTTCAATTTCTACTTTATTGGCTTCAATTTTATTGATTTGGAGAATATCGTTAATAAATGTCAATAGATAATCTCCAGAAAACTTCAAAGACTTCAGGTGTTGTATTTGATTTGGTTTAGGGTTTTCTTCTAATAGCATGTTGGTTAATCCAGTTACAGCGTAGAGAGGTGTTCTTAACTCATGGGTAACCGTCGATAAAAAGTTTGCTTTGGTTTTCGAAGCTAGCTCTGCTTTTTCTTTCGAAACAATTAATTCTGCATTTTTTTTATGCAGCATGTTGTTTGTTTTTAATCGAATATTATTGTTTTTATATAAGGAAAGCGTTAATAACGACAGAATAGTAATTAAAGCAATGCTTAAAATAGTAGTTAATTTATTTAAATTGTTGGCTGCTTTTTGTTCTTCTAAATCGGCAAGTTGCTTTTTCTGGTACTCAGTTTGATTTTCAATTAATAATTGCATTCTCTTTTCTTGAGAAAGACTACTTCTTTTAGCTTCAAGTAGTGAGTCTGATAACGCAATATGCTTTCTTAAATATTCGGTTGCCGCTTTATAGTTTCCTGTTTCTTGATTTAAGGTGCTTAGTACTAAATAACCATTATTTATAACATTATTAAAGTTGTTTTTTTTAGCTAAAGCTAAGCCTTCATTTGCTTGATTTAAAGCGCCTTCTGGATCGTTTAAATAGAATAGTGTTGTGCCTAAGTTTATTTTGGCGCTACTTAATATTTTATCTAAATCGTATCTTTTAGAAACAGTTATAGACTTAAGTAAATGTTGTTTTGCATTCTTATAATCTTTTAAATAGATATAAGTAATTCCTTCGTTGAGCAAAACTTCGGCGACGAAATTATTTAAATCTTCTTGCTCAAAAAGTGTTTTTGAAGACTTGTAATAATCTAATGCTTGTTTGTATTGTTTTTTACTTGTATAAACATTACCTAATGTTTTATAGGTTTCTGCTAGATTGATATCGTCTTTTGCAAATCGTTGTACTTCATTAGCTTTAATTAGCGATTTAATAGCTTCGTCTGGTTCTTCAATAATATATTGAAGTTTTCCAATTTTAGAGTAAATAATTCCAATACTCTTCTTATTGTCTATTTTTATGGCAAGCTGTAATGCTTCATCATATTTTTCACGAGCATCAAAATATGCGTTTTTATCTATGTCAAGTTGTGCTTGATTAATTCTATAATCTATTGTATTTTGGATAGTTTCAGGGTCTTCGTCAAAAGATGTTTGAGCTGAAGTATGAAAACTCAACAACAGTATAATAGCACATATGTAATTGCTGATTTGGGACATTTTTTATATCTCTTATAAAAACAAATATAAATATTTATTCGATAAAAGTTACTTTTTCATCGATAAATTGCAAATTAAATCAATAATTCTACTAGAATATCCAGTTTCATTATCGTACCAACCAATTATTTTTACCATATTTCCAATAACAGAAGTCATTTGAGAATCGAAAATACAAGAGTGAGTATTTCCAACAATATCAATAGAAACAATAGGGTCTTCGGTATATTCTAGAATGCCTTTATAGCTGTGTAAAGAGGCATCTTTAAAAGCACTATTTATATCTTCTATAGTTACAGTTTTTTCAACATTCAATGTAATATCTGTTAAAGATCCGTTAGCAACAGGAACTCTGATGCCACAGCCACCAATAACACTAGATAATTCTGGAAATATTTTAGTTAATGCTTTTGCAGCTCCAGTAGTTGTTGGAACAATAGATTGTCCAGCTGCTCTGGCTCGTCGTAAATCTTTATGTGGTTGGTCGTGTAGGCTTTGATCGGACGTGTAGGAGTGAACCGTTGTTATGTAGGCTTGTTTTACACCACATAGTTTGTTGATAATATCAATCATTGGAGCTGCGTTGTTGGTTGTACATGAAGCGTTAGACAACATGGTTTCTTCTCCTGTTAATATTTCGTCATTAACACCTAAAACAATAGTTTCAATATCGTCTTCTAATGGAGGTACACTTAAAATAACTTTTTTTGCTCCATTTTTTATATGATATTCTAATGCTTCTCTAGTTTTAAATTTCCCCGTAGCTTCAATGACAAAATCGACTTGATAAGGCTTCCAGTTAATATCTTTAGGGTGTATTGCCTTTGAGAATGGAATTTTCTTGTCATTTACTATCACATGATTTTCATCTGAAGAAATAGCTTCTTTAAAAATACCATGAATACTATCGTATTTTAATAAATGACCGAGTGTTTTTGTGTCTGCTAGATCATTAACTGCAACAACCTGAATGTCTTTATTATCTTGTAATAATCTAAAAACACGTCTGCCAATGCGTCCAAAACCGTTAATTGCAACATGTATCATTAATTGATATGTTTTTGGGCTTTATACGAAGATCTAACTAGGGCACTACTTTCTACATGTCTAAAACCTAGATCTAATCCAATTTGTTTGTATTCATCAAATTGATCCGGAAGAATAAATTGTTTTACAGGTAAATGTTTTTTACTTGGCTGTAAATATTGTCCAATGGTTACTACATCCACATCATTGTCTTTAAGATCATGAAGGGTTGCAATAACTTCTTCCCGAGTTTCACCAAGTCCAAGCATAATGCCAGATTTTGTTCTGCGTTGTCCTTGTGTTTTTAAATATTTTAAAACACCAAGACTTCTATCGTATTTGGCTTGAATTCGAACTTCTCTGGTTAATCTTCTAACGGTTTCAATATTATGAGATACAACTTCAGGGGCTACTTCAATAATTCTGTCGATATGTTGTTCTACTCCTTGAAAATCTGGAATTAAAGTTTCTAATGTAGTTTCAGGATTCATTCTACGAACAGCTTTTACAGTTTCTGCCCACATAATGCTTCCCATGTCTTTTAAATCGTCTCTATCTACACTTGTTAAAACGGCGTGTTTTATGCTCATAAGTTTAATAGAACGTGCTACTTTTTCAGGCTCGTCCCAATCCACAGTCTCTGGTCTTCCTGTTTTAACACCACAAAAACCACATGAGCGTGTACAAATGTTTCCAAGAATCATAAAAGTTGCTGTTCCTTCTCCCCAGCATTCGCCCATATTTGGGCAACTTCCAGATGTACAAATAGTATTTAATTTATATTTATCTACAAGACTACGTAGTTCGGTATATTTTTTACCTGTTGGTAATTTTACACGTAACCACTTAGGTTTTGCTTCCCTGGCAGGTAAAATATTCGAAGCTGTTTTGGTGTTCATTTACTGTCTGTTTTTGTAATGCAAAGATACAAAAGTAATATGTTACAATGACTTTAAGGAATTAAAAATGGAAAAGGAATGAAAGCTGTAATTTAAATGGTTTTGTTTTTAATTATTTCGGCAAGCAGTTTTTTTGCACGTAATAATTTAACCTTCACATTATTTATTGGTTCATTTAATTCTTGAGAAATTGCTTTATAACTTAATTCTTGAAAATATCTTAGATTAATAACTTCTTGATAGTGAGGCTTAAGCTTTTTTATATCTCTTAGTAATTTATCTAGATTTTGTTCGGTGATTAATTTGTCTTCAGCCGATGGACTTTCGTCTAAAATTTGATGATACGAATGGTTGTCATCGTTAGAAATGGTTTGGGAAAAATTGTTTTTTTCTTTTCTAATTAAATCTATTTGAATGTTTTTTGAAATAGTTATTAGCCAAGTTTTGAAAGTGTAGCTTTCATTAAAAGTATGAATCTTATCAAAGGCTTTAGAAAAGGCTTGAATAGTTATATCTTCAGCATCATTTTCATTCTCAATGCGTTTTAATTGAAATCCGTACACATAATCCCAATAAGTGTCTAGCAAGAAGTTAAATGCTTTTTGGTCATTATTTTTTGCTTTTTTTATAGCTTCTTCTATTTCCAATGTTTTGGTTTAGAGATTAGATTTGATATAAAGATACTTAATTGCAAAGCAATTAAAAAAAGTTCTAATACTGGCAAGTATAAAATTAAATCCTTTTCATTGAGTTTATTTGACACTCTTCCAAAAATAATAAACTGAACTAGAAGTCTAATAGCAATTAGTAATAGCACAAATTGCCATTTAAAAAAAGAGATTAATAATACTATAGCTAAAAGCCAAAACAAGAATTGCGATATGTAAAATAAGGCTAAAAGGCTTTTGTGTTTGGTTTTATAATGGTTAGCCGTTGTAATATGCCGTCTTTTTTGCCTTATCCAATTTCTAAGGGTTGTTTTAGGGATAGACTCTGTAAAACTATCTTTTGAAATACAAATTTCAGTATTGTTTTTATTTGCAATTTGATTGATAAATAAATCGTCATCTCCAGATCTAATATACATATGGTTCATAAACCCATTTGCATTAAAAAAATCTTTTTTAGTATAGGCCAAGTTTCTACCTACACCCATATATGGTAAACCAATTTTTGCAAATGAAATATATTGAAGCGCCGTTAAAAGTGTTTCAAAGCGAATTAATTTATTAAGAAACGAATGTTTGACTTTATTATAAGCACCATACCCTAATATAATTGTTTTGCTTTGATTAAAGCAGGCGCTCATTTCAGATATCCAGTGTTTTGAAACTGGTCTACAATCTGCATCAGTAAAAAGCAGGTGCTCATACTTTGAAGCTTTAATGCCAAGTGTTAGAGCGTATTTCTTGTTTGCCCAAAAAGCTTCGTTATTTAAAACGTTTACTATTTTAATGTTATGATGCCTGCTTGCAAAATCTTCCATAACATCTAATGTAGTATCATAAGAAGCATCATTAATTAAAACAATTTGAAAATTTGGATATTCTTGAGCAATGATAGCCGGTAAGAATTTTTTTAAGTTTTCAGCTTCATTTTTTGCACAAATTAACACTGAAATAGGAACATTATTATAAGGTGCTTTTTTTTTGTCTTTTAGAAAAGCAAATTTCCCTAATATTAAGATAAAGTACAACACTTGAATACATGCTACAAATAAAAAGGTGTAGAACACTAAATCAAGTAATATCATAAAGTATTATGAGTGTTTAGGTTCGTTGCAATCGCTAAATTGGTCTGGCGTTTTTCCACAAAAACCACAAGCATCACCATCTTTATTAAGCATCGGGTTTTGGCTTGCGCAAGTTCCTGCAAATTTCCCATCTTTTTTTGCCCAAAGTTTAATAGCTATTCCTGCAACTGCAATACCTAATAAGAGTAAAGTTATTAAGAGTAATTTCATGAGTTTTCTTATTTTTTAAGTAAGAAGTAACCTTGTTAAGGTGCCTTTAAATTTCTGCAAATTTACAGATTTTTAATGACACTTTTAAATAATAAAGCCTCACTTTATAATTTAAAAGTGAGGCTTTATTTTAAAAAGTTGAGGGAACTTTTTATTTGTGTTTTTGAAGGGTTATCTCTGCAACAGCATTTTCTTTAGAACCGGTTTGATTTCCACCTTTATTTTCTATAGTAATACTTAATCCAAGAGCATTTTCTGTATAAGGTATTTGTTTAAGCTCTCTATCTGTTTCGCTTAAAATACCTAGACTAACCATTCTATCTTGAACTTCTGCCCAAATTTGATAGCATTGTTCTTCTGGTAATTGAGGTAAAGAAACCACATCAATCATTGATGTTTTTTCTTTTGGATTAATGTATGCAACTGTTTTTAAGTTTTTAGCTCTATTGTTTCCTTTAATAATATATTTCTCAGTTTCAGGATTATTAAGTTGTTTAAATTGTTGCATGATATCGTCTAACTTACTGTTATTTGATGTGATATCATTTCTTAAATCGTAAATCTCATCTACAATTTTTTGGTTTTCTGTTTTTAAATTTTGGTTTTGCACATAAAAAATAAATGAGCTTCCTGCAAATATCAAGGCTGCAACACTTGCAGCAACACTAAATCGATACCATTTTTTATATCTCTTTGTTGGTTTTAATATAACAACAGGTGTGTTGTCTAGCTCGTTTAAAATATTGTTTAATAGCATTTTAGGTGCTTCAACAGCATTTTTCTTAGAAACTATTTCTAAGTTAGTCTGTAAGGTATTATATGCATTCTGTACTTCTGGATATTTAGAAATGTAAGTTTCAACTGTTTCTGTTTCAACAGAAGTCGTATTCCCTAAAAGATATTTTTCTAATAGGTCAGAATTTAAAAATGTAGTTATTTTATCATTCATGACTTGTTTTATTCGGGATCGTAAATTTTTTTCAATTCACGTAATCCAATTTTTAATCTAGACTTTATTGTACCAAGCGGAATTTCTAGTTCATCGCTTGCTTCTTGTTGTGTCATGCCTTCAAAAAAGAGGGCATTAATAACAATTTGATATTTTTCATCTATTGATTTTAGATGGGTTTTAATATCCATAACATCTTGATTTAAACTTTCAGATGTTAACTTATATACGTTAGAAGCATCCATTTGGATTTCCTTACTGTCTTTATTTGATTGGGACCTAACTTTATCTATGGCTGTGTTGTATGCAATTCTGTAGAGCCATGTGAAAAGTTTTGCTTTGTCAGGATTATAAGATTTGGGCTTTTTCCAAACTTTAATAAAGGTTTCTTGAAGGGCATCTTGAGCAAGTTCTTCGTTATTTAAAACCTTTAAAATAACACCATAGAGTGCGTCTGCATAATTCTCATATAACAGTGTTATGGCTTTTTTATCTCCTTTTTGAAGAAGCCTAACTATTTCCTTTTCGATTGGTGTAGTCAAGGTTTTGAAAATTAATGTGATTAGTGTCTATACTATCAAAGTTAGAGATTTCTTTTTAATTAAAGAACATTTACTTCGGCTTCTATAGATATGTTAAAGATTAATTTAATGGTATGTTGGATTAATTTAGATAATTCTAAAATATCTGAGCCCTTAGCATTGCCATAATTTACTAGCACTAAAGCTTGTGCTTTATGAACGCCATAAGTGCCAAATTGTTTTCCTTTAAACCCCGTTTTTTCTATTAACCAACCAGCAGGAACTTTAATTTCTGTTTCTGAAACAGGGTATCCGGGAATATCTTGAAAGTTTTCTTTTAATTTAAGATAGGCCTTTTTAGTTATTATAGGGTTTTTAAAGAAACTCCCGCTATTGCCAATTTTCTTCGGGTCGGGAAGTTTCGATTGTCTAATTTTTATAACCGCATTAGACACATCCTGAATGGTTGGACATTCTATTTTCATAACACTTAATTGGTCTGAAATAGAGCCATAAGATGTATGGAGTGTATGATTTTTTTTTGAGAGTTTAAAAGTGACATTGCAAATAATGTATTTTCCTTTTTCTTCTTGTTTAAAGACCGAATTTCTATAATCGAAACGGCAGTCTTCTTTTGTAAATGTTCTTATTGTTTTGGTTGCAATATGTAAAGCGTTGCACGAAACAAAAGAATCTTTTAATTCAATACCATAAGCCCCAATGTTTTGAATTGGCGCAGTGCCAACGTTTCCTGGGATTAACGATAAGTTTTCTAATCCGCCAAAATTATTATTCAAGCACCACAGAACAAACTCATGCCAGTTTTCCCCTGCATTTGCTTTAATTAAAACAAAGTCTTCATCTTCAGAAAGTATGGTTATCCCTTTTAAATTGATATGCATCACAAGAGCTTCAATATCTTTCGTTAAAAGCATATTGCTTCCTCCTCCTAAAATAAATATATCTGGATATTCATTTAGAGAAAGGACTTGTTTAAGTTCCTCAATACTTTCAATAGAGATATATTGTTTGGCAAGCACGTCGATGCCAAACGTATTATAAGGTTTTAAAGATATGTTGTGTTTAATTTGCACTAATCTTTATAAATTTTAAGTGCTTCTCTTAAGATATTTACAGCTTTAACTAAACTTTCATTGTTAAGAACATAGGCTATTCTAATTTGATTTAATCCAACTCCAGGAGTTGAGTAAAAACCAGCAGCAGGTGCAACCATAATAGTTTCTCCATCAATATCAAAACTTTCTAATAACCATTGTGCAAAATGGTCTGCGTTTTTAATTGGGAGCTCTACAATACAATAAAAAGCCCCTTTTGGCTTAGCTACTTTTATACCATCTATCTTTTCTAATTCAGAAATTAACGTATTTCTTCTGCCTACGTATTCATCAATGACATTATCGAAATAGCTTTGTGGCGTTTCTAAAGCTGCTTCACTAGCAATTTGAGCTAATGTTGGAGGGCTTAATCTGGCTTGGGCAAATTTCAAAGTTGTAGAAATAACTTCTTTGTTTTTTGAAACCAAACAACCAATTCTAGCACCACACATACTATAACGCTTCGATACAGAATCAATCATTATGGCATTATCTGCAATGCCTTCTTCTTGCATAATGGAGTAGTGTTTTGCACCATCGTATGCAAATTCTCTATAAACTTCATCTGAAATTAAAAACAAATTATGCTTTTTTACGATGCCTGCTAATTTTTTAATTTCTTCTTTAGAATATAAATATCCAGTTGGATTTCCAGGATTACAGATTAATATAGCTTTTGTTTTAGGTGTTATTAATTTTTCAAACTCTTCAATAGGTGGTAATGCAAAATTATCTTCTATTTTAGAAATTACAGGAACAATGTTGACGCCTGAGGCTGTTGAGAAACCATTATAGTTAGCATAGAATGGTTCAGGAATAATAATTTCATCATCTGTATCCATAATGGTTCCAAAAGCAAACAATAGGGCTTCACTACCTCCGGTAGTTACAATGATGTCTTTTTTTGTAACATGAATATCATGCTGACTATAATAATTAGCTATTTTGGTTCTATACTCATCAGAACCTTCAGATCTGGTATAAGCTAAAATATCTAACGAATGCACTTTTACAGCGTCTAAAGCGATGTCGGGAGTTTTAATATCTGGTTGTCCAATATTTAAATGATAAACAGTTTTTCCTTGCTTATAAGCTGCTTCAGCAAAAGGAACTAATTTTCTTATTGGCGATTGTGGCATGAGTTGCCCTTTTTTTGATATACTTGGCATGATACAGTTAAATTAAGTAAACAAAGTTCCGAAATTAATCTTAAAGTTTTTTTAAAATTCGGTATAAATGATAATTCAAAACCTAAAGTTTCGTAAATTTAAAGGAAAACTCCCTCCTGTTGCCTATGAAAAATATTATCTGGATTATTTTAATTATGTGTTTTATTAATAATCTAAGCTTTTCTCAAAGTAAGTTTATTGTTCAAAATAAAAATGGGTCAGATAAGATCCGTTTTAAACTAATTCATAATTTAATTATAATTCCAGTTGAAATTAACGGTGTAGAATTATCTTTTTTATTAGATACAGGAGTTAATAAATCTATCATTTTCAATTTCCTAAACATTACAGATTCACTTCAAATTAAAAACACCGAAACCATCTATTTAAGAGGTTTAGGAGAAGGGGAAGCTATTAAAGCGTTAAAGTCTAAAGGGAATACTTTAAAAGTAGGTGATGCTATTAATCTCGATCAAGAACTGTTTGCAGTTTATAACCCAAACCTCAATTTTGCACCACGATTAGGAGTACAATTACATGGAATTATTGGGTATGATTTATTTAAGGATTTGGTTGTAGAAATTAATTATTCTTCAAGAAAAATAACACTAACTAATTCAAATAAGTATAAATATAACACCTGTGCTTCTTGCGAAACATTAAATATGGAATTTTATAAAAATAAACCATATATATATGCGAATGTTAGAATAAGAGAGAAACAAATTCCTGTTAAATTATTGATTGATTCTGGAGGGAGTGATGCTTTATGGCTTTTTGAAGATGATAGTTTAGGAATACAAGTTGGCGATCATTTTTTTGACGATTTTCTAGGTCATGGCTTAACAGGTAGCGTTTATGGAAAACGTTCTAAAATTGAAGGGTTTTCCATCAATAGCTTTGACCTAGATCATGTAAATGTGTCTTTTCCAGAACCGACATCTTTAGTCTATGTGAAGCTGCATAAAGATAGAAATGGTAGTATTGCTGGTAATGTTTTAAAACGATTTAATTTAATTGTAGATTATCAAAAAAGTTTAATAACATTTAAGAAAAATAAGTATTTTTCCGACCCTTTTACTTATAACAGAAGTGGTATTGAATTAGAGCAAGATGGTGTTAGATTTGTAAAGCAAAAAGATTACAATTATTCAGATAAAATAAAATTTCTTGGAAGTAACCAGAAAACCTCAAGTTCAACCATTGTATTAGAAACTAAATATAAGCTAGCATTAAAACCAGCTTATTCAATTGTGGAATTAAGGCCAGATTCACCTGCTGAAAAAGCGGGATTGATGGTTGGAGATTATCTTTTGTCAATTAACAATAAATCTACTGACAAGTATAGTCTTCAAGAATTAATGCAGATGTTTTTTGAAGATAAAGATGAGCGCATCAAATTAGTTGTTGAAAGAGGAGAGGCCATTTTAACTTTTGTTTTCTATTTAGAAGATGTTTTTTAAACAATAAAAAAGCCTTAAGAAATTCTTAAGGCTTAATATATTGATAAAAGAAAATAATTATTGTTGCATAACACTCTCATTCTTTTTTTCAAGAACACTTGTTTTGCTTGGGTCAATAACTTCTCCTTTAATTTTTAAAGCTACAGTTGGTGTATCTGCATTAGAGATTACTGTTATTGTTTTTCTAATTGGGTTTACTCTATTAGTATCGTACTTAACTTCAATTTGTCCAGTTTCTCCTGGTTGAATTGGTCCTTCTGGTTTTTTTGGAACAGTACATCCACAACTAGAATTTACTTTAGAAATAATTAATGGCGCATTACCAGTATTGGTAAATTCGAATACACGAACTCCATCAGCTCCTTTTTCGATTGTCCCATAATCAATAACATCTGTTTTAAATTCAATTTTCGCTGCTTTTTCTTGTGCAGTAACTGAAAAACTTAATAAACCGATGAACAATAATGTAAATAAATGTTTCATAATTTTATTATTTATATGTGGTAAACTTACTTACTTTTTATTCATTTTACAAAATTTTTAGACGTATGACCTAGTTGTATTAATATTAAACTTAGATATAAGGACATTATACATCCAGATAATTTTATAAAAAAATAAATATAAGTACTTTTGCATGTTATATTTCAAAAACTATTCCAAAGTATGCAAATTCCATCAAAATATGATGCTAGTCAAGTAGAAAGTAAATGGTACGACTACTGGATGAAACACAATTATTTTCATTCTACACCAGACGAAAGAGAACCATATACCATTGTAATTCCTCCGCCAAACGTAACAGGAGTTCTGCATATGGGACATATGCTTAATAATACAATTCAAGACGTACTTATTCGTCGTGCACGTTTGTTAGGTAAAAACGCGTGTTGGGTTCCAGGAACAGATCATGCATCAATTGCTACCGAGGCAAAAGTAGTTGCCAGATTAAAAGAACAAGGTATAGATAAAAACGATTTAACACGTGATGAATTCTTAGCACATGCTTGGGATTGGACGCATGAATATGGAGGTGTTATCTTAGAACAACTTAAAAAATTAGGATGTTCTTGCGATTGGGATAGAACTAAATTTACCATGGACGACGATATGTCTGAGGCTGTCATTAAAGTGTTCGTGGATCTACATAAAAAAGGTTTGATTTATCGTGGATACAGAATGGTAAATTGGGACCCAGAGGCAAAAACAACCCTTTCTGATGAAGAAGTGATTCATGAAGAACGTCAAGGGTTATTGTATTATTTACAATATAACATTGAAGGAAGTGATGAAAAAGTAACCATAGCAACCACACGTCCTGAAACTATATTAGGTGATACTGCTATTTGTATCAATCCAAACGATGAGCGTTTTACGCATTTAAAAGGAAAAAAAGCCATAGTGCCTTTATGTAATCGTGTCATTCCAATTATAGAAGATGAGTATGTTGATGTAGAATTTGGAACTGGATGTTTAAAAGTAACTCCAGCTCACGACGAAAATGATAAGAACCTTGGAGATAAACACAATCTTGAAGTAATTGATATTTTTAATGATGATGCTTCATTAAATAGTTTTGGATTACATTATGAAGGAAAAGACCGTTTTGTTGTTAGAAAAGAAATTTCAAAAGAACTAGAAGAGAAAGGGTTTCTGGTAAAAACTGAGACACATATTAATAAAGTCGGAACTTCTGAACGCACCAAAGCTGTTATCGAACCAAGATTAAGCGACCAATGGTTCTTAAAAATGGGAGACTTAGTAAAACCTGCTATTGAAGCTGTTTTAGGCGAAGATGCTGAAATTAAGTTATTCCCTAAAAAGTTTGAAAACACCTACAGACATTGGATGGAGAATATTCGCGATTGGAATATTTCTAGACAATTACTTTGGGGACAACAAATACCAGCTTATTATTTTGGCGATGGTAAAGAAGATTTTGTAGTAGCTGAAAGCATCGAAGATGCCGTTAAGCTTGCAAAAACAAAATCAAACAACCAACAGCTAACAGTAAACGACCTACGTCAAGATACAGATGCACTTGATACTTGGTTTTCTTCTTGGTTATGGCCAATGTCTGTATTCGATGGTATCCGTAATCCAGAAAACGAAGACATCAAATATTACTATCCTACTAACGACTTGGTAACAGGTCCAGATATTTTATTCTTTTGGGTAGCACGTATGATTATTGCGGGTTATGAGTATAAAGACGAAAAACCTTTCAATAATGTTTATTTAACAGGATTGGTTCGTGATAAGCAACGTCGAAAAATGAGTAAATCCTTAGGGAACTCACCTGATGCTTTAAAATTGATAGACGATTATGGCGCAGATGGCGTTCGCGTTGGTTTGTTGTTAAGTTCGGCAGCTGGAAACGATTTGATGTTCGATGAAGCTTTATGTCAGCAAGGAAAAGGCTTTGCCAATAAAATCTGGAATGCGTTTAGATTGGTAAAAGGCTGGGAGATTGATGATACCATCCCACAACCAAAATCAAGTGCGATTGCTATAGAATGGTTTGAAGCAAAATTCCAGAAAACCTTAATAGAACTGGAAGATCATTATAGTAAATACAGATTATCTGATGCTTTAATGTCTACTTATAAATTAATTTGGGACGACTATGCTTCTTGGTTATTGGAAATAGTTAAACCAGCTTACCAACAACCTATTGATGCTAAAACATTAAAAAGTATCGTAGCTATTTTTGAGGATATTCTAAAAGTGTTACATCCATTTATGCCATTTCTTACTGAAGAAATTTGGCAATATATTACTGAAAGAACACCAGAAGATGCTTTAATAATTGCGAAATGGCCAGAGACTAAGCCAATAAATGAGACTTTAATTTTGGAATTTGAGTTTGCTCAAGATGTGGTTTCTGGTATTAGAAACATTAGAAAAGAAAAGAACATTGCGTTTAAAGATGCCATAGGTTTTTCTGTAATAAATAATGAAAATACTAAAAACACTTTTGATGAAGTTATAGCAAAATTAGGGAATTTAGAAGCTATAGATTATACTACAGAAGCTATTGAAGGCGCTTTAACTTTTAGAGTGAAATCTAATGAATATTTTATACCAATAGCCGGAGCTATCAATGTTGAAGAAGAAATCAAAAAACTCTCAGAGGAGTTAAAATATACAGAAGGCTTCTTGAAATCCGTTCAAAAGAAATTATCAAACGAGCGTTTTGTTGCTGGAGCACCAGAACAAGTTATTGCTAACGAACGTAATAAAGAAGCTGATGCTTTGGCTAAAATTGAGACATTGAAAGCTAGTTTGGCATCCTTACAATAAATCTATCAACCTACAAGGTTTTTATAATGTTGTAGGTTTTTTATATGAAAAAAAGAACCACATTTTCCATCATTGCCATTCTTCTTTTTTGTGGTGTTTTATATTTTGAAATCTATTTAGATGAAAAAGAACAACAAGACATTGTAGATACTGGTAAAACTGTAAAAAGCGATACGAACGAATTCTTTTTGCCAACAAGTACCA
Organism: Xanthomarina sp. GH4-25; assembly: GCF_045363175.1. Classification (NCBI taxonomy): domain Bacteria; kingdom Pseudomonadati; phylum Bacteroidota; class Flavobacteriia; order Flavobacteriales; family Flavobacteriaceae; genus Xanthomarina; species Xanthomarina sp. GH4-25. The sequence continues at coordinate 212,339 of NZ_JBJFLO010000006.1, forward strand.
CGGGACAAATAATCCATCATGAAGGCTATTCTTTATCTTATAGTGAACCTCATGAACAAGCAGAATGGGTGGCTTACGAATTAAAGAAAGAACATCTATCAAATACCAATTTCAAACGCCCTTATTTTGAAATAGATCCAGCTGTAAAAACAGGAGCTGCACATTGGAGGAATTATAAAAAATCAGGTTTCGATAGAGGTCATTTATGTCCTGCAGGTGACAAGGCCTATAGTCAAAAGGCTTATAATGAAACTTTTTTAACTAGTAACATAAGTCCTCAAAATCATGAGTTTAATTCTGGGATTTGGAATTCTTTAGAACAAAAAGTAAGATATTGGGCAAGTAAATACAATGGTGTTTTTGTAATTACTGGAGGTGTTTTAAATGGCGATATGGAAACCATAGGTGATGAGCGAGTTTCTGTTCCAAATCAGTTTTATAAAATCTTAATAGACAACAATACTGGAAAAACAAAAATGATTGCTTTCTTAATGCCTCATGTAAATTATCAAAAACCTTTATATAAGTTTGTCGTGTCAGTAGATTCCATTGAAACACTTACAGGAATTGACTTCTTTCCTGAGTTAGAAGCCTCTCTTGAAAATGAATTAGAAGCCTCTTCGAGTTATAAAGATTGGAGTTTTAATTAAATTCCTAGTCTCATACAGAACGCTGTCGAAGTATTTTATTTTTAAGATTCCTTGAAATTATTTAAGCTTACTAAAAATCCCTTTCCAACGCAAGTTTCTAATAAATTCTCCTTGTTCTTCTGAAACCAAATAAGGAAGTTTTTCTTTTCTTGCTTTAAAAAATCCACCCATATACTCTTTAAATAAACTGAAACTACCTTTTTTATAAGCTAATTTTAAAGCTGATATAAGCGTTATCAAAAAACCATAACGCATTTTGTACATGGCTTCTCCTTGAAGGTGTTTGGATGCTTTGTTATAACTAATTCCTGTAGGTTTTAAATGTTTTACATGGAGAGAATCATCTGTTAGTAATTCCCAACCATAAAATTTGGCTAATAACTCATCAACCGTATCCCAACCCATCGATGTTTTTAGTTTTCCAATTTGTTCAAAACATGCTTTTTTATAGGCTTTTAAAGCACCACGAATATGATCTTTTCGGGTTAAGTTTTCTAAAACCCAAGTGTTGTTTTTTTCTATATAGCAAAAACCGGATGCCATACCTAATTTATCATTTGTATGAAAGTGAAACGCTAATTGCTGTAAATAATTATTAGGAAAAACCAAGTCTGCATCAAATTTACAAATCACATCATAATCGCTATCTAAAAATTCATAACCTTTATAAAACGCATTTATGATTTTTGAGCCAGGTAAATGTTTGTCCGATGAGGTTGTATTCACTAATGATATCCAATCATATTTTAATGTGAATTCTTCAACAATTTGCTTTGTTTTATCTGTAGAATTATCATTAACCACCACCATATGTTTTGGTAATAGGGTTTGAGTGACCAAAGAACTTAAAGTTTGCTGGATGCAAGCTTCTTCGTTGTGGGCTGGTATGACAATGTAGAAATTCACTTTATAATAAACTCTGAAATCAAATGGACTTTAGATTGTGGAACAAAAAAACAATTTCTAACCCCATCATCGAACTTTCTTTTAATTGTGTCCACTTTTTTGAGACCTTTTGGAGTGTGATTGTAAAATTCATAATTCAACAACTTAAAAATGTCATCTAAATCACTTTCAATTTTATTAAATAATGTTTCACAAATAATGATTGGTTCAAATTTTTTTACCTCACTTAAACCAGAGTTTAAAATTACAGCTTCTGTACCTTCTGTGTCAATCTTAATTAAATCTATTTTGTTTAGTTTTTTTAAGCCTACAAAATTGCTTAATGTTGTTGAGTTAACCTTATTTAACTTAAAATTTCTAGATGTTTTCTTTGTACCTGTATTTCCTTCTCCAGCAAGATTGTATTTTAAATATTTATACTTTTTATTTTGAACTTCATAAAAATCTATTTCACCAATAGAGTCTGAAATTGCAAGATCAATGAGTTCAATATTGTTTTGAAAATTATTTAATTTAATATTCTCTTTTAAATAGTGTTTTGGTCCAAGAGCAGGTTCAAAAGCAAAAGCTTTGATTTTTGAATTTGATTTTGAAGCCAATAAAGAGTAGTAGCCTATGTTGGATCCTACATCTAAAAATATGTCAATTTGCTTTGAGAGTTTTTCAAAAATTTCAGAATATTCAAATTTTTTGTAACCATTCCAGAATAGTAGTTGAGTTAGATAACTTGTCTGATTAGTTGCAATTTTTAAATAGCCCGAATCTGTTTTGAGATTTATTATTCCAGAAGGAGGTATTTTGATTTTATTGAAAAACAAATCTCTTAAGGGATGGTTAATATTCCTAAAGAAAAAGTTTACTTTTGAACTATAAATAAATCTGTAAATTAAATTCATTGAATGTTTTTTATACCTTGCAAATATATATACATTCTTAAAAGATTAGTTGTTAATTAAGAGATGATTTGTAAATGAGAATTTTAAACTTAATTTTATTTTTGTTGTGCTCTAATTTATTTGCTCAAAGTCTTACTGATGGTTTGTTGCTTCATTATGGTTTTAATGGAGATACAGGCGATTTAAGTGTGAATGGCAATGATGCCGTGAATTTTGGAGCCACTTTTGTAGAGGATAGATTTGGAAATCCTAATGCCGCCATTCATTTTGATGGAGTTGATGACTATATTAATTTTCCTAATATTTCCGAATTGAAGCCAGTTTTACCAGTTTCTTTTTCATTCTGGATCAAGTATGAAAGTTATAATTTAAATGATCGAGCAGTATTTAATACATCTTTTGAAGAAGATAGGAATACTGGCATTTTTTTTAATTCTCAAGCATCTACAGGTAATTATGCAATAAACTATGGAGATGGTTCTTATACTTATTTATCTTCAACACGTAGGACCTATGTTTCTAATTCGGCAATTGACGTTGGTAATTGGCATCAAATTGTAATAGTAGTTAATTCTGCTAATGATATGGAAATCTATTTTGATTGTAACGAAAGAGGTGGTGTTTATTCGGGTTCTGGAGGAACATTGCAATATTCGGATTTACCAGGTTCTATAGGAAGACATGACAGGGTGTTGGGTAGCCCTGCAAATTATTTCAAAGGCGCTATGGACGATTTTAGATATTGGAATAGAGCACTAACTGATGAAAATATAGCTGAATTGCTTTCAACAACATTAATTAGCTCAATTACATTTAATAATTTAACAGATTGTAACGCTAATGATGGGACGATAACAATATCAGATTTAAACCCCAACACGTTTTATATCATTGCCTTTGATTATTTGGGATCTGGAGTTTCACAAAATATACAGTCCGATGGGTTGGGAGAGATTACAATCTCAAACTTGTCAGAAGGTGCTTATGAAAATATAGAAATAACCAATGATGCAACAGGTTGTTCAAGTGATTTGGATGATGTTTCACTAACTGCACCAAATATAAATGCCGCAATAAATTGGACAAATCCTACAGATTGTGGTACTGCCGATGGTAGCATTACTATTTCAGATTTAAATGCTACTACAAATTATACGATTACATATAATTATTCAGGCACACCAGAAACCACAACTGTAATATCTGATGCATCAGGAGCGATAATCTTGAGTGGATTATCAGCAGGAATCTATAATACTATAGTAGTTACCGAAGACGCTACAGGATGTACAGATAATTTGGGACAAATCATTTTAGATGAGCCAGATTTAGTACTATCCATTACATCCACAGATTTAACAAGTTGTGGTTCAGACGATGGCACAATTACCATTTCAGGATTAAACCCAGGAAGCAGTTATACCATTACATACCTTCACAATTTGATTACAGAAACATTAACAATTACAGCAGATGCGTCAGGTAATTATGTTCTTATAGGATTAGATTCAGGGATTTACGATTCCATTGTTGTAATGGAAGATATTTCAGGATGTACAGATAATTTAGGTCAAATTATTTTAGATGAGCCAGATTTAGGGTTCTCCATTACATCCACAGATTTAACAAGTTGTGGTTCAGACGATGGCACAATTACCATTTCAGGATTAAATTCAGGAAGCAGTTACACCATTACATACCTTCACAATTCGGTTACAGAAACATTGTTAGTAACAGCAGATGCATCAGGTAGTTATGTTATTACAGGCTTAGAATCTGGGGTTTACGATTCTATTGTTGTAATGGAAGATATTTCAGGATGTACAGATAATTTAGGTCAAATTATTTTAGATGAGCCAGATTTAGGGTTCTCCATTACATCCACAGATTTAACAAGTTGTGGTTCAGACGATGGC